>NZ_JAUQWH010000260.1 GCF_030757795.1 Actinoplanes oryzae
GCGCGGTGTCGGCGGCCGCGACGTCACCGCGCTCCAGATGCACCGAGCCGATGAGCCGCGCGCAGTGGCCCACGGCCCGGTCGTCGCCCAGCCGCGCGGCCAGCTCGGCGGCCTGGGCCAGGAAGTGCTCGGCCTCGGGCAGATAGCCCTGCTCGCGGGCCGCCAGCCCGATCGCCGCCAGGGCGCTGGCCTGGCCCCGCTCGTCGCCGAGGTCCCGGAAGCGCTCCGCCGCCTCGGTCAGGTGCCGGCGCGCCGCCGGGAAGTCGTCCTGCTCGTAGCGCACCTGCCCCAGGCAGGCCAGCAGCACCGCCTCGCCGTGCACGTCCCCGCCGCGGCGCACCGCGCCCAGGGCCGCCCGGTGCGCGCGCTCCCACAGATCGGGCACGCTGTGCAGCACGTACGTCGAACTGCACAGCACCGCGGCCAAGGCCAGCGCGTGCGCGTGCAGGCCCAGCTCGGCGGCGCGTTCGACCGCCAGCACCAGCGAGGTCTGCTCCGCGTCGAGCCAGCCGCGCGGGTCGGCCCGGGCGGCGGGGTCGACGTCGGCGTCCGGGGCCGGCGGGGCCACCGGCAGGATCATGCCGGACGTGGCGTGGTCGGTGATGTGCTCGCTGAGCTGGTTGAGCACCGCCGACCAGGCGCCGGCCACCCGGGCGGTCGCGGCGGCCAGCACCTCGCGCGGCTCGTGCTGCTCGGCCTGCTCCCGCGCGTAGATGCGCACCAGGTCGTGCAGCCGGTAGCGCACGTGCCCGCCCGCGTCGACGTACGTGTAGTCGACCAGGTGCGCGTCCACCAGCCCTTCGAGGATCCGCTCCGCCTCCGGCACGCCCACGTCCAGCGCGTACGCGAGCACCCACGACCGGAAGTCCGACAGCCCCAGATGCCCGAGCAGATGGATCGCCGTACGCACCCGGGGGCCGAGCCCGGCGAAGCTGAGCCCGATGCTGACCCGCAGCCGCCGGTCACCGGCCGACAGCTCGTCCAGGCGGCGGCGCTCGTCGCCGAGCCGGGCCGCGAGCAGACCGGCCGTCCACTGCCGGCGCGTGGCCAGCCGCGCCCCGGCGACCCGCACCGCCAGGGGCAGGTTGCCGCACGCCGCGACGATCGCCGCGGCGGCGTCCGGGTCGGCGTCGATGCGCTCGGCGCCGGCGACCCGGGCGAGCAGGGCGGTCGCCTCCGCGGTGGGCAGCAGGTCCAGCTCGACCAGCCGCGCGCCGTCCAGCCCGGCCAGCCGCGCCCGGGAGGTCACCAGCACCGACGACGTGCCGCTGCCCGGCAGCAACGGCCGGACCTGCTGCTCGTCGGCGGCGTCGTCGAGCACGATCAGCATGCGGCGGGTGGCGAGCAGGCTGCGGTACGCGTCGACGCGCTCGCCCGTACCGTCGGGCACCGCCGCCTCGGGGTGCAGCGCCCGCAGGAACCGTCCCAGGATCTCCGCCGGCGAGGCCGGGGTGTCGGTGTTGCCGCGCAGGTCGGCGTGCAGTTGCCCGTCCGGATGGTCGCCGGCGGCGCGGTGCGCGACATGCACCGCCAGGGCCGACTTGCCGATCCCGCCGGGCCCGAGCAGCGCCACCACCGCCGGCCCCGGCGCGGTGAGCAGCCCGCCCAGCTGCGCGACCAGGCCGGCCCGCCCGGTGAAGTCGGCGGCGTCGGGCGGCAGCTGCGCCGGCGTCAGCGCGCGCAGCGGCGCCGGTGCCGCCGGGGCCGGACCGGGCTCGCCGCGCAGCATCGCGTCGTGCAGCCGGGTCAGCTCCGGCTCCGGCTCGATGCCCAGCTCCTCGATCAGCGTCTCGCGGCCGCGGCGATACACCGCCAGCGCGTCCGCCGTACGCCCGGAGCGCTGCAGGGCCAGCATCAGCTGCCGGCGCAGCGGCCCGCGCGTGGGATGCGCCTCCACCAGCGCGGTCAGCTCCCCGACGAGGTCGGCGCCGTGGCCGGCGGCCAGCTCGGCGTCCAGGCGCGCCTCGGTGACGGCCAGGCGCTGCTCGTCGAGGCGGGCGGCCTCGGCGGCCAGCACCCTGCTGCGCACACCCCCGAGCGCCGGGCCGTGCCACACCGCGTCGGCGGCCCGCAACGCCTCGGCCGCCTCCCGGTGCCGGCCCGCCCCGGCTGCGGCCCGCCCCTGCTGCACCAGCTGCTCGAAGCGGTCCCGGTCCAGCTGCCCGGCCTCGACGCGGATCAGATAGCCGGGGGCGCGGGTGATCACGATTGCCGGCGGGTCGTCGCCCAGGGCGCGGCGCAGCGCGGACACGTACGTCTGGATGAGCGCCCGCGCGGTGGCCGGCGGATCGTCGTCCCACAGGATGTCCACCAGCCGGTCGGCGGGCACCACCCGGCCCGGCTCGAGCAGCAGCGCCGCCAGCAGGGTGCGCACCTTGGTGCCCCCGACCTGGCGCGGCCCGCCGCCGGACGCCACCCCGACCGGCCCCAGCAGCCGGAACTCCATCCACGCCCTCCGTCGGTGCCGGCCCGGTGATTGCTGCGCACTGTACTGCCGGGCCGGGCCTACGGCGAAATTGCAGAGAAGGTCCAGCGTGGATGGTGAGGCTGGGCCTTCACGGGGGCGGTGGGGCGGCCCCGGCCGCCCCACCGAGGGCCGCGCGGAAAACCGGTCGCCGCCGGCAGCGCGCCCGGCGACACTGCACCGGTGACCTTGCACCAGGACGAAGTGACCGCCGGCCCGGAGACCGTCACCGCGCTGCTGGCGGCGCAGTGCCCGCAGTGGGCGGGGCTGCCGCTGCGCCCGGCCGGCGCCGGCACCGAGAACACGATGTGGCGCCTCGGCGACGACCTGCTGGTACGCCTGCCGCGCACCGCCGAAAAGGCGGCGCCCCTGCGCAAGGAACGCACGTGGCTGCCCCGCCTCGCGCCGCAGCTGAGCCTGCCCATCCCGGAGCCGGTGTTCGCCGGCGCGCCCGGCCCGGGCTTCCCGCTGCCCTGGGCGGTCTTCCGCTGGATCGACGGCAGCCCGCCCGGCCCCGGCACCGTCACCGACTGGCCCGCGTTCGGCGCCGACCTGGCCGCCTTCGTCCGGCAGCTGCACGCGATCCCCCTGGCCGGCGCCACCCGCGGCGGCGAGCTGAGCTGGTACCGCGGCGGCAGCCTGCGCGACTGCGCCGGCTGGGACCTGCAGTTGACCGGCCGCCTCGCCGAGCTGTGGCAGGCCGCGCTGACGCTGCCCGACCCCGACCGGCCGCCGGTGTGGCTGCACGGCGACCTGCGCCCGGCCAACCTGCTCGCCCGCGACGGCCGGCTCGCCGCGGTCATTGACTTCGGCGCGCTGTCGGTGGGCTGGCCCGACGCCGAGCACGCCGCGGTGTGGGACCTGCCCGCCCCGGCCCGCGCCGCCTACCGCGAGGCCCTGGCCCTGGACGACCTCACCTGGCAGCGCGCCCGGGCGTGGGCGATCGTCGTCGGCGCCAGCGGGGTGGTCTACTACCGCGACAGCTGGCCGGAGTTCGTCGCCGAGTGCCGGGCCCGGCTCGACGCCGTCATCGCGGAGAGCTGAGCAGGGCCGCCGCCAGCCCGGCGACCACCCGGTCGTCGTCGTGACGCAACCGGTGCAGCACGTCGGCGGTGACCGGCGCCGGCAGTTCGGCCAGGGCCTGCACCACCCGGATCCGCACCGGCGCGGGGCCGTCCAGCTCGGCGAGCAGCGCACCCAGGACCATGCCGGCGTGCGTGGCGGCCAGGCTGCCCAGCACCTCGGCGGCGTCGACGTCGCTGGTGCCCGCGACGATCATCGCCACCAGCACCGGGACGGCCTGGGCCTCGCCGCGCGCCCCCGCGGCGAGGGCGGCGCAGGCGCGTACGCCCGGATCGCCGTCACCCAGCGCCCCCGCCAGCGCCGCGGCCGCCTCGTCGCCGGGCAGCTCGGCCAGGGCCAGCACCGCACGGCGGCGTACCCCCGGATCGGTGTCATGCAGCCCGGCCGCCACCGGAGCGACCGCGTCGGCGCCGGCGCGGGCGAGGGCCCAGCGCAGGGCGCCCGCCACGTTCGGGTCGGCCTCGGCCAGCGCCGCGCCGGCCAGCACCTCCGGCGGCGCGTCGCCGGCCAGCACCGCCTGCTGACGGCGGGCGGCATCCGGCGAGTCCAGCCCGTGCAGCAGCTCGACGATGCGCAGCACCTGCTCCCAGCCGCCGGGCGCCGACGCGTCGACCGTGCGCAGCCGGTCGAGCAGCTCCTGCTCGCGGCGCAGCCGGTCGCTCGTACGCCGGATCAGGTCCTGCACCAGCGCCGCCGGCGCGAACGCGGGGTCCTGCAGCGCGCGGGCGACCTCGCGCAGCGACAACCCCAGCGACCGCAGGCTCTCCACGTGGAAGATGCGCCGGATGTCCTCGCCCGCGTACTCCCGATAGCCGCCCACCGTGCGCCCGGTCGGCCGCACCAGCCCGAGCGCGTCGTAGTGCCGCAGCATCCGGGTGCTCACCCCCGAACGCCGCGCCACCTCACCGATCAGCATGGTCCGGATCCTGCAGCATCACCAGCGTGGCCCGCGCGTGGGCCCGCACGCCGGGGTCGCCGCCGACGCCCGCGCGCCGCAGGAGCGGCTCGCTGACGTCACCGAGCGCGGCCAGGGCCCGGCTGAGGCTGCGCCGCACGTCACGCCCGCCGCGGCCCAGCTGGGTGACCAGGGCGGCGGCCAGCTGCGCCCGCTCGTCGTCGGGCACCAGCACCACCGCCGTACGCCAAGCGGTGCGCGCCACCTCGTCGTCGGCATCGCGCAGCAGCTGCGGGGTGATGTCCGGCCACGCGCGCCGGTCGCCGATCTTGGACAGGGTGTGCAGTGCCTGGCTGCGCGCCTGGGGGTGCGGTGACCGCAGCTCCGCGCGCAGCCGGGGCACGGTGAGCTCGGCGGGCAGCCGGGTCAGCGCCCAGGTGAGCATGTCGCGGACGAAGAAGTCCGGCTCGGTGCCGCACCGGGCGACCAGGTCGTCGAGGAGCGCGGGATCGGCCCGGGTCCCGGCGGCCAGCGCCGTCTGCAGCCGGGCCGATGCGGTCGTGTCTGCCATGCCCCCCAGTGAAAACCTTGTCACGGTGTCAAGGTCAAGCCTCGCTCAGGCGGGTTCCCGCTTCTTGCTCAGGCGGGTTCCCAGGCGACCAGCCGGTCCAGCACCCGCCGGTCGCCCTCCAGCGTCAGTGTCTCGAGCGGGATCCGCCCGTAGAAGCTCATGACCAGCTCGTTCGCCGTGCCCAGCCCGCGCAGGTCCACCGGCTCGCCCTGCGGCGTGCTGACCCGCGCCCCGGCGGCGGACAGCTCCAGGCGCCAGGCGTCGCCGCCGGGGATCCGATACTCCAGGGTGGCGGGCTCGTGCGGCCACGGGCTGGCCGTGGCGACACAGGTGCGCAGGAACTCGTCGACCCCGTCGCGCGCGACGTCGTCGGGCAGCGGCTGGGCGTCGCCCACGGCCAGCTGCGCGTCGTAGGTGTGCACGGCCATCTGCTGCAGCTGGTGGCGGGCGACGGCCCCGGCGGTCTCCGGCGACTGCGACGTGCTCCACCAGGTCCAGCAGCCCCGGTCCGGCCCGGCCGCGCGCAGGGCGTCGAGCAGCTGGCGCACCGACTCGTCGTACCAGGCGAGCAGGGCGTCCCGCTCGCGCGGCGCCGGCGGTACGTCCACCTCGGCGGGCCCGTCGGCCGGACCGGCCGCCACGGTGGCCGCCCACCGCCGGCGCCCCTCGCCCAGATGCACGACCAGATCGAACAGCGTCCACTCGGGGCAGGAAGGCACCGTCACGTCCAGGCTCGGCGCGGCGGCCACCACGGCCCGGAACACGCCGGCCCGCTCGCCGAGCAGCCGCAGGAGATCATCAAAAGTCACTCGCGCTGTCTATCACCGCGCGACCGCCGGTGCACGCCGATATCCCGCCAGTGCCGGGGGCGCCGCCGCTGTGGCACCGCACGGCGGCGGCGCTGCTCCAGCGGATGAGCGTTTGGTCGTCGAGGAGCAGCGCGGCCGCGCGGAGTGGTCCGTCGTGGAGGGAGGAGACCGGTTGCCGCCTTCTGGCACGCTGGGCGCCGTGATCGACGATGTCGCGAAGGGTCTGCTGCACGACCGGCTGCGGGCGGTGCGTGAGGTGCTGGTCTGGAAGCTGGAGGACCTGCCGGAGTACGACGTGCGCCGTCCGCTGACGGCGACGGGGACCAATCTGCTCGGCCTGGTCAAGCACCTGGCGACGTGCGAGGCCTGGTATTTCGGTGCGGTCCTGGGCCGCGAGTCGCCGGAGCCGCTGGGGCGCTGGCAGGACGCGGACGGCAGCGATCTGTGGGTGGCGCCGGAGGAGAGCCGCGACCAGGTCGTCGCGTTCTACCGGCGGGCCTGCGAGCATGCGGACGCGACGATCGCGGCGCTGCCGCTCGACGCGCCGGGCCATGTGCCGTGGTGGTCGCGGCCGGAGGTGACGTTGTTCCAGGTGATGATCCACATTCTGCAGGAGACGACCCGGCATGCCGGGCACGCGGACATCCTGCGCGAGCAGCTCGACGGGCGGACCGGGCTGCGCCCGGAGTTCGAGCAGGCCGCCGATCCGGCGGCCCGGGCGGCGTACCGGGAGATGGTCGAGCGGGCGGCTCGGGCCTGGTCTGAGCGGGGGCCGCAGCCCGGTCCCGGCCGAGGCCCGGAGGCCGCGGTCACCAGGTGACGGGCAGGGCGGCCAGGCCGTAGACGATGGACGTGTCGCGGGTGGGCAGCCGCGCGGGGTCGGCGGCCAGGCGCAGGCCGGGCAGGCGGCAGGCGAGGCGGGACAGGGCGATGCGCAGTTCGGCGCGGGCCAGGGGCTGGCCGATGCACTGGTGCACGCCGTGGCCGAAGGCGAGGTGCTGGCGGGCGTCGCGGTAGGGGTCGAACTCGCCCGGGTGCTCGAAGACGTCGTCGTCGCGGTTGGCCAGCGACAGCAGGGCGGTGACGGGGTCGCCGGCGGCGATGCGGCGCCCGCCGACGGTGGTGTCGCGCACGGCCTGGCGGGGGATGCCGGTGCGTACGACGGTGAGGTAGCGCAGCAGTTCGTCGACCAGGGCGTCGAGGCCGGCCTCGCGGGCCGTCGCCAGGCGCTGCCACTGCCCGGGGCGCTGCAGCAGGAGCAGCACGGACAGGCCGATCATGGTGGCGGTGGTCTCGTGGCCGGCGACGAGCAGCAGCAGGGCCATGCCGATGAGCTCGCCGATCTCGAGCTCGCCGGTGCGCACGCGGTCGCTGACCAGCCGGCCGAGCAGGTCGTCGCCGGGGTGGCCGCTGGTGCGCCGGGCCTCGATGAGGGTGCCCAGGTAGACGCGCAGGGCGGTGATGGCCTCGCGCAGGGCTGCCGGGCCGGCGTCGCGGTCGACCAGGGTGCGGCTGTGCTGCTGGAAGAAGGCGTGGTCGGCGTAGGGGACGCCGAGCAGGTGGCAGATGACCAGCGACGGGACGGGCAGGGCGTACGCGTCGATCAGGTCGGCGGGCCGGGGCCCGGCGGCCAGGTCGTCGAGGGCGTCGTCGACGACCCGGGTGATCACCGGTTCGAGGCGCCGCACGTTCTTGATCATGAATTCGGCGGTGAGCATGCGGCGCAGCCGCAGGTGGGCCTGGCCGTCCATGCGGATGAACCCGCCGCGCCGGCCCTCGGGGCTCTGCGGGGGCAGGGGGCGCAGCAGCGGGAATCCGGGCCGGTACATGTCGGCGCTGAACGCGTCGGAGCGCAGCAGCTGTTTGACGTCCTCGTGCCGGGTGACCAGCCAGGTCCACCCGCCGGTGGGCAGCCGCACCCGCGTGACGGGCCCGTCGAGCGCGCGCAGGTCGGCGGCGGCGACGGGGGTGAACGGGTCGCCGTCGGGGCTGCGGAACGGAAACAGCGGGAGGTCGGACACACAAACCCCCTCAGCGGAAAGTAGCGAAACGGTCTCCGTGCGCTACGTTATCCGCCGAGGGGGAAGAGAACAACAAACGTCGATCTATTTGGGTTCGATGGCGCCGGTGGCGAGCAGGACCATCAGCAGGCTGCCCAGGACCAGGCGGTAGCCGATGAAGATCGAGTACGAGTGCTTGGCGATGAACTTGAGCAGCCACGACACGGCGAGCCAGCCGACGACGAAGCTGACGATCGTGGAGGTGATGGTGGCGGGCTGACCGGTACTAATAGG
>NZ_JAUQWH010000261.1 GCF_030757795.1 Actinoplanes oryzae
GGACGTGGACGGGGATGCGGACGGGGTGGGGGACGGCGGGTCCGGCAGGATCGGGTCGAGGAGGTCGCCGATGCCGCCGATGATGTCGCCGATCGGGTCGCTGTCCCCGGTGCTGCTCGCGCTGGGCGTCGCCGACGGTTTTGCCGTGGGCGGCGGGGTGGGGGACGACGGCGGTTTCGCGCTCGGGGACGGCTTGGCGGCGGGTGTCTTCGACGGCTTCGCCGCCGGGGACGACGGCTTCGTGGTGGTGGGGGACGCGGCGGACGAGCGGGAGGGCAGGCCCTCCGGGCAGTCGGCGGCGCGGGCGGGGACGCGGCCGCCGGCGACGATCAGACCGCCGACCACCAGGGGTACGAGCGTGATGACCAGCGCCTTGCGGGCGGTGCCGCCCCGGGGCTCGTCGCCGGCCGGCGGCGTCGACGGGAACGACTCGGTGTCGTCGTCGCGGAAGCCCGGGACGATGCCGGTGTCCGGGTCGGGCGGCGGCCCGTAGGGCAGGGCGGCGGCCGGGGCTGCCTCCGTGGCCGGGGTGAGCGGCACGGTGTCGTCGGCGGTTCGGGCGGGAGGAGGCGGAGCGGCGGCCGGGCGTGGGGGCGCCCAGGCCAGGACGAGCGCGCCGCCGGTGATGCCGAGCAGCAGGCCGAGGACGAAGCCGCCGAAGTTGAGGCCGACCAGGGAGTACACGGCGGTGAGCAGCCCGATGACGCCGTAGAACAGGCGCTGGCCGGGGGAGACCCAGGTGAGGATGCCGCAGAGCAGCAGCAGCGCCGGCAGCAGGTAGGACAGGAAGCCCTGCGGCCCGAAGTGGACCTCGAGGTCGCCCAGCGACTGGTTGGCGCTGAGGAACATCTCGATGCCGGCGAGCAGGAGCAGCAGGCCGCCCCAGAACGGCCGGGTACGCCGCCAGTGGCGGAAGCCCGCCGCGGTGATCAGTGGAGCCACGTGCCCCCTCCAGCCAGGGACGAGCATGGTGCGGGCCCGCGGAAACGGATGACCGCGGGCCCGCGTACGGGGGTCAGAAGCACTCGGCGGGCTTGCCGTCGGGCGCGATGTTGACCTTCAGGTTGAGGCCGTTGAGCGTGAAGGAGCCGGCCGTGGTCGACACGGCGGTCTGGCGCAGGCCCGCGATGGTGACGTGCTCGGCCTCCTGGCCGAACATGCCGGCCTGGCCGTGGGCGTCGGGGCCGCCCTCCTTGAGGGTGGAGGCGTCCTGACCGATGTTGATGTTGGTGAAGGTCGCGTCGCCGCTGAGCTCGCTGACGCCGATGAGCAGGTTGGTCGCCTTGGCCGGCTTGCCCGCCTCGCGACCGGCCCGGATGGTCAGGCTGACCGGGGCGCCCGGGATCTTGACCGACTGACAGAGGTTGGTGAGCTTGCCGTCCTCGATGCCGGAGATGGCGACCGGGATCTCGGTGCCGTCGACCTTCTTGACCGTGCCGCCGTACTGGGAGAAGCCCTCGCCGTCGAGCTCGTCCGCCGAGATCTTGAACGACTGGCCGGACACGGAGAACGAGGCGGCGAACGCCCCGTTGGCCATGCCGACGACCAGGGCGGCCACCGCGGCACCCGGGACCGCCGTCCAGATCGCGAAGCGGCGCCAGTTGGTGCGACCGTACGCCTGGTCGCCCTGCGCTTCCTTCACCGCATCCTCCTCGTGGGAACGCCCGCGCCGGAGCCGGCCGGTAACGTGCGGGAAATGTTGCTCCTACTCGCCGGTAGCGAACAAGGGGCGCGGCTACTGGCCGGTAACGTCCCGTCGCCAAGATCGCTCACTGTGCGTCACATCCAAGCGCGGCGATACCGGTTCCGGCGGTGTGACCGTCACCACACGTGTGCGTCGGCGCGGTTGGTAACGAATCGATAACGACCTTCAGCTGCCGTCCAGGAACGGGCGTTCAGATCGGGGCGTAACCTGCCGAACCGACACATGTGAGCGAGCTGGTGGGGGAGCGTGCGCGGCTGCGGGCCCTGCACGAGTACCAGCTGCTCGACCGGCCCGCCGGCGACGAGCTCGAGGCCGTCGTCCGGGTCGCGGCCGCCGTGGCCGGCGTACCGACCGCCACGCTGAACCTGATCGACGAGAACCGGCAGTGCCAGCTCACCACGACCGGCTTCACCGGCGGCGACTCGCCCCGGTCCGACTCCATGTGCGCGGTGCACTTCCTCGACGGCGACTTCGTGTGGGTACGCGACGCCCGCGAGCACCCCATGTTCGCGGCCAACCCGTGGGTCACCGGGCTGCTGGCCGACGTCCGCTTCTACGCCTCGGCGCCGCTGGTCACACCGCAGGGACACGCGCTGGGCAGCCTGTGCGTCTTCGACGCCGAGCCCCGCGACCTCACGCCGGCGCAGATCGACCGGCTGCAGGACCTCGCGCAGGTGATCCTCGCCCTCTTCGAGCGCCGCCGGCAGGCCCGGATCAACGGCGAGCTGCTCGTGTCGGCCGAGGCCCAGCACCACGCGCTCGAACGGGCCCACACCGAGCTCGCCGCCACCAACGCCGAGCTGCGCCGCTCCAACACCGAGCTGGAGCACTTCGCCGGGGTCGTCAGCCACGACCTCGCCGCCCCCCTCGCCGTCGTCGGGGGCTACCTGGAGCTGCTCGGCGACGAGTACGGCACGGTCCTCGACCCGCAGGCCCACCAGTGGATCACCGCGGCGGCGCGCGCCGTCACCCGCTCCCAGGCGCTGATCGACTCGCTGCTGCAGTACGCCCGGGCGGGCAGCTCGCCCTGCCGCCGTACGGAAGCCGATCTGTCCGAGGTCGCCGACCAGGCGCTGATGGACCTGCGCGACGTCATCGGGTCCGCCGGGGCCGCCGTGACCGTCGCACCGGACCTGCCGCACCTGGCCGGCGACCCGGTCCTGCTGCGCCAGCTGCTGCAGAACCTGGTCGGCAACGCCGTCAAGTACCGGCGCCCGGACGTGCCCGCCCGCGTCCGCGTCGCCGGGCAACGCCGGGGCGGCGACTGGCTGATCACGGTCGCCGACAACGGCATCGGGATCGCGGGCCCGGACCGTGAGCGGGTGTTCGAGATGTTCACCCAGGTCGACACCGCCACGGCCGGCTTCGGGGTGGGCCTGTCCACCTGCCGGCGCATCGTCGAGCGGCACGGCGGCCGGATCTGGGCCGAGGCCACGCCGGGCGGCGGCACCACCGTCGCGTTCACCCTGCCGGAGGCCTGAGTGATGGGCACCCTGCAGCGCCGCGTGCCGGCCGGGTGCGTGCTGCTGCTCGTGCTGTTCGCGGGCTTCGCCGTGGCCCAGGCCGTCGTCACCGATCGGCTGCAGACGCGGCACACCGCCCGCGCGGCCCGCATCGAGGCGGCCCGCGACGCCAACATCGCGGTGCTGCAGCACCTCACGGACGCGGAGACCGGCGTCCGCGGCTTCCAGCTCACCGGGCACGAGGACTTCCTCGAGCCGTACGACCACGGCCGCGCCGGCGCGTTCCAGGCCCTCGACGCCGTCGCCGCCACCACCGCCGACCCGGACGTGCTGCGCCTGCTCGGCGAGGAGCGCAGCGCCGCCTCCCGCTGGCTCTACGCGTACGCCACCCCGATCGTCGTCGGCGGCGAGGCCGACCCGGACTACCCGCTCACCCAGCGCGGCAAGGACATGTTCGACCGGATACGCGCCGCCAACGCCGCCGTGGACGCCGCCATCCGCGCCCAGCAGCAGTCCATGGCCGCCGCGGACCGCCGCGAGGCCCGGCTGGTCCAGCTGCTCGTCGCCGGGCTCGGCGGGCTGCTGCTCGCCGGCGCGCTGGGCGTGGGCTTCTGGGGCTACCGGTACGTCCTCGCGCCCCTCGACCACGTCCGGCTCACCCTGCGCCGGCTGGCCGGGGGCGAGCTGTCGGCGCGGGCCGTCCCGTCCGGGCCCGCCGAGATCCGCACGCTGATCGGCACGCTCAACCACCTCGCCGCCGAGACCGAGCGCCTGCACGCCGCCGACGCCGCCCGGCTGCTGCGGACGGACCTGCGCCAGGCCGTGGCCCTGGAGCTGCGCGAGCACACGCACCCCGGCGCCACCGCCCGCCGGGTCGCCGCGATGATCGGCGAGGCCCTGCACGCCGACGCCGTGCACGGCCGGTTCCTGCTCGGCGACGACCAGGCCGTCGACGTGACGTGGCCGGCGCGGGCGGCGGCGCTGTCCGCGCGTACCGTCCAGGACGTCGTCGCCGGCGAACCGGGAGCGGTCCGCGACGTCCCGCACCAGGCCGGCGCGATCGCCGTCACCCTGGCCGGCGACGCCGACTGCCCGCCCGGCCTGCTCTACGTGGTACGCCGCGACCGGCCGCACTGGGCCGACGACGAGCGCCGGCTGCTGGCCGCCCTGGCCCGCGAGATCGACCACGCCGCCCGCCTGCAGCGCCTGCACGACCGGCAGAACCGGCTGATCCGCGACCTGCGCGTGCTCGACGAGCGCAAGGACGCCTTCGTCGCCACGGTCACGCACGAGCTGCGGACCCCGCTGACCAGCATCCTGGGCTACACGGAGATGCTCGCGGACGGCGACGGCGGCGCGCTGAGCCCGCTGCAGGAACGCGGCGTCACGGCGATCCTGCGCAACGCCCACCGGCTGCAGGCCACGGTCGCGGACCTGCTGCTGCTGGACGCCTCCGGCACGCCCGGGGAGCCGGCCACCCCGGTGGACCTGGCCGCCGTCGCGGGGGCTGTGCACGCCGAGTACGCCGCTCAGGCGCGTACCCGGGAGATCGGTTTCTCGGGCGAGGCCGCGGCCGCCTGGGTCAAGGGGGACGGCCGCCGCCTCGAACGGGCGCTGCGCAACCTGCTCGACAACGCCCTCAAGTTCACCGGCCCCGGCGGCAGCGTCAGTTACCGCGTCACGGTCGCGGGCGACACGGCGACGCTGACGGTGACCGACACGGGCATCGGCATCCCGGCCGGGGACCTGGCCGACCTGTTCACGCCCTTCCACCGGGGCGCCAACGCGATGGACCAGGCGGTGCAGGGGCCCGGCCTCGGCCTGGCCATCGTCCGCACCATCGTCACCGAGCACGGCGGCGACGTCCAGGTCACCTCCACCCTGGGTGCGGGCAGCACCTTCACGATCACACTGCCGCTGACGGCCGTGCCCGCGCCCGTCCCCACCGCGTGACCGATCCTCGTCCGGTCGTGTCCGCCGCCGCCTCTGCGGGTTGCCGGCCGGTTCGCACCCAGGCGGCTGCCGTACCGCACCCGTTCCGCACCCGGGCGGGCCGACGCTGAAGACTCCGAAGATCAAGGAGACCTCAATGCGTCGTCGTATCGCCCTCGCCGCCGTGCTGGCCGTCGGTGTCGCCCTGCCCGCCGCGACGGTCGCCGGGCAGGCCGCCTACGCCAAGCCGCGCGACTCCGTGAGCGCCCCGGCCAAGAAGAAGCAGACCACCGCCTTCGCCGCCACGGGCACGGTCACGGCCGTCGACACCACGGCGGGCACGGTCACCCTGTACGCCAAGGGCGGCACGAAGAACGTGCGCCGCCAGACGGTCACGGTGTCCGTGCCGGAGGAGGCCAAGATCCGGGTCAACGGCCGCAAGGCCACCCTCGCCGCCGTCGCCGTGGGCTACCGCGTCGAGGTCGCCGGCCGCGGTGACGGCACCACGTGGACCGCCGCCGTGCTCGCCGCCAAGGGCAAGCCCGCCAAGCCGGCGCCCGAGGTCACCCCGACCCCGTCCCCGTCCGTGACCCCCACCCCGTCCCCGACCACCGAGCCGGGCGACGACGACAGCGGCTCCTCCGACGACTGACCTGCTGTTCCTCAGTTGTTGCGGCGGCGCAGGGCCGCGACGATCGTAGTCCCGGCGAGGAGGAGAGCGAGCCCGCCGGCCGAGATCGTCGCGGCAATGGTGCCGGTGATCGGAAGTTCGCCTCCGCCGCCGGTCGCGGTCAACCTGATCGCGGCCCGGTTGTTGCGCAGGTTGCGGTCCACGCCGGCGCCGTCGCTGGTCAGGGCGACCTCCACCGAGCCCGCGTCCTCGTGCACGGCCCGGGCGACGCGCACGGTGAAGGAGAAGGTCAGCTCCCGACCGGGGCGCAGCGTCGTCGAGCTTTGCCGGCAGTAGTACTCCGGCGGGGAGAAGCCGGCGGGGGCCGTCGAGGGCGGCGCGTCGTAGACGCCGTTCAGTGACATGCAACGCTCGTCGGCGGAGACGACGGACACGGCCGCGGGCAGGATGATGTGAGCGGTGGGGTAGTTGTTGTCGAAGGGCGGGTAGCGCAGTGTGCCCGGTCCCCGGTTGACGAGTCCGACCGCGATCGCGTGCTCGCCCGGTGTGCCGGGGATGGTGGCGCCCATGGCCACCACGTCGGTGCGGCGGCCACCGGCGACGGTCACGGTGGTGTACGAGCCGTTGTCGTCGTCGTCCAGATCGGCCTGCGGCAGGTCGGCCGCCGCCGCGGCCACCACCTTGCCGAGCGGCAGGTCCGGTCCGGTGCCCGGGCGGCCCGGGGAAGGATCGCCGTACGCGGCCTGCATGTCCTCCCATTCGGCGGCGGTCAGCCATTGCACGCCCAGAGACGTCTGGCTGGCCGCCACCGCATCCGGCGGCATCCGGAGGGTGAACGGCGCGGAGATCCGGTACGTGGCGCCCGCGGCCAGCGTCGTGTCGAACGTGCAGGCCACCGCGTAGTCGTACGTGCAGTTGCCGTAGTTCGTCCGGGCGAGCACCTCCGCGTCGGCGCTGAACACGGCGGTCAGCCCGTCGACTGCCGTCGTCCCGCTGTTGCGGACCGCAGGACGCAGCTGCACGGCACCGCCGGGGGCCACGGTTCGTGACCTGTCGTCGACCGCGGTGAGGTTGACGCCCTCGCCGATGCGGATCGTGGCGGACTCGGTGGTCGTGGGCCCGTCCTCCACCTGCGTCGCGACGGACAACGTGCCGCTGTCACCGGCCGCCGCGTCGTCCCTGGGCGTCAGGCCCAGCGAGACCAGGGACCACGTGAAGTAGCCGTGCGGGCCGTCGTCGTCGGGGCGCTGGAAGACCTGGTGCGGGCCGGGCACGACACACCGTACGACCGTGCCGGTCGTGCACTGCTCGCCGCCGACGGTCACCTCGGCCACGCCCACCTCGGAGGTGTCGATGCTGAGGGTGATGCTGTCCGCCCAGCCCGCCTCGTCGGCGAACAGCAGGACGGCCAGGCCTTCCTCAAGAGTCTTCCCGCCGGCCGGCAGCGTGAGATCGCGGAGGTAGACGCCGCCTTCGACGCCGGGCGGGGCCGCCTGGGCCGGGGCCGGCAGCAGGGCGAGGGCCGCCGCGGCGAGCATCGTCAGGGCGGCGGAACGGTGTGACCGATTCATGGGTCCCCAGGTGGGCGCGAGCGGACTTCCTTGCTCATGCCTACCAAAAGGTACAAACCGGCACGCGGGTTCACCGGAATCCCGGCCGGCACTGACAGGCGGGATTACGCCCGTCTTGTCAGGCGGGGGTGACGCCCGCGAAGGTGACGGGGGTGCGGATCGCGAAGCCCAGGTGCTCGTAGAGCCGGATCGCGCCCGTGTTGTCGGCGGCGACGTGCAGGAAGGGCAGGTCCCCCTCCGCGCGGAGGCCGTCGGTCACCGCCGCGATCAGGCGGGTGGCCAGGCCGGCGCCGCGGAAGGCCGGGTCGGTGCAGACCGCGCTGATCTCGGTCCAGCCCGGCACCCGCATGCGGCGGCCCGCCATGGCCACCAGCGCCCCGCCCCGGCGGATGCCGAGGTAGCCGCCCAGCTCGACCGTGCGCCGCTCGAGGGGGCCGGGCCGGGTGCGCTCGCGCAGGTCCAGCATCTCGGGCACGTCGCCGGCCCCCAGCGCCACCGCCTCGGCCGCGGGCGCCCCGGCATAGCCGGGCCCGATCAGCTGGAAGCCGGGCAGCTCGTCGCCGGCCCAGCCCGCCGGCACTGTGAGCCCCGGCGCCGCCACGATCACCCGCTCCCCGGGCTTGACCAGCTCCCGGAGATCCGCCCAGGCGGCGGGGTCGCCGGGGTCGGCGACGGCCGCGAACGGGCTGACCTCCGGGTCGAACCGGGCGGCCCGCCCGTGCCGGGTGCCGAAGGCCGCCTGCGGCCCGGTCAGCGCCGCCCAGAGCGGATTGTCGAGAAGCTCCACAGCACAAGA
>NZ_JAUQWH010000262.1 GCF_030757795.1 Actinoplanes oryzae
CGGCCGCCGCCTTCGGGCCCCAGGAGCGGCGGCTGCTCGCGCTGCTCGCGAGCGGGTCCACGGACGCGGTGATCGCCAAGACGTTCGGGTGGAGCGTCCGCACGGTGCAGCGCCACCTGCACGAGCTGATGGAACGCCTCGGCGCCCGCACCCGCTTCCAGGCCGGCATGGAGGCGGTCCGCCGCGGCTGGCTCTGAGGCGCGGCGGACCGCTCCGGGGCCGGCACCGGCGCCGTCCGCCGCGGCCGGCCGCGAGACGCGGCAGCATGGACGCGGCCCGCAGCGGCCGGCCGTGAGGCGCGGGTCACTGGTTGCCGGGCACCGGGCGGGGTCATCGAAACCTACCGGAAATGTGGCAGAGTCGCGCCATGAAGGATGAGCTGCGCTACTACCTGCAACGCGGCCGCGAAGCGCTGCTGTGGAAACTCGACGGCCTCGGCGAGTACGACATCCGCCGCCCGCTGACCCCGACGGGCACCAACCTGCTGGGACTCGTCAAGCACGTCGCCATGGTGGAAGGCGGCTACCTCGGCGCCACCTTCGGACGTCCGCTGCCCGGCATGCTCCCCGGCCACGGCGAGGGTGATGCCCTCAACGCCGACATGTGGGCCACGGCGGAGCAGTCCCGGGAGTTCATCGTCGCCTTCTACCGGCGCGTCTGGGCCCACTCGGACGAGACGATCGCCGCCCTCGACCTGGACGCCCCGGGCAGCGTCCCGTGGTGGCCGGACAACAACGCGGTCACCCTGCACCGCATCCTGATCCACGTCATCGCCGAGACCGACCGCCACGCCGGGCACGCCGACATCGTGCGCGAGCTCATCGACGGCGCCGCCGGCCTGCGCGCCGACAACGACAACCTGGCGACCGGCGACCCGGCGTGGTGGCAGACCTATCGCCGGCAGCTCGAGGACACCGCCGCCGGCTTCCGCGACGGACCCTAACGGTCCTTGACCACGATGCCGAGGGCCTGGGCCAGCGCCGGGGCGGCCTCGACGAGCTGCTGGTGGCCGATGATCGCGCCGCGGAGGCTCTCCCAGCCCTCGGCGACGTCGAGCTCGCGGGCGCCGCGCAGGTCCAGGGGCTTCTTCGGGACGATCCGGCTGAAGCGCACGCGGCGCAGGGCCGAGCCCGGGAAGGTCACGCCGACCAGCGTCGCGCCGCCGAAGTCGACCTCGGTCAGGTCGCAGTCGCGGAAGACGACGTCCTGCAGGCGGGCGCCGCGCAGGTTCAGGCTGTCGACCTTGCAGCCCTGGACGACGACGCGGCGCCAGCTCCCCCCGTACGCCTGGACGCCCGCCAGCACGCCGTCGCCCACCGTGACGTCCATGAGCTCCGACTCGGCCCAGCTCGTGCCGATCCACCTGGTCCGGCTGATCCACACGTCGCTGAACCGGCACTGACCGAAGTCGCCGCCCGTGAACGTCGTGCCGGTGATCGCACTCTCGCCGAAGCGGGCGCCGGTGGCCTGCACGTCCTCGAGCTCGGCGCCGTCCAGGTGGACCTCGGTGTAGTCCTCGTCCCGGTCCAGGTCGCCGGTGAAGGGCTGCAGATGCTTCGCGTACGGGAGATCGGTCAGTTCTGTCACGCCGGGCAGCTTAAGCGGTGGCCGTCCGCAGGCGCCCGGCCGCGTGGCGGGTCCACTTCACCGTGCGGTCGAGGATGCCCCGCGCCATGATCACGACGCAGGTGATGCCGTTGAAGAACGAGGCCGTGACGTCCGACGGGTGGTGCATGCCCCGGTAGAGCCGCCCGAGCGCCACGCCCACCGGCACCAGCACGAGCAGCCAGCACAGCGCCTTCACCCACGTGTGGTGGGCGAGGCTCGCCAGCAGGAACGCCAGCCCGATGTAGAGGGCGACCGCCGCGGAGGTGTGCCCCGACGGGAAGCTCGACGTCGGCGGCGAGGTGTCCATGTGGCTGACGGCGGGGCGGTGCCGGTCGATGACCAGCGTGGTGAAGAGGAAGACGAGCGCCTGCGCGCTGACGGCCGCGCACAGGAACAGCGGCTCACGCCACCGCTTGAGCACCAGACGCAGGATGATGGCCACGACCGCGGTCACGGCGATGATGACCGGGGTGCTCCCGACCGTACTGAAGAAGTAGGAAATCGCGTTTCCCACAGGCTCACGGTCGCTCGCGAAGTCACGATTGACCGTGTCCTCCACGGTGAGCGGCCACGTGTGCGCCATCACCTTCGTGACGAGCAGACCCAACCCCACCATGACCCCGAAGAGTACGGCCACCGGGGCGAGGATCCGCTTCAGAAACTGAACCACGACGTCGGACATGGCGGCGTCTGTACCCGATCGGCGTTTCTCTCTAACGGGTGACAGCCAGGCTCGGGTCCACGCCCTCCTCCACGACGGGCAGCAGCCCGCGGTGAGTGAAGGCCGCAGCAGTCGCCGCCACCACGGCCGCCCCGAGCAACCACCCGGCCACGACGTCGCTGGTCCAGTGCACACCCAGCACGATCCGGGACATTCCGGTCAGCCCGGCCACGACAGCCCCGGCGGTCCAGACCTGCCAGCGGTGCCGCAGCACCGGCAGCAGCACCAGCACGAAGACGCCCGCGGCCAGGGCGGCGTTCAGCGCGTGGCCCGAGGGGAACGAGAACCCGGCGGCCCGCGCGACCGGATCGAGGAAGCTCGGCCGGTGCCGCTCGATCAGCAGCTTGAGCAGGGCCCCGAGGATCCCCCCGGCCGCCATCGTGGTCACCACCCAGAGCGCCACCCCCCGGCGCCGGCGCCGCCACAACCAGACCACCAGGACCAGCGCCGCCGCCCGCAACGGCCACGGCGCGAAGATGTTGGTCCACCAGACGCTGACATCCACCCACCCGGGATGCCGCAAGGCCCACGCATGCACGGCCCGCGTGACACTCGCATCCCCGTCATGAAGCGGTGCCCAGTCCCCCGCCACCAGCACCGCGAGCAGCGCAAACGGCACCAGCACCGCCACCGCGATCAACGCAACCGTGGTGACGCGCAGCTCAAGCCTCATGAAGAGAAGCACTACCCGCGGGTGGTCACCCGTACTCCTCCGCGAGCAGGCGCATTCCGTCCCTCCGGCGCCGGGCGGCCGTCACGGGCGCCACTGGATGAGGGCGGCGGTGGCGTCGTCGCGGAGTTCGCCGTTCTCGTAGGAGACGATCGTGTGGATGAGGCGGCGCATCGTTTCGGCGGCCGGGGCTTCGCCGCGGAGTTCCGTACGCAGGAAGGTGTCGAGGCGGTCGAGCCCGAACAGCTGGCCGTCGGCGGAGCGGGCCTCCGTGATGCCGTCGGTGTAGAGCGCGAGCGAGTCGCCCGGCTCGAGCGCCACCTCGGTGACCCGCGGCGGCCGCCGGACCATGTGTCCCAGGCCCAGGGGCAGGGCCGTCGGCGTCGGCAGGGCCGGCATCGGCCGGTCGGGGCGCAGGTGCAGCTCGGCCGGGTGTCCGGCGGCGATCCGGCGGTAGATGCCCGTGGCGGTGTCGAGCTCGGCGAGCACGGCCGTGACGAAGGAGCCCGGGTACTGCCGGCGGATCCACTTGTCGATCGAGCGGTAGGTGTCGACCAGGCCGAGGCCGGAGCGGCGGGCATTGCGATAGGTGTTGAGCGTCAGCGTGGTCAGGGCGCTCGCGCTGATGCCGTGCCCGACCGTGTCGAAGAGGGCGACGTGCAGCAGGTCACCGTTCGCCGCGTAGTCGAACGCGTCGCCGCCCACGTCGTAACACGGTTCCAGGACGGCGGTGACCACCGCGCCGTTGGCGGCGAAGCTCAGCGGGGGCAGCTGGTTCCAGATGATCTCCGCGGCGAGCTGCATGGGCAGGCGCCGCCGGGTACGTTCCACCGCGTCGCCGTAGAATCGCCGGCTCGCCACCAGCTCCGCCACCAGCGCGGCGATCACCGCCAGGTCGCGGCGCAGATCGTCGCCGGCCTCCTCGCGCAGCCACACCTCCAGCACGCCCAGCCGCTCGGCGCCGTGCATCATGGGCAGCCACAGGCACGAATCCTCCCGCGTGGGCCGCGTGGTCCGGAACGCCTGACCGGCCAGCGTGTCATTGACCTTGCGCGGATCGCTGTCGCCGGGCGTCCCGTGCAGCGGCCACAGCGACAGCTGCTCATAGTCGATCATCAGGGCGGTCAGCCGCTCCGCACCGAGCAGCGGCGCCACGGCGGCGAGCGCGGGAGGCAGATCCTCCGGCCGGCTGCGTCGGCGCAGGTCGAGCAGGCGGCGCACCGCTTCCATCGGATCGGCCATGAAAAGCTACCTACCCACTCCTGCGTCCACCGAATGGTGGACAACGAACCCAACCGCGAGATTATCGGTCGCCCGGTCCCGCACGCACGAGCCGGAGCCGGCCTGGACGCATGATCGAGCCCTCCGCCGCTGCGCCCGGCGGCCGGCGCGTCGGGCATCGATGCCGACGCGGGCGAGCGCGGGCGGGCGCGGCATTGCTGAGATCAAGGGGGCCGTGAGGGGCGCGGTGTGACGCAGTTCCTTGACCCGTGGCTGGGAGCGATCCCAGAATCCCGGCATGCTGACCGCGCTCGGCCTGAGCGAGCTGGAACAACAGGTCTATGTGGACGTGCTCCGGGGCAGGGGCGTCCGGGCCGGGGAGGCGACCGCCGCCGCGCTGGAAGGGTTGCGGGAGCTCGGGCTCGTCGGCGTGGACGGCGACCGGGTGTATCCCACGCCGCCTGATCTGGCGCTGGATTCGTTGCTGCTCGAGCGGATGCGGCAGCTGCAGGAGGCGCGGCTCGGGGTGCGCGCCTGGGTGCAGAGCCAGCAGAGCGGCGACGGCACGGTCGCGGGCGTCGAGACGGTGGTGGGTACGGCGGCCGTGAGCCAGGTGTTCGATCAGATTCTCCGGGGCGCGCAGGAGGAGGTGCTCGGGTTCGACCGGCCGCCCTATCTCGGGGGCTATCACGACAACCCGACCGAGTTGGAGCTGCTCGGGCGCGGGGTACGGTTCCGGATCGTGTACGACCGGCGCACCCTCGATCGCGCCGGTGCCCCCGGGCGGATCGGCCGCTGCGTCGCCGCCGGGGAGGAGGCTCGCGTGGCTTCGGGCGTACCGGCGAAGTTGTTCGTGGCGGACGGCCGGATCGGCATGCTGTCGTTCCCGGGGCCCGGCGAGGTGCCGGCCGAGCCCTGGGCGTTCGTGGTGCGCGGGCAGACGTGGGTGGCGGTGCTGGAGGCGCTCTTCGCCGAGGTGTGGGACAGGGGCACGCCGCTGCGGCTGGCCCCCGCCGCCGACGAGATCGAGAACCTGGACCGGGGCACCGTGCCCACCCCGGCCGACCGGCAGATCCTGTCACTGCTCATGGCAGGTCTGCCGGACAAGGCCGTGGCGTCTCAGCTGGGCATGTCGCTGCGTACGGTGCAGCGGCGCCTCCGGCAGCTGATGGATGTCACGGGCTCCGCCACCCGGATGCAACTCGGCTGGTACGTCGCCCGCAACGACTGGCTATGACACCGTCACCGTCACGGCGACCGGAACGCTCGGCGTGGTGGCCCCGTTGCTCACGAGCAGGACATGCGCCGTGTACGTCCCCCGCGCCAGCCCGCTCGTGTCCAGCGTCACCGGCAGCGACGCCGCCCCGCCGACCGGCACGGATCCGGCCGGTGCCGCGACGGTCAGCCACGGGATCTCGCTGTACGCCGGCAGGTCGCCCGCCACGTGGTGCACGCGCGCCCCGCCCGGCTGCCCGATGGCCTGCCCGACCGTCCACAGGTCGCCGGAGTCGTCGAGCGTGATGCCCGCGCCGCTGAGCGGGTCGGTGTCCGGGTCGGGCACCCAGCTCAGCTCGGCGCACGTGTCCGGGTCGAGCGCCCGCAGCGCCTCGCCGGCGTTGTCCTGGTTGATCGACCAGAGGACGTTCGCCTTCTCGTTGAGCTCGAGGCCCGTGGTCCAGGGCCGCGCCGGCACGCACATGCCGAGCACGGCGCCCGGCTGCGGGTGGCGCGGCCCGGCGATGTGCCGGATGCCGCCGTCGCCCGCGAGATAGAAGGTGTCGTCCGCCGCCCGGTACGCCAGCCCGTAGTACAACGTGCCCGGCTTCGGCGTCGGAATCTCCTGCTCGACCGTGAGAGTGTCCCGGTTGATGCAGACGATCGGCAGGTCCCCGACGATCGACATGCTCGGCGCGCACGTGAGGTCGTCACCGATCGGCGTGAAGTCGGAGGCCCAGCCGTTCATGCCGACGACTCCCTTGGTGAGCACCTTCCCGCTCTCGTCGAACCTCTCCACCTGACCCCAGAAGTACGTGTCGGTGACGAGCAGCTTCCCGTCGTGCCAGTCGACCCCGTACGCGTTGTAGAAGTCACCCACCCCGAAGGACCCGAGCACCTTGCCCGGCACCCCCGCCGGCTTCTGCGCCGAGTTGACCTCGCGGGCGTCGTACGTGGCAGCGACCGTCCCCTTGTTCCGCAACGGCACCTGGATCGTGGCCGTCCCGCCCGCCTTCACGGTCGCCGACACCTTGGCGGGGGCGGTCAGCAGCGACGTCCGCAGCGACGTCCGCACCACCGTGACCGCCCCGGCCCGGACCGCAACGGTGGCGGAGCCGGACTCGTAGGACGCCTTGGTGGCAGCCACCACGGCGTCACCCGCCGGGACCTGCACCTGCCAGACACCGTCCGCGTCGGTCACCGTCGTCACCGGGCCCGCCGTGACACTGGCCGAGGCCACCGGCTTGCCGTCATTGGCATCCGTGACCGTGCCGCGGACCAAGCCCGCCCCGGGCACCGCGAACGTCACGGCCACCTTGTCACCGGGCACAGTGCCGTATGTCAGCGAGTCGCCGCCCTTGTCGTCGACGATGCCCACGGTCGCCGCGGTGCCCGTACCCACGTTGTGCCAGACGACGGTGAGCGCGCCGCCCTCGCCCAGCAGGATCTGCACGTCGATGCGGGTGCTCGTGCCCTTGATCAGCGCACCCTGCCACGTGACCCCGAACGTGCGCGTGGTCCCGCTGCCGGTCGTGCGCGTGTGCACCTGTGACTTCTTGTCCAGCACGAGGTCATCGCGGAAACCATTGATCGTGGCCTCACCGGCGAACGACAGGTAGCCGTCGGTGTGGAC
This sequence comes from Actinoplanes oryzae, assembly GCF_030757795.1. Lineage (GTDB taxonomy): Bacteria > Actinomycetota > Actinomycetes > Mycobacteriales > Micromonosporaceae > Actinoplanes. The sequence continues at coordinate 7,069 of NZ_JAUQWH010000262.1, forward strand.
GGTGACCTTCCGGTACGTACGCCCGTAGATCGTCACCGGGAACGGCAGGCTCGCGTCCGCGGCGGCGTCGTCCCCGGTCAGCTTGAACACATTGCCACCGGTGGTGAACTTCGCCGTGGTCTCGGCGACCGTGTAGCCGTAGCGGTCGGCCTTCGCCTCGAGCGTGACATCGAGGGTCTCGTCGCCGTCGACGGTCAGCGGCACGGTCTTCGGGGCGAGCCACCGGCCGTAATCAATGATCACGTCGTAGTCGCCCTCCGGCAGCGGCCCGCTGAACGTACCGTCGGCCTTGGTCGTGAAGCCGGGGAACGTCTCGTCCGCCAGCTTGACCGTGACCCCGGCGAGGGGCTTGCCGCCCGGGCCGGTGATCGTGCCGTGCACCTGGTGCCAGGGCGCGGGCGCCGTCAGGTCGACGGTCAGCTGCGGCGCGTCGCCCGCCGCCAGGGTCAGGGTCCGCCGCTGGGTCAGCTGCGCGAAACGCGACACCGCCAGGGTGTACGTCCCGGCGGGCACCCGCCCCAGCTCGGCCCTGCCGTCGGCGCCGGTCCGGGCCGTCCGCGTGACGACGTCCGAGGTGAGCTTGACGACCGCGTCCGGCATCGGGCTCCCGGCGCCCGTGACATCCACCGTCACGCCGCCGTGCTGACCCCCGGTGGCGGCCTCCACCAACGCATACGCGTCGAGCCGCCCCTCGCCGTACACATTGTTGTCCGCAGCCGTGCCGCCGCACGAGGTGTCATCGGCGTCGTGCGCGGTGCTGTCGAGCAGGGCGCGCGTGGCCTCGACGTCGCGGCGCAGGTTCGGCTGCGCCGACCAGAGCAGCGCGACCGCCCCGGACACGTGGGGCGCGGCCATCGAGGTGCCGCTGTTCAGCTCGTACCCGCCGCCGGGCACGCTGGAGAGCGTGTTGACGCCGGGCGCGGCGATGTCGGGCCGCGTCGACCCGTCCGCGGCGGCGCCCCGGCTGGAGAAGTAGGCGGCCGCTCCCGTGCTGTCGACGGCCCCGACCGCGTAC
>NZ_JAUQWH010000263.1 GCF_030757795.1 Actinoplanes oryzae
CCCATCGAGGTGGAACTCAAGCCATTCCAGGAGCGGTTGCTCGAACTGGTGGAGCTGTCCCGCCAACGCGGATACCACCGCAATCTCCTCGTCGCCGCGACCGGAACCGGGAAGACCGTCATGGCAGCCGTTTACTACGCACGGCTTCGTGCGACGCTGCCACGAGCGAGACTTCTCGTCGTTGCGCACCGCCGGGAAATCCTGGAGCAAGCCCTGGGAACCTTCCGGCAGGTTCTTCGAGAGCCATCCTTTGGAGAGTTGTGGGTGGGACGAGATCGTCCGAAAAACTTCGACCACGTCTTCGCCTCGGTCCAAAGCCTTCGGCAGGCGGACCTCACGCACCTAGCACACGACCACTTTGATGTCATCATTGTCGATGAGTTTCACCATGCGGCAGCGCCGTCCTATCGCTTCATCATGGACGAGTTGGAGCCTCGCGAGTTGCTCGGCCTTACCGCTACACCGGAACGCAGTGACGGCTTGCCCGTGTTGCATTGGTTCGGCGATCGGATCGCCGCCGAACTACGGCTTTGGGACGCGATCGAGCAACAACGCCTCACGCCGTTCGCCTACTACGGCGTCCATGACGGAGTTGACCTTCGGGAGGTTCCTTGGCGTCGCGGCCAGGGTTACGACTTAGAAGCCCTAGCGGAGGCCTACATCGGCAACGACGCCTGGGCACGCTTCGTTCATCAGCAACTCGAATCCCACGTCGATGATGTGCAGAAGGTACGCTGCCTAGGCTTTTGTGTCTCGGTAGAGCATGCCCGTTACATGTCCGCTCAGTTCCGTTCGCTCGGTGTAGCAGCGACCGCGATCTGGGGTGACACGGACGCTGACGAGCGAGCCCAAGCGCTGCGCGAGCTCGCCCGTGGTGACTTGCAGGTCATCTTCTCCGTTGACTTGTTCAACGAAGGGGTTGATGTCCCATCGGTCGATACCATCCTCATGTTGCGCCCCACCGAGAGCGCCACCCTTTTTCTCCAACAGTTAGGCCGCGGGCTGCGCTTGGCCGAGGGCAAGTCGGTATGCACCGTCATCGACTTCGTCGGCTTGCATCGTCGTGAATTCCGCTTCGACAAGCGTTACCGCGCCCTCCTAGGCGGCGGCCGGCGCGACCTCGAGAGGGCCATCGAGCAGGGCTTCCCCTTCCTCCCCGCGGGCTGTCATTTCGAGCTTGATCGTATTGCGCAGGAGACAGTGCTTCGCAGTGTGCGTGAGGCTATTCCTCGGCATTGGCCGAGCAAGGTAGCTGAACTGAAGTTGCTAGCTCAAAGCGGCGATGTAGGCCTGGACCGGTACCTCGCCGAAACCGGTCTCGAAGTCTCGGACATCTACGCCAATAGTAAGAGTTGGTCGAGCCTGCGCGAGGATGCAGGACTCCCCGTACGGCCGGCAGGGCAACATGAGGACAAGCTTCGCCGGGCGATGGGCCGCCTGCTGCATGTCGATGACCGGCAGCGGCTGGCGACATTTGCTGCGCTAGCCAAGGGCGATGGCCGGACTAGCGTCGCGTCGATGAGCGTCGTGGAACAACGCCTGGCGCGAATGCTGGTGGCGAACCTGGGCAGCACAGTCTTGCCGAAGGAGCAGTCGTTGCAAGAGGCCATCGACGTTGTCTGGAGCCATCCTCAAGTGGTGGCTGAACTAGGAGAGCTACTAGACGTCATTCACGATGCGCCAGCACATCTGCAGAAGCCTGCTCTTGCAGACGTGCCCCTGCAGATCCACGGCCGGTACACCCGTATCGAAATCCTCGCTGCCGTGGGAGAGGGGGACGGTGCGCTGACTCCACAATGGCGCGAAGGGGTTTACGACGCCAAGAAGGTGGGCGCCGACCTGCTGGCCTTCACCCTCGACAAGACCGGTGGGGATTTTTCCCCCACTACACGCTATCGCGACTACGCGATCAGCCCTGAGCTCATCCACTGGGAGAGCCAGTCCAACACGCCCCAAGACAGCCCGACCGGCCGGCGCTACCAGAACCATGTAGCCATGGGCCGCTCGATTCTGCTCTTCGCCCGTACCCGAACAGACGATCGGGCTTTCTGGTTTTTGGGATCTGCAACATACGTTTCACACGAAGGCGAGAAGCCCATGGCGGTGACCTGGCGGCTCGACACGCCGCTGTCCGGTGACCTCTTTGCGGATTTCGCCGCAGCCGTCGCCTGAAAGGGCTCCGGCCGGCCCGCGGGGGCGGGCCGGCCGGATTTCGGGCTTGGGGTTCTGAAGGGTGAACCCGGTGGGCCCGTCTCGCCCGGCCGGGGGCTGCTGGTGCGAGCAGCCTGGGGATGACCCGGCCGGGTCAGCTGGTTGGGGGACGGATGTCAGCTGTTCATGATGGTGAGCATCTGCTGGATCTGGTCGGTGCGGCTTTCCTTGACGCGGGTGGCGAAGGCCTTCGTCTCGGCGTTGGAGCCGCCCGAGGTTTCCATCGCGGCCATTTCGACCGCGTTGTGCTGGTGGGCGACGAAGAGGTTCAGGAAGGCCGTCTCGAAGGCGGATCCCGAAGCCTTCCGCAGGGCTTCGATCTCTTCCGGGCCGGTGGCGGGGAGGCCGCCGTGGTCGGCGTGGGCGCTGGGGGCGTGGTCCACGGTGGTGGGTTGCTGCCAGTCCGTGAGCCAGCCCTTCATCATGGTGACCTCGTCGGACTGGGTGGCGTCGACGGCCTGGGCCAGCGTCTTGATGTCGTCGCGGGTGGAGTTCTTCTCGGCGAGGCGGACCATTTCGAGGCCTTGTTCGTGGTGGGCCACCATCATCTGGAGGTACATCACGTCGGTGTCGTTGTGGGTGCCCTCGGCGCTGACGGCCGCCTTGACCGAGGACTCGGAGGGGGCGGGGGCGGTGCCACAGGCCGCCAGCGAGAGAAGCGCCACGGCGCCTACGAGGAGGCGCTTCACCGGGGGAGCCAGAGGGCGAGGGTGTAGATGGACGGCTCCCAGCTGCGCAGCGAGGAGTGGGCCTGGCGGCACTCGTACTTCTTGCCCTCGTAGGTCACGATGTCGCCGGTCTTGTAGGCCACGCCCGGCGCCCAGTCGGAGGAGGAGCCGGAGCCGGAGCCGGAGCCGGTGGGAGCCGACGAAGAGGAGGCGGACGGGGAGGGCGCGACGGACGATGGAGCCGCCGTCGGCGCGGTGGTGGGAGCGGAGGAACGGGACGGCGTGGGCGAAGGAGCCGGCGCGGGCGCCGTGGAGGAGCCGCCGCCGACGTTCAGGTCGACGCAGCTGTAGAACGCGTTTGCCGTGTCGCCGATGTTCCAGACCGCGAGCACCGTCTGCCGCCCCGGGAAGGCCGACAGGTCGACGTTGTGCGTCACCACCGCGTCCGGCTGGGCATTGCCGCCGTCGACGGTGGCGACCTTCTTGCCGTCGACGAAGTACTCCCAGTTCGAGGTGCGGTGCCGGGCCGTCATGACCCAGGTGAAGGTCACGTTCTTGCCGACCGACTTGGCCGGCCAGTTCTTGCTCTCGTCGGAGAGTACGGAGAACTGGGACAGGCCACCGTCGCACGACTTCAGGCCCTTGGGGCCTTCGACGCTCTGCGGCTCGAACTGGATCTGGCCGCAGTTGGCGACGGCTCCGGAGGCGCAGTTCGCCTGGCGGCTCGGCGGCCCGGAGACGTAGCCGTGGGCGAGGGCTGGGGAGGAGACGGCGAGCGTGGATCCGATCGCTCCGAGTGCTGCCAGCGGATAGCCGATCGACCTGCGCATCGTGTGAACCTCCCGAGATACCGGACTTGCGGTGACGGGAGAAAGGTAGGAGCGCCGACCATAAAGGATCCTTAACGGCTCCGGAAAGACTTATGAAGCCGCGCGGCCCCGGCGCCGGCGGCCCGGTACGGAGGGGACGGGAACAGGCTCCGGCGACGGGGTGAGGACCATGCCGATCCGGGCGCCGCCCAAGGGTCCCCGGGCGATTTCCAGCTGCCCGCCGGCGGCAGCGGCCACCCTTCGTACGATGTCCAATCCGAGACCGGTCGATCCCGCCCCGCTGACGCCGCGTTGCACGGCCGACTCGGGATCCGCGATGCCCGGTCCGGCGTCGTCCACGAGCAGTCCCGCCGGCGACACAGTCACGCGGAAGGCCACTCCCTCGGGGGTGTGCGCGAAGACGTTCCCGAGCAGAGAATCGACGGCCAGAATCAATTCGCTGCGCGGCACGGGTACGGGAACCGGCACCTGACCGCCCACGACCTCCCACGGCCGCTGCTGATCCTCCGCGAGAGCCGACCAGAACGCGAGCCGGTCGGCGAGCACCTCGACCAGGTCGGACTCCTCGCTGCCCCGGGCCTCCACGCCGAGGCGCGCCCCCGCGATGATCGCTTCGAGCTCCTCGTCGAGCATGTCGCACGCCTGGCGCATGCGTTCGGCGATCGGGCCGGGCGGCATGGAGTCGGCGTCGAGACGCAGGGCTGTCAACGGAGTACGCAACCGGTGCGACAGGTCGGCCGCCAGCTCCCGCTCGTTGTCCAGGAGCCGGCGCAGATCGGTCGCCATCGAGTTGAAGGCGAGCGCCGCGTCCTGCAGTTCGGTGGGACCGGACGGCTGGAGGCGTACCGACAGATCGCCGCCGCCGAGACGCCTGCTGGAGCCCGCCAGTTCCCGCGTGGCGCGCACGATCTTGCTGCCGAGCCGGTCCGCCATCAGCACCGAGCCGGCCACCAGTACGACGGCGAGCGCCCCGAGGGCCAGCCACGCGGCCCAGACACCGCGGCGCATCTCGTCGTCCGGCACGTACACCTCGATCACCGCGGATCGCCCGTCACTCAGCACGCTGGGCTGCAGATAGGCCAGCCCGCCGGGCGCGTCGGCGACGACCGCGCGCCGATACTGCGCGGCCTGGTCGACCTCGGTGCCGCCGACATGGCTTGTGCCCACGGGGTCGATTCCCGGCAGATGTACGGCCAGCCGCCCCGCGCCGCCGGCAACCGTGCTGGCGACCGCGTTGTTGAGCAGCTGCGGGTCGACGTCGACGGCGAGCGCCGCCACGATGGCCGCCGCCTGTTGCCGGGCGTCGCTCATGGCCCGGTCGTGGGCGATCTTCCCGGTCGCGTAGATCAACGGCACCAGGAACGCCAGGGCCACCATCGACGTGATGGCCAGCGCGAGCCGGTTGAGCTGCCACCTCACCGCGGTTCGACCATCATGACGCCGACCCCGCGTACCGTGTGCAGAAAGCGCGGCGCCGCCGCCGTCTCGCCCAGCTTGCGCCGCAGCCAGCTGATGTGCACGTCGATCGTCTGCTCCTCCCCGATCCGGGTCTGGTTCCAGACCTCGGTCAGCAGCTCGCGGCGGCTGACCACTTGGCCGACCCGTTCGGCAAGATACGTGAGCACGTCGAACTCGCGCCGCGTCAGCTGCAGCGGCTGCCCGCCGAGCGCGGCCCGTCGCTGCCGGGGATTGATCTCCAGCGTCCCGACGGTGATGACGCTGGGCGCGGTCTCGACCGCGATGCGACTGCGCCGGAGTACGGCCGCGATGCGCGCCAGAATGTGCCCCGCCGAGAACGGTTTGGTCACATAGTCGTCGGCGCCGTCGCTCAACAGCTGGATGATGTCCGCCTCGGAACGCCGCGCCGTGGCGACGATCACGGGCACCGCCGACACGGAGCGCAACATCCGCAGCGCGTCCGTCCCGTCGATGTCGGGCAGCCCAAGATCGAGGATGACCAGGTCGGGCCGGTCCTCCGTACAGATCTTGAGCGCCTCGCCCGCCTGCCCGACCGGGCGCACGACATGCCCGGCGTCGGACAGCGCCCGGGTCAGCGCGGCCGTGATGTTGCGATCGTCCTCGACGAGCAGGATCAACGCCATGGCGACCACCATAGGGGTTGCGGTAAGAAAGACCCCGTGCGATCTCGGAGCTGGGTGCCCCTGCTGGGCTGGTGCGCCGCCACGCTGACCAGCATCGGGCTGGCCGCGGTGGCCATGATGCCGGTGCTCCGGACGGCCTCCCCCGACGACGGCACGCTCGTCTCCGTCGATCAGCTCCGCGAGACCGGCGACCTCGCCCCGACCCCGGACCCGACGACGGCCGCTCCGTCATCCCCGCCGCCGGCGAGCGCATCCGCGTCACGGTCGCCTCACAAGAGCCGCACTCCCAGCCGCACCAAGGCCACCACCAAGCCCCCGACCTCGGCGCCGCCGCCCGAGCCCACCAAGACCGAGGAACCGACCACCACCACCGAGGACGGCTGGACCGTAACCACGGAAAGTGACGGCACCCGCACCTTCGTCCGCTCCTTCCGGGTCGAAGGCGGCCGCACGGTGATCCAGGCCTCCGACGGCGTCATCAAGCTCGTCACCGCCACCCCGGCCGACGGGTGGTCGGTCGCACGGGTGCAGGACACGCCGGACAACCTCGCGGTCTACTTCAACGAGGTCAACCACAGCTTCATCGTGCACGTGGTCTGGCAGGCCGGAAAGCCGGTCGCCCAGGTGAGCGAGGTCGGCACCTGAGTCACCAGTGCCGAGCCCAGTCGGGCGGCGGCACGACGGGCAGCTCCGGCGCGCCCGCGATGGGCTCCATGGCGTGCAGAATCGTCAGGTCGTCGCTGTCGGGATCGGCCATCACCCGCCCGTAGGAACCGTCGGCCGTGACGAGTAACCAATAGTCCGGCGCCGGTCCGCCCCCGTCCACCAGTGCACGGGTGCGGACGGCCCGGCAGAGGGCTCGGGCCAGCTCGAGTGCGCTGACCTTGACCAGTTCGCTGAGCTTGTCGCTGCCGCTGAGCTCTTGGGCGAACGGCCCCTCAAGCGGCGGGATGAACGCGATCGGTGGATCACCACCGTCACCGCCGCCGCCCCTGCCGCGCGCCATGCCGACCGCCGTTCGCCTGCTCGGAAACTCCGAATAGGGGCGATATCCCCGTCAGCGCCGCCCCGCTCGATCGCCTCCGCGGACGCTTGACTCGTGTGACGTACGCCACCTAGGGTCGGGCGTAATAACAGTGAAACATTTCAATGCGTCGCTGGGGTGGGGCTGATGGGTGCTCGTTTCCGGAGCGTTGGTGTGGTTGTTGCCTTGCTTCTTGCTGTGCCGGCGCCTGCTCATGCTTCGGGCGGCAATCGGGCGCCGCTCGCTCCGGGCAGCCTCACCGTCGGGGACCGGACGAATCCGCTCGGCGTGGAGGGCACGCCGCTTTTCGGGTGGGTGCCGCGGGACCTTGATCGGGGTGAGCGGCAGACGGCGTACCAGATCAGGGTTTTTGATGGGCGGGCGTTGGTCTGGGACAGCGGCACAGTGCGGTCGGCGGACACGGCTTTCGAGCCCTATGGGGGCCCCGCGCTCGCCGGCGGGAGGTCGTTTCGCTGGGAGGTGCGGACGTGGGACCGGGGCGGGCGGAAATCGCCCTGGGCCGGCGCTTCGTTCGACACCGGGCTGGCGGCGGGTGATTGGCAGGCCGGCTGGATTCGGCGTACGAACGCGGAGAAGGACGATTACACGCTCGCGCGCAAGGAGTTCTCGGTCGGGGCCGGCGTCGTACGGGCTCGGCTTTATCTTTCCGCGTCGCAGCAGTATCGGGCGTACCTGAATGGGAAGCTGGTCGATCGCGGTCCGGCGTTCGCCTATCCGGGTGAGGGCTATTACCAGGTCACCGACGTCACCGGGGATGTGCGCGCGGGCGGGACGCAGGCGCTGGGCGTTCTTTATCACTGGTACGGCCCCGGGCAGGGCCGCCCGGCCGGGGAGCCAGGGCTCGTGGCGCGCCTGGTGGTCGACCACGCCGACGGCGGCCGGGACGTGGTGACCTCGGACGGCACGTGGCGCACGGCACGGGCGCCGTGGCTCGCGGCCGCCTATCGCAACGGGGACGGGCGGGACTACGTCGAGAACGTCGACGGGCAGCTCGCCGGGGCGCTGCAGGGCTGGTCGGAGGCGGGCTTCGAC
>NZ_JAUQWH010000264.1 GCF_030757795.1 Actinoplanes oryzae
CGCGGACATCCTCGACTACCTGCGCAGCGGCCTGGCGGCGGGCATGGTGCTGCCCGACCCCGCGGACAAGAAGCTGGAGACCGTACGCGTCACTGTCGAAGGGTGACCTCGCCCTGGTTGAGGACGCGGGGGTGGAAGTAGGCCGCCTGGATCTCGGCGTTGGTGTTGGTGCTCCGGAGCTGCTCGGACCAGATCATGAAGTACGCCCACCGGGGCTGGCTGGTCAACAGGCTGTCGTTCGGTGCCTTGCCCAGCTCGGCGATCGCGATCGGCTTGCCGGCCGCGATCGACTGGATCTGCTGGTAGTCGGCGGCCGACGGGTAGCTCTTGTACCAGGCGTCCAGCGAGACCACGTCGGCGTAGCCGCTGCCCGGGTAGTAGGAGGACCAGCCGCCGGCCGGGTTGTCCTGGACGTTCCAGACCCAGATCAGGTTGTCCAGGCCCTGGCTGTCGAAGTAGTCCTTCATCTGCTGGAAGATCTTGGCCCCGCCGTTGGCGCCCGGGCGGCCGCCCCACCAGTTCCACGTCTCGTTCATCTCGTGGAAGGGCCGCCACAGCACCGGCACCCCGGCGTCCTTCAGCTGCTTCAGGTACGGGACCACCTCGGCCATCCGGCTGCGCCAGGTCTGGTTGAGCGCGGTGCCGCCGGTGACGATCTGCTGGAACTGGCTGTCCGTGATGCGGGTCTTCACGCCGCCCTCGAACTCGCAGGTGCGCCCGACCGTGGGGGAGCAGGCGTGCCAGGTGAGGGCGACCAGTGACCCGTTGGCCCACTCGGTCTTCGCCTGGTCGACGACGCGCTGCCGGTTGGCGACGTCGTCGGCGCGGAACATCAGGTCGCCGCCCCACAGGCCGGGCCACTGGCCGGTGACGTCGTGGACCTGCTGGGTGTACTGGCCGGGGGAGCTCGCGGGCTCCTTGTTGTGCTGGCCGGAGACGATCGACGTGCCGGTGATCGACCGCAGGTAGGCGAGCACGGCCGACCTCGGCGTGGCCTCGAACGCCGAGGCGTCCGAAGCGTAGTGCAGGGTGCCCGCGCCGAGCAGCGCCAACGCGGCGCCGACGGCCCAGACGGGACGGGGGATTCTCACGGGGAACGTCCTTTCTCAGGACCGCAGGACCGATGCGAGATCGGTGAGGACCCACGGCGCTTTGACGACACCGGCGTCAAGGGGGACCGGTGCTCGTACACACAGGGTGGTGCTCTCGCCGGGCAGCAGGGTGACGAAGCCCTGGTCCACCGTGGCGGCGGGGTGGATGCGATCGGGTTGCAGCAGGATGTCGCGGGCCAGCCCGGCGGCGTGCACGTGCACGTCGAGGCCGCCGGGGACGACGTCGGCCGTCACTGTCAGCTGGGGATCGTCCAGCGAGTAGTCGTCGGCGAACCAGAGCGCGCGCAGGCCGTCCAGCTCCACCGCGACGACGTCCGCTGCGTCCACCGGGAGGAATCCCACCGACCGCGGCGGGACGGAGATCTCCGGGGTCGTCCACGCCTCCGGCGAGTCGTTCATCACGGCGACGACCAGGCCGCCGTCGCGGGGCTGGACCGACAGGAGCCGCGGTTGATACAGGTCGCGGAGGGCGAAGTACAGCGGCTTGCGGCGGCCGGCGCCGTCGATCGCGGCCCAGGAGGTCACCGGCCACAGGTCGTTGAGCTGCCACAGGACGGTCCCGGCGGTGTGCGGCCAGTGCGAGCGCCAGTGCTCGATGCCGGTGCGCACCGCGCGTACCTGGTTGAGCTGGGTCAGGTAGTGCCACGCCTCGGTGCTGCGCGGCGCCGGGAAGTGCGCGGCCAGCCCCCGGGCCAGCTTGCCGTTGCCGTCCTCGGCCTTCTGGTGGTGCAGCACGCCGGGGGAGTCGGGCAGCAGCGGCTCGTCGGCGACCGCATCCCGCAGCGTGCGCCACGCGGGCGGCGCCTGCCAGCCGAATTCCGCCACGAACCGCGGCGTGGAATCGCGATAATGCCGATAGTCCTGGCGGTTCCAGACCTCCCAGGAATGGAAGGTCCCGTGCTCCGGCGAATTGGGCTCGTGCTCCCAGGACCCCGACCACGGGCTGCCGGCCATGTAGGGGCGCGACGGGTCGAGTTCGGCCACGATCGCCGGCAGCAGGGACAGGTAGTAGTCCTCACCCCAGCTGAGGGATCCGCCGGGCTGCTCGTCCCAGCCGCTCGCGCGATAGAGCCACAGATTCTCGTTGTTCCCGTTCCACGCGACCAGGCTCGGGTGGGACGACAGGCGCACGACGTTCTCCCGCGCCTCCGCGATCACCTCCGAGCGGATCGGCTCCTCCTCCGGATAGCAGGCGCACGCGAAGAGGAAGTCCTGCCACACCATCAGCCCGAGCTCGTCGCACACCTCGTAGAAGTCGCGGCTCTCGTAGATCCCGCCGCCCCACACGCGGATGAGATTGACGCCCGCCGCTGCCGCCGCCCCGAGCCGTTCGGCATATCGCGCCCGCGTCATCCGGGACGGGAAGATGTCGTCCGGGATCCAGTTCACGCCCTTGACCAGCACCGGCTCGCCGTTGACGCGGAAGAGGAAGGCGCCGTCCGACGTGTCGATCCCGACGCTCCGGAAGCCGGCGCGGCGCTCCCAGCGGTCCAGCTCGGTGTCCCCGTCGAGCAGCACGACAGCGATGTCGTAGAGCCTCGGCGCCCGCGGGTGCCACGGCTCGATCCCCGGCACCTCGGCGCCGATCTCGCGCCCGTCCAGCAGGACCTGGACCCGCAGCTCACGCTCGTCGGTCCGGTCCAGCTCGACGTCCACATCGACCAGACCCACCCCGTCCCGGTACGTCGTGAGCGCCCGCACACTCCGCAGGCGCGCCGTGTTCCAGCCCTCGAGCCGCACCGGCCGCCAGATGCCGGCGGTCACGAGCGTGGGCCCCCAGTCCCAGCCGAAGCTGCACGCCATCTTCCGGATGAAGTTGAACGGCTCGGGGTACGCGTTGGGCCGGTCCCCGAGCTCCGCCCGCACCCGCTCCGCCTCGGTGTAGGCCGACGTGAAACGCACCGTCAGCAGCTGCGGTTCCTCGGTGATCAGGGAGGTCACGTCGAAGCGATAGCTGCGGTGCATGTTCCGCGTGGACCCGAGTCGCACGTCGCCGAGCGAGATGTCCGCGACGGTGTCGAGCCCCTCGAAGACGAGTTCGATCCGCTCGGGTCGCGGCCCTTCCCAGGCGATCTCCCGTTCGTAGGTCCAGTCGCGGCGGCCCACCCAGGCGACGGCCTTCTCGTTCTCGCCGAGGAAGGGGTCCACGAGCCGGCCGGCGTCCAGGAGATCGGTGTGGACACAACCGGGCACGGTCGCGGGCAGCTTCTCAGAGCCGGAGGTCAGCGTCCAGGCGCCGGAAAGGTCGATCACGGAGTACCTCATTTCGTGGCACCGGCGGTGATGCCGTTGTAGATGAACCGCTGCAGCAGCAGGAAGATCACCACGGTGGGCAGGATGACGATCATCGTGCAGGCCGCGATCGTCTCCCACTGCGCGCCGTAGGGGCCCTTGAACCGGAACAGCGCCGTGGAGATGACGTTCAGGTCCGGCGAGCGCAGATAGAGGAACGGGATGTAGAACTCGTTGTAGATCGCGATGCCCTTGATGATGACCACGGTGGCGATCGCGGGACGCATCAGCGGCAGGATGATGCGCCGGTAGACGGTGAAGCGGTTCGCGCCGTCGATGAGGGCGGCCTGGTCGAGGCTGCGCGGGATCGAGTCCATGAACTGGATGAAGATGTAGATCGAGACGATGTCGGTGCCGAGGAACAGCACGATCGCCGACCACGGGGTGTTCACCAGGCCCATCGACTTGACGATCTGATAGGTCGCGACCTGGGTGGTCACCCCGGGCACCAGCGCCGCCACCAGGAAGAGGCCGAGGACGAGGCGTTTCAGGGCGAAGGAGAAGCGGCTGATCGCGTACGCGGCCAGCGTGCCGACCAGCACGGTGCCGGTCAGCGAGACGACGAGGATGACCGTCGTGTTCCAGAAGCCCCGGAGCATGTGCCCGGCGTTCCACGCGGTCACGAAGTTGTCGAAGTTCAGCCAGTCGCGCGGCGGCGTCAGCGGGCCGGTCGTGCCGTATTCGGCGTGCGTCTTGAAGGCCGCGAACAACACCACGACCAGCGGCACGAGCACGATCAGCGAGGCGAGCACGAGCGAGGCGTATTTGCCGGCCCGGATCACGTCAGCGTCACCTCGTCGTCGGGCAGCACCCGGCGCTGGATCCAGGTGAGCAGCAGCACGACGGCCAGCAGCACGACGGCCATCGCGGAGGCGAGGCCGATCTGCCGGAACTGGAAGGCCGTCTCGTACGCCTGGATGACAAAGGTGCGCGTGCCGTTGGCGCCGCCGGTCATCAGGAACGGGATCTCGAAGACGGCCAGGCTGCCCGAGATCGCGAGAATGAACGACAGGCTGATGATGCGGCGGATGCCCGGCGCGATGATCCAGCGGAACTGATGCCACCGGTTCGCGCCGTCGAGGTCCGCGGCCTCGTAGATCTCGGCCGGAATGGACTGGATGGCGCCGAGGAAGAGCACGAAGCTCAGCCCCGTGAAGCGCCACACCGACGTGCCGGCGAGCGAGAAGTTCGCGACGCCGGGATCGCCGAGCCACAGGGTGCTGTGGTCGCCCAGGCCGAGGAGTCGCAGGACGCTGTCGAGCGTGCCGCCGGGCTGGAAGAGGTAGAGGAAGACGAATCCGACGGCGACGCCGTTCAGCAGGTACGGGAAGAACAGAATGCCCTTGAACAGGGCGCGGAAGCGGGTGCTGAAGGACAGCACGACGGCGAAATAGAGCGCGATCGCGATCTGGGCGAAGGACGCCACGAAGTAGTAGAGGCTGACCAGGAAGACCCGCCAGTACCGCTCGTCGGTGAAGACGCGGACGTAGTTGTCCCATCCCGCCGGGTCCATGGTGGGGTCGAGGCCGTCCCACTTGTGGAAGCTGTACCAGACCATGTTGCCGACGGGCACATAGGTGAACGTGATCAGCAGAGCGAGCGCCGGCGCCAGGTAGAACCAGGGACGGAGGGAGCGCAGGGACATCACATGACCCGCGACTGCGCGGCGCCCCAGCGCTTGTTCAAGTCGGCGAAGTAGGACTCCTTGGTCCCTTTCGCGGCGCCGCGGGCGATGTCGACGAGCTTCTGCCGATAGATGTTCCCGGCGAGATCGATCTCGGACTCCTTGATGATCTCGTCCTCCTTGCCCGCGTTCGTGGTGGCCGCGGGCAGCTCGACGAGCTCTACCCCGGTTTCCTGGAACTGCCGGAGGACGGCCGGCAGTTCCCCTGTGACGGTGGGCGGAACGGACTGCTGGTCGTTCGCGAATCCGGACTCGGTGACGAACCAGTCGAGCCACGCCTTGGCCGCCGGCTTGTTGGCGGAATTGCGGCTGATCCCGGCCTTGTAGTCGCCCTCGATGCGGGAGTGGAACTTCCCGCCGGCCTGATGGGGGAACGGCCAGAACACGATGTCCTCGGGATCCGCCCCGGCGGCCTTCGCGGCGTCGCGCATCTGCGGCACGGCCCACGAACCGAGCAGCATGGTGGCGACCTTGCCGGTGGCGATCATCGGCTTGGACCCCTCCCAGTTGGTCGTGAGCGGATCCTTCTCGCTGAGCCCGGCGTGCACGATGTCGAAGAGCAGGCCGTCGGCGATGTACAGCACCTTGCCGGGCTGCCACGGCGCCGGATCGGCGGGAAACTTCTCGTTGATCGCGGGATCCGCCACGATGGCCCGCTGGCTGTTGAAGAAGCTGAGCGGCCAGCCGTCCTTGTAGTTGGTGTAGAACGGCACTGCCTGGGTCCTGTCCTTGACCGCCCGGAGGCCGGCCGGGAATTCCTCGGGCGTCCTCGGGGGAGCGGTGACGCCGGCCTGCGCCCAGATCCGCTTGTTGACGACGAGCCCGTTGGCGACGCCGCCGAGCGAGAGGCCGTAGACCTTTCCGTCGTACGCCTTCTCGTCCGTGAACCGGTATTTCGCCTTGAGGTCCGCCAGGTCGCCGAGCGGCGCGAAGAACTGCGGCAACTGGTCGACGGCGACCGTGTTCGGGATCAGCAGCACGTCGCCGTAGTCGCCGGAGCTGAGCTGGGTCGTGACGTCGCCCTCGTAGTTGGTGACGGCCTCGAACCCGACCTTGGTGCCGGGGTGCCCGGCCTCGAACGCCTTCGCGTACGCGGGGAGGGCGGTCTCGGTCAGGTCGGTCCGGTTGGTGAGCACGGTGATCGAACCCGTCACCTCGCCGCCGAAGTCGTCGTCGCCGCCGTCGGGCTCGTCGCTCGCGCCGCCCGTGCAGCCGGGCGTGACGGTGACGACGGCGAGCGCGAGACCGGCCCCGAGCAGCTGTCTTCTTCTGATCATGGCGTCCACCCGTTGGTATTCGTCGATGGGATGCGCGCCCAGCATGGGGCTCGGGTTACCGCCGTGTCAACGTTAGATTATTAATTTATGTAGTCGGAGACGTGCGCGTCACCGGGTCGTCTCCCGGGCGACCAGGTGCGCGGCGGGCGCCTCGTAGACGGCGGGACCGGCTCCGGCCAGCGCGTCGAGCAGGGCTTTCGCGGCGAGTTCGCCGATCCGGCCGATGTCGTGGCTCATCGCGGACAGGGCCGGCGCGGCCAGCTGGCACTGGGCCGAGTCGTCCCAGGCGACCACGGACACGTCGGCCGGGACCTTGAGGTCGTGCTCCCGGAGCAGGTCCAGGGCCGCCAGCGCCATGACGTCGTTGTCACACACCAGGGCGGTGGGCCGCGCGGGGAGCAGGCTCGCGACGGCGGCGCGCCCCGACTCGTACGAATAGTCGCCCTCGGCCCGCACCAGGCGCACGCCGCGCTCGGCGGCCTCCGCGTCCGCACCGGCGCGGCGCAGCTGGGTGTGCGCGAACCGCCCGGGACCGCTGACGTGCCCGACGACCTCGTGCCCGCGATCGGAAAGGAAGCGGACGGCCTCCCGGGCGGAGCCCTCGTCGTCGGTCCACACCGTCGGCAGCCCCGAGGCGGTCGAGGGGGCGCCGAGCACCACCGCGGGCAGGCCCAGCCGATGCACCAGGGCCACCCGGTCGTCGTCCGGCGCGAGGTCGACCAGGACCACGCCGTCGACGCGGCGCAGGCCGGCCCACCGCTCGTACGTGTCGCTCTCGGCCGCTCGGTCGGTGACCACCTTGACCAGCACCGACACCCCGGCCGGGGTGAGCACGCGCTCCAGCCCCTCGAGGAACTCGTGGTAGTAGGGCTCCTCGCCCAGGACCCGCGTGGCGCGGGCGAGCACCAGCCCTACCCGCCGCTGTGCCTGCGTCACAGCCGTTACCGTACATGCCATGGCACGTCGTGAAACGCCCGCTGCCGGGCCCGGCAGCCGGGCGCTGGTGGTCGATGTAGTCCGCTCGGGTCATGATGGTCTACAAGTTCGGGCTCGCGGAGATCCAGACGAAGATCACGATCCTGGCGGAGGAACTCGCCCACAAGGGCCGCGGCAACCCCATCGAGCACGTCAGCCCGCGGCTCAAGACGGCGTCCAGCATCGCGGCCAAGGCGCAGCGCATCGGCTGCCCGCTGACCTACGACGACGTCCGGGCCCGGATCCGCGACATCGCCGGCATCCGCATCGTGTGCAGCTTCGTCTCCGACGTCTACACGGTCGCCGACATGCTGACCCGCCAGCCGGACATCAACCTGGTGGTCACCAAGGACTACATCGCCGAGCCGAAGCCCAACGGCTACCGCAGCCTGCACCTGATCGTCGAGATCCCGGTCTTCCTCTCCGACCGCGTCGTGGCGGTGCCGGTCGAGGTGCAGCTGCGCACGGTGGC
>NZ_JAUQWH010000265.1 GCF_030757795.1 Actinoplanes oryzae
ATCCACCGTCAGCCACGAACCCGGCTTGAGACCGAGCCCAGCCAGGCCGATGTCCTGGGTGTTCGGCGTCCGGCCGATCGCCACCAGCAGCTCGTCGGCCTGGACCAGCTCGCCGTCGGCCAGCGTGATGTGCACCGTGCCGGCCTCATCACGCGACACCGAAGCAGCCTCGGCACCGACGCGCACATCCACCCCCGACTCACGCAACGCCTGCGTCACCCGCTCACCGGCGAAGGGCTCAGCCAGGTGCAGGACACCGTCCCGGGCGAGCATGGTGACCTGGGCACCGAGGCTGGTGTAGGCGGTCGCCATCTCCGAAGCCACCACGCCACCACCGATGATCGCGAGCCGGCCGGGCACCTTGCTCGCGGCTGCCGCCTCGCGGCTGGTCCACGGCTTCGCGTCCCGCAGGCCCTCGATGTCCGGCACCAGTGCGCTGCTGCCGGTGGCGACCACCACGGCGTGCCGGGCGGTCAGCGTCGTGACGGCACCGTCGGCGCCGACGACCTCGACAACCCGCTCGCCACTGATGCGGCCCTGCCCCCGGACCAACGCGATCCCGGCCGACTCGAGCCACGAGACCTGCCCGTCGTCCTTCCAGTGCGAGGCGAACGAATCACGACGGGCCAACACGGCCGCGGCGTCCAGGTTCCCGGTCACCGCCTCCCGGGAGCCGGCCACCTGACGAGCCGCCCGCAACGCGGCCGAGCTGCGCAACAGCGCCTTGGTCGGCATGCACGCCCAGTACGAGCACTCACCACCCACCAGCTCCCGCTCCACGATCGCCACCGTCAAACCACCCTGCACCACCCGATCGGCCACGTTCTCCCCGACCGGACCCGCACCGATCACGACCACGTCGTACGTACTGCTGCTCATGTCAGATTCCTTTCGCGGCTCGACCGAGCCGCAACGAAGAGAGGGGCGGTCGCCGGACCATGAGGTCGTCGGCCAGGGTCGCTGGGCAAGAACGTTCTTTCCGTCTTAACCCTCCCCATCACGCGCCGGACTGTCAATACCGAACGTTCTACCTCGGTGCGTGAGAAAGGACTCATGCGCCGCGGGAACGGCTCACCGGCGAAACCACGCACGAGTCCGGCTCGGCCACCTGCGACGGTGACCGAGCCGGTCGTCATGCACTGCTTCACTTCACGGGGCAGCCTTCGGACGCACCCGGGCCGAAGGGACTACTCGATGTCCGAGAAGAGCCCGGTGATCTCCACCTGAGCGCCCTGCAGACCACCGAAGACAGCGCCGGCGACCGGCGTGGCGACGGCGGCGGAGGCGTCCTCGTAGCTGGCGAAGTAGAGGTCGAGCGTGCGGTACGCGGGAGTGGCGGTGCCGTCCTCCTTCGGCCACACCTTGGCCGACTCGAGCCGCTGCAGCTTCGGGAACGTCTCGGCGGCGGCACGCACCTCCGCGTAGACCTTCTCGAACGCGTCGGCGTCGGTGGGGTTGCCGATGATGATCGTAATCTTGGTGGCCATGAGCTTCTCCGCCCGAGTGGAACGAACGTTCTGTCGCCCACTACGGTAGCCAGTCCGATCGGTGCCGTCAAGACCGATCGTTCTGTCCCTCAGATTCGCCTCGAACCGTCCGGCACGCGAGCGAACTCAGCGCCGGCAGCGGCAAGCGCGCGGAGCCGAGATCGCGCGTATCCGCATTCCGGTAGCGCAGCGGCTCAATTGTTGCGGCTCCGGGCCGAATGGGACGACATGGTGACTTCGTCCAGCGGCGGCACGGGGCCCGATCCGCTGGCGACCGCGCTCGTGGCGCCCCCGCGGGCGGGCGCCAAGCGACTCGTGCCGGCCCGCACCAAGGACGGCCGGCTCGCGGTCGGCAAGGACTGGCCGGACCATCCGGGTTCCGAGCGCCTCGCGCACGAGGCGGCGATCCTGAGCCAGCTGGACGGCGTACCCGGCGTTCCCCGGCTGGCCGAGGCGTTCGACGGCACGGTGCTGATGCTCGAACACCACGATGTGACGCCCCTGACCGAGCTCTGGCAGGATCGCCCGCTGGATCAGACGACGCTGCTGCGCGTCGCCACCGCGATCGCTCGCGTGCTCGCCGCCGTGCACACCCGGGGCGTCGTGCACAGAAGCCTGTCGCCGAGCACGATCCTCCTGCTGGAGCCGGAGCCGGGCGTCATGATCACCGACTTCGACCTGGCCACCACGTTCGCAGGCGACCGGCCGGGGTTCCTGCATCACGACCGGATCGCCGGCGACCTGCGCTATGTCGCCCCGGAGCAGACCGGGCGCACCGGGTGGCCGACCGACCACCGCGCCGACCTCTACGCGCTCGGTGCGGTGCTGTACGCCTTGGCCACCGGTGCGCCACCGTTCGCTTTCGAGGATCCGCTGACCCTCGTACGCGCTCAGTTGACGCAGGTGCCGGACCGGCCCGCGGAGCGCAACCCGGCACTACGCCCCGACCTCTCCGACGCAATCCTGCGGCTGCTGGAGAAGGAACCGGATCGCCGGTACCAGAGCGCCGCCGGACTGGCTCACGACTTGGCGGCCATCGCCGAGCAGGCCGCCGCGGACGGCCCGCCGGTGCATCTCGGGGAGCGTGACTTCGCCGAACGAATCTCGCCGCCGTCGCGCCTGGTGGGGCGGGACGCCGAGGTCTCCCGGCTGCGGACGGCCTTCGGCAGCACGCTGACGGGACCGGCCCGGGCCGTGCTCGTCCGCGGCGCCCCCGGGGTCGGGAAGACAGCCCTGATCGGCGTGCTCCGTACCGCCGCGGCCCAGGCCGGCGGCTGGTTCGTCGCCGGCAAGTTCGATCAGTACCAGCGGGGCGAGCGGTTCGGCGCGATGACCCAGGCGCTGCGTGCGCTCGCCGGATTGTTGCTCTGCGAACCCGACGAGCAGCTGGACTCCTTGCGCTGCGAGCTTTCCTCGGAACTGACCATCACCGCCGGCGCGGTGTCCGCCCTGCTGCCGGAGCTCGCCCTGCTCACCGGGGCGCCGCCCGATCCCGCCGGGGTGCTGGACAGCACCGGCAACGCCCGGCTGGTGAGCGGGTGCGTCGCCCTGCTGCGCGCGATCTCCGAGCGGGCGCCGCTCGTCCTCGCCATCGACGACTTGCAGTGGGCGGACTCGTTCTCGATCGCGCTGCTCGACGCGATGCTCGCCGACAGCGAGCTGACCCGGGTCCTCGTCCTGGGGTCCTACCGGGACGGCGAGGTCGACGAGGCCCATCCGCTGTCGCTCACGCTGGCCCGCTGGCAACGTCTCGACCAGCCCCCGGACCACATCGCGCTGGAGAACCTGCCGGCCGGCGACCTGTCGGTCTTCCTCGCCGAGATGATGCGGCTCGACGCCGACCGGTCGCGCCGGCTGGCGACGGCGATCCTTCCCCTGACCGACGGCAACCCTTTCGACACGGCCGAGCTCGTCAACGCGCTGCGCCGAGCCGGACTGCTCACCCTCACCGACGAGGGCTGGCACTGGGACGACGACGCCGTCCGCCGGTACGTGCGACGGGACGACGTACTTGACGTGCTGCTCGACCGGATCGGCACCCTGCCTCCGGGCTCCCCCGCCGTTCTCACGACGCTGGCCGCTCTGGGCGGCGAGGTGGCGATGAGTCTGCTGCGCGCCGCCACCGGGCAATCGGTCACCGAGCTGGCCGAGGCACTGCGCCCCGCGCTGGAGGACGGCCTGCTCGTGCTGGACCAGGAGGCCGGGGTGGTCCGCTTCCCGCACGACCGGGTTCAGCAGGCCGCCCACCGTCTCGTGTCCGGCGATGACTTGCGGGCACTGCACCTGCGTCTGGCCCGCACCCTCGCCGGCCGCGGGCTCGACGCGGAGGCGGCCCAGCAGTACCTGCCCGTCGTGGCCCTGGTGTCGGACCCGGCCGAGCGCGACTCGGTGATCAAGCTGTTGCGCGCCGCGGCCGCCGCCGTCCGCATGACCGACAGCCCGACCGCACGACGGTTCCTCTCCGCCGCGCTCGCGCTGGTGGATGAGCCGGGAAGCACGGTGCACCGCGCCGTCGCCGCCGAGCTGCACGCGATCCTCTATCACCTCGGCGACCTGGCCGAAGCCGACCGGCTCTACCAGGAACTGTCCGCGCACAGCGCCGACCCCGTCGAGCTGGCCGACGCGACGTGCGTGCAGATCCTGGTCCTCGCCGGCCGGCAACGCATGCGCGCGGCCCTCGACCTCGGCCTGGCGGTGCTCGGGCAGCTCCAGGTGACCCGGAGCGTCGACCTCGACACCGACCCGGGGCCGGCCATCGCCGCACTGGCCGCCTGGGGCGCGGAGGAGGTACCGGACCCGGACGGGCCGGGCGTGGACGATCCCCGGGTCACCGCCGCGGCGAAGCTGCTGGACCGCATGCTGCCGCCGGCGTACTACGTGGATCGGCGGCTGAACACGTGGCTGGTGCTCGAGAGCCACCACCTCTGGCTCCGCTACGGCCCCCAGCCGTGGCTGATCACCGGCCTCGGCGGTGGAGCGCCCCTGCTGATCGCGGTCGCGGACGACTACCGCGGTGCGTACCAGCTCGGTCGTCGTTCGGAGGCCGCCGCCCGCGCGCACGGCTGGCCGGTCGCGGCCGCGAACGCACGATGGATGCTGGCGGCGTTCGGGCAGCCCTGGTTCGAGCCGCTGGGCGATGTGGTGGCGACCATGCGCAGCGCGCAGGAGGTGTTGCTGGCCGCGGGCGTCCTGGCCCCGGCGACCCGGGCCTTCCAGACGACCCTTCCGGCCCTGATCGACGGGCGCGAGGGGCTCGGCGCTGTGGCCCATGAGGCCCGGGCGGCGGTGTCGATGGCCCGGCGGACGGCCAACGGGCAGGCGCTCACGGCGTACGAGCCGTTTCTGCCGTGGCTGGACCGTCTCACCCAGGAGGACGCACCCGCCGGCCAGGAACCGCCGGGCGAATCGCTGCACGCCCAGATGTTCTTCCACACCTTGCACGCGCATGCCGCCCTGCTCTTCGACGACGGCGAGGCGCTGGAGCGTCACAGCGCCGCGATCGTCCCGGCCCGGCAAGCGGTACGCGGCTTCTACATCAACGCGATGGCCCACTTGCTGCGTGCTGTGTCACTCGCGCGCTCGCCCCGGCCGGAGACCCAGCAGGAGTACGCGGCCGAGCGTGACTGGTTGCGCCGGCGGGCCGACGACAACCCGGAGGCGTTCCGGCATCTGCTGCTGCTCGTCGAGGCGGAACACCAGGCGGCGCACGGCCACCGGGCTGCGGCGCTGACCTTGTACGAGGAGGCTCTGGTCGCCGTCCGTGACGTCGACCGCCCCTGGCACCAGGCGTTCATCGCCGAGCGCGCGGGCCGGCTCCACCTCGCCGCCGGACATCCCGAGTCCGGCCGGGCGCTGATCGTACGGGCCGCCGGTGGCTACGCCGGCTGGGGCGCGCACGCCAAGGCGGCCGAGCTCCGGCGCGCCTTCGCCATTCCGGAAGCGCCGCCGGAGCGGTCCGAGGGGTCGACACACGAGCAGATCGATCTCATGGCCGTACTGACCGCGGCCCGGACGCTCAGCTCCGAGACCAACCTGGACAACCTGCGCGCCCGGCTCACCGAGGTGCTGGGCTCGCTGACCGGCGCGACCGCGGCCACCCTGGTCATGCGCGACGACGACGGCCGGTGGACGGTCTCCACCGCCGGCGGCGACCTCGGCCTCACCGACCCCCGGGCCGCGTCGCGCGTGCCGGTCTCGGTGCTGCGCTTCGTCGAGCGTACGGGCGACCAGCTGGTCGTGGCCGACGCGAAGCGCGACGGGCGGTTCCTGCGCGACCCCTACGTCGCCGCGCGGGAGGTCTGCGCCCTGCTCGTCAAGCCCATCGTCGCGCACGGCGGGGTCCGCGCGCTGCTGCTGCTGGAGAACACGCTCAGCCGCGACGCGTTCTCCACCGGGCGGCTCGACGCGGTCGACCTGATCGCCGGCCAGCTGGCCGTGTCGCTGGAGAACGCGCAGCTGTACGCCTCGCAGGAACGCAAGGTCGCCGAGCGCACCGCCGAGCTGGCCGCGGCCAATGCGCGACTCGAGTTCATGAACGTCACCGACCCGCTGACCGGCGTGGTGAACCGGCGCGGACTGGACGAGCGCCTGGCGTACGAGTGGCATCAGGCCGGCCGGGACGGTTCCACCCTGGCGGTCGCCATGATCGACGTCGACCACTTCAAGAAGTACAACGACACCCAGGGGCATCAGGCCGGCGACCGCTGCCTGCGCCAGGTGGCGAAGGCCGTGCACGACGCCCTGCGGTCCACCGACCTGATCGCGCGCTACGGTGGCGAGGAATTCGCGATCCTCATGCGTTCGACCACCCTGAGCGAGGCCGTCGTCGCCGCCGAACGGGCCCGGACCGCGGTCGAGGAGCTCGCGCTGGAGCATCCGGCGAGTCCGCTCGGGCGAGTGACCGTGAGCATCGGCTGCGCCGCGCTGGTCCCGGCCGACGGCGGGCTCGCCGAGAAGCTGCTCGAGGCCGCCGACATCCAGCTGTACGAGGCCAAGAAGCACCGCAATCGGGTCGCGCCCACGTCATTCGGTGGCGCTTGAACACGACGCGAGAACCGCTCGTCGTACCCGGGCAGGGAGGGTTGATGAGTCTCAG
This sequence comes from Actinoplanes oryzae, assembly GCF_030757795.1. Taxonomy (GTDB): domain Bacteria; phylum Actinomycetota; class Actinomycetes; order Mycobacteriales; family Micromonosporaceae; genus Actinoplanes. Next base: position 6,583 of record NZ_JAUQWH010000265.1, read on the forward strand.
CGGGGGAAATGTGGCGATCATCTGCGCCCAGCCGATCGCGCGGGCCGGCTTGGAGCAACTCGTACGCGAGTGTCCGGGCCTGTTGATCACGACGTCGATACGGACCAGCGAAGAGCTGTTCCAGTCCGAGCTGGACGACGCCTGCCGCGTCATCGTCGTCGACCTGCCGACCGTCGGGCCGCACCAGGCGGCGGCCGAACTGATCGGCAAGCTGGCGACGATCGGTGATCCCGTCGTCGTCGTGCCGTGGCCGGAGCCGCCGACGCCGCTGGCGGCGATCCGGGCCGGCGCACGCGGTGTCATCAGCCGCTACACCGAAGCCGCGGAGGTGCGCCGGGCGATCAGCACGGTCAACGACGGTGGCATCAGCGTCGCCCCCGAGCTGAGTGCCCGCCTCTGGGACGAACTCGGCCTGCCCACTGCCGCCATGAGCTGATTCCCGGGAGTCATCGCGCACCGACGGCACGCCCCTTTCTCGTGGGAGACCCGCCCGATCCTTGGGGACAGCGCCGAGGGGACGCGAGGAATGCCGGGCGGGCACTGTACGAGGCGCCCGGGACTCGATCCGTGGCTGCGCCGAGGGCAGACAGTGACCTTGTACGCCACCGTCGACGTGCCTGACTCGCGAGGCGTTCAAGACCTTAAGGTTCCAAGTGGGTCTTTTGACTTCACCAGACTTCTCAGGGACAGGAAGGCACGCGAGATGACGTCGTCGATTTCGGGTACGGGCTCGCGGGGGCGCTATCAGAAGGGGGTTCTCCGCCGCCAGCAGATCCTCGACCGGGCGGTCGAGGTCTTCGCCGACCTCGGGTTCGAGAACACGTCGCTGCGCGCGATCGGGGAAGCCATCGGCGTGAGCCATGCCGCGTTGCGCCGCTACTTCGAGACCCGCGAGGAGTTGTTCCTCGAGGTGCTGCGTGAGAAGGACCGCCAGGCGCTGGCCGAGGCGCACGAGAGCGGTCAGGACCAGGGGCCGGGATTCGCCGCCCTGGCCGCGAGCTACGCGCAGCAGGCTCCGGGGCTCATGGCTCTGCGGCACAGCATGGTGGCCCGCGCCCTCGAGGTGAACAACGAGCACTCGAGTGATTTCTTCCGGGACCGGTACAAGTCGCTCCGGCAGCAGGCGCGGGATCTGCTCGAGAACGCGCGCGGCCGGGGAGCCGTACGCACCGACATCCCGCTCGACACGGCGGCCGCCCTCATGA
>NZ_JAUQWH010000266.1 GCF_030757795.1 Actinoplanes oryzae
ACCGGGTCTCGGGCTTCGAGCACGGCGCCGACGACTATCTGGTCAAACCGTTCGCCATGGCCGAGCTGGTCGCCCGGGTGCGCGCGCTGTGCCGGCGCGACCAGCCCCCGCGGCTGCCCGAACTCACCGTCGGAGACCTGACCCTCGACGTCCCGACACACCGGGTCCGGCGCGCGGGTGTGCTGCTCACCTTCACCGCCAAGGAGTTCGCCGTGCTCGAGGCGCTGATGCTGCGCGCCGGGGAGGCGGTCACGCGGAGCGAGCTGATCGACCGCTGCTGGGACGAGATGAGCGACCCCGCCTCGAACGTGGTCGACGTGGTGATCCGTCAGCTGCGCCGCAAGCTCGGGCCGCCGGATCCCATCGAATCGCTCCGGGGCGTGGGGTACCGCATCCGCGGTTCGGCGTGAACCGCGCCCGCCCCGCCACCGTACGGCTGCGGCGGATGCGGTGGGCGATGACGCTGCTGTACGTCTTCGTGTGTGCGGTCTCGCTCGTCACGCTGCTGCTCATCGCCGCCGGGATCGACGCTCGCGCCAACGCCCACGAGATCGATGCGGAGCTGCGGGGCCGGGCCTCGGCGCTGTCCCGGGCCGTCTGGATCGATGGGGGGATTCTGCACCTGGAGCCGCTGGCCGAGGACGAGCTGGCGACCGCGTCGGACGTGACCGCGGTGCTGCAGCGAACCCCGCCCGGTGGCATCGTTGTCCGCTGGCAACGTCCACGGAAAGACAGTGCGCTTCCCGGGCGGAGCCGGCTGAACGATCTGTGGACGGCGACCGTCCGCCGGCAGGAACCGGTGCTGGCGACGGCTCCGGGGCTCGACGGGCGGGAGCTGCGCTGGGCCACCGCCCCGGTGTGGGGCACCGACGAGATCGGCGCGGTCGTGCTGATCGCGATCGATCCGGAGCCCGCGGAACGGACCCACGACGAGCTGATTCTCTGGCTCGCCGTGGGCTGCGCCGTCCTGGTGCTGACCTGCGCGGGGATCGGCCACGTGCTGTCCGGCAAGAGCATGCGCCCCTCGATACGGGCGCTGGAGCAGCAGGAACAATTCCTGGCCGAGGCGGCGCACGAGCTGCGTACCCCGCTGGCCGTCCTGCGCGTGACGCTGGAGGGCCGGGCCGGCCCGCCAGCGGCGCTGCCGGACGCCGTGCGGCTGGTCGACCACCTGGACCGGCTGGTGTCCGGGTTGCTCAGCCGCGCCCGCATCGACGCCGGCACCCGGCAGCTGGAGCTGACCCCGTTGCGGCTGGACCTGCTGGCCGAGCAGGTGGTGGACGAGCTGCCGGACCGGGACGCGCCCGTGTCGCTGCACACCGAGCCGACCGTCGTGCTCGGCGACCCCGACCTGCTGACCCAGGCGATCCGGAATCTTGTCGAGAACGCGTTGCGCCACGGCACCGTGGCCGGCGAACCGTCCGGTGTCGAGGTGCGCGTCTCGGGCGGCAAGGTGGCGGTCCGCGACCATGGGCCGGGGATCCCCGGCCCGGACCGGGACCGGGTCTTCGGTGACCGCGTGACCGGCGGCCGCGGCGGCGTCGGCATCGGCCTGGCCATCGTCCGGTGGGTCGCCGAGCTGCACGGCGGGCGAGCGTACGTGGCAGCCGCCGAGGGACGAGGCGCACTGGTGGAACTGGAGCTGCCCCGCTTCATCGTCCGCTCATGATCGGTTTGTCACGCTGTCGTCATGATGATCGATTCGTCCCCGGCCACGCTCTCGGCGTACCGGACCATGGCGCGGGATCCCTTCTTCAATCCCGCACCCTAGAAGGATCCCGCCATGATTCGCGTCATGATCGCCGACGATCAGCCGCTCGTGCGCGCCGGCCTGCGCACCGTCCTGGCCCAGCACCCCGAGCTGACGGTCGTGGGCGAGGCCAGGGACGGGCAAAGCGCCGTCGAGCAGTGCCGCGACCTGCGCCCGGACGTCGTCCTGATGGACACGCAGATGCCCCGGCTGGACGGCATCGCCGCCACCCGCGACATCATGGGGTCCCAGCCCCCCGGCGGCTCCGCCGTGCGCGTGCTGGTCATGACGGAATCCGACATCGACGACTGCCTCTACGAGGCGCTCAGCGCCGGGGCGGCCGCCATCCTGCGGAAGACCTGCGAGCCCACCGAACTGATCCAGGCCATCCACCTCATGGCCGACACCGAGGCCCTGCTGCCGCCCAGCATCAGCAAACGACTCGTCGCCAGCTTCATCGAGACCCATCCACGCCGGCACCCCACGTTGCCCGGCATCCTCGACATGCTCACCGCCCGCGAACGGCAGGTGCTCGAACTCATGTCCACCGGCCACTCCAACGCCGAGATCGCCACCACCCTGGTCATCTCCGAACAGACCGCCAAGACCCACGTCAGCCGGGTGCTCACCAAACTCAACCTGCGCGACCGCGTCCACGCCGTGGTCTTCGGCTACGAAAGCGGCCTGGTCCGCCCCGGACAACACTGAAACGTGAACACCAGGGCCCGCGGCTCCGTCGAACGGGGAATGCACGCAGTCGGCTGCTTGTCCGCTGCGTCCTGGGCTCGCTGGTGAAAGGCAGAAGTGGCATGGCTGTTCGAAGCGACCACGTCGAGGGGCCGTTGCCCGACGTCGTCGACTACATCGTGATCGGTGCGGGCAGCGCGGGGTGCGTCCTGGCCGCCCGGCTCAGCGCCGATCCCTCGAGCACCGTATTGCTGCTGGAGGCGGGCGACCTCGTGGATCCCGTACACCGATCCCGCGTCGACCTCCCGTGGTCGACCCCGCCTATCTCACCGCCGGGGACGACGCGGCACGGCTCCGGGCCGGGGCAAGAGCCGTCCTGCGTCTCTTCGGCGCGAAGCCGCTGGCCGACGTCACGGAGGCCGCGCTGGATCTTCCGGCGCGGGCCACGGACGAGGAGCTGGACTCCTACATCGCCGCGGCCGCCAACACGTACTGGCACCCGGCCGGCACCGCCCGCATGGGTACGGACGGCGACGCGGTGGTCGGCCCCGATCTGCGCGTGCGCGGCGTCGCGGGCCTGCACGTCGTCGATGCCTCGGTGTTCCCGGCCGTGCCGCGGGCGAACACCCAGGCGAGTGTCATCGCTCTCGCCGAACGCGCCGCCGACCTCCTCCGCGACCGCTGACAGAGGTACGCCGGCGCACTCACCGCTCCCGGCCCGGTGCCGCGGCATCGGGCCGGGAGCGGCTCACCGGTCAGGCCCCGGGCGCGAGCGGCCGGGGTGTCGCGGTCGGGGGCAGGTGCATGACCTGGTTCAGCCCGCCGTCGACCGTGACGGTCGCGCCGGTGACGTAGCTGGCTTCGGAGCTGGCCAGGAAGGCGACGACGGCGGCGATCTCCTCGGGTGTGCCGGTGCGGCGCATCGGGATGTGCGACCTGTAGATGTCCAGCACGTCGCCGGGCAGATCCGCGATCGGCCCGGTCATCCCGGTCGGGAAGATGAACCCGGGGTGCACCGTGTTCGAACGGACGCCGTGCGCGGCGTGCTCGATCGCGATGCTCGCGCTGAGGCTCTCCGCGGCGCTCTTGGCAGCGCCGTAAGCGGCCTGACCGTAGTTGTTGCGCAGGGCGTTGGACGACCCGATGGTCACGATGTTGCCCCGGGTCCTCTTCAGGTGCGGGATCGCGGCCTTGGCCGTGTGGAAGACCGCGGACGCGTTCACGGCCATGATGTCGTGCCAGGTCGAGGCGGCCAGGTCCTCGAAGAGGCCGACATCACTGACGCCCGCGCAATTCACGAGAACATCCAGGCGGCCGTACGACGCGACGGTCCCGTCGATCAGCTCGGCGACGGCTGCCTCGTCACGTACGTCCGCTGCGCGCGCGACGATCGTGCTCCCCTCGGGTGCCTGCCCGGCGGTCTGCTCGAGCTTGCCGGAGTCGCGCCCGGCGATGACGACCGTCGCGCCTTCCGCGGCGAGCCGCAGGGCGATGGCCGCGCCCATGCCGGATCCGCCCCCGGTGACCACGGCGACCTGTCCGGAAAAGCGATTGGGTTCCACGCACGTCTCCTTGCACTTCCGATGCTGTCGTGGGTACGACGGCCGGCCGGGCCGGACCGTTCATGTCGACGGCCACCATCCCTGGAGACGCGAGCGCCGGTGCGGCCGATCCCGGCCCGCGAGTCGTACACGCCGGCTGGGCTGCAGCTGGCGCTTGCCGTGCGTCGCGCCCTGCGCCACCCTCAGGCTCCGCTGACCTCCGGGACCCGCCCTTCCCAGCCTTCGTGATAGACCAGCTCTCCGGCCTCGATGGTGGCGTCGAGGCGGTTCTCCGGCGGGGCCAGCGGGCACTGCCAGGCATCGTCGTAGGCGCACGACGGGTTGTAGAGATAGTTGAAGTCCAGCCGTACTCGGTTGCCGGAAAGGATCTGCAGGCCCCGGCCGAAGGTGCCCTTGACGGTGTCGGTGAGATAGCGACCGCCGCCGTAGGCGCCGTGGCCGCACAGACCGTCACGGACGGGGAGGAAGAGCCCTCCGCCGTAGGCGGCGATCCACCAGAGGGAGAGCTCGCCGAGCGGGGTCTCGAGGATGCCGGCGCGGCGGTAGTGGACCACACCGTCCGCGCCGCCGGTGTCGATGTCGATCTCGCCGTCGGCCGGGCGGAGCGTGGCCTCGACTATCGCGTCGTCGTTGGGCGGCAGGTAGCGCAGGCCCGTGAAGGTGGCCCGCTCGGCGGGCGGGATGGCCGACTGCGGGTGCGTGGCGAAGAGCTCGTCGCGCTGGGCTCGGAACTCCTTCAGATCGGTGTCTGCCAGGTACATCCGCGCAACGGCGGCACGGTAATCAGTCAGCTCCAGGGCGTTCATCTCTCCAACCTATGGCGGAGCGGGCACTGTCGTCCCGTGAGTCACGACTCAGCCCGCAGGTGAACCGCTTGCGCACCGGCGCCGTTCCGCGCGCGTGGGACGAAGCCGGAACCGGGCGCCTTCCGGCAACAGTCCGTGAACAGCTACGCCTCACCGGCCGTCGTACAGCGGACCCACTGTCTACCGGAGGGCCCCGGATGTCGATCCTCGACGACATCCGCTCGGGGAGGCATGCGTACGACTGGCAGGCCGAGGACGCCGGAGGCCGGCCCGAGCTGACCGCCTGGCGGGAGCGCATCGCCCGGCATCCGCTGGAGGACGTGAGGCGGCATCTCCTCGCGATGGTGGAGGACCTGGACGAGCCCGGGGCCTGAGCCGGGCGACCCGGGCCGCGGAAATTGCCGGCGCGCGGTGAACACGATCGCCGGGCCGCTCGTCGTCCACGGGGGACGGAAGAGCCCCGCCGCCGAGCCGAAGGGACATGCCTTGACCTCACTCCTCATGGCAGGCCCCCACCGGCCCCGGCGCAGTGGCGCCCCCGGGGACCGGCCGACATCCCGAATCACATGACAGGGCTGCCGGAACCGTCCGACCGGGCGGCAACCGACGAGGCCGCGCTGCGGCACCTGGAGCAGGTGCACGGTCCGGTGCTGCGCGGCTTCCTGACCCGGCTGACGAACGGCGACGCGCAGCGGGCGGAGGACATCATGCAGGAGACGCTGCTGCGGGCCTGGTCCCACCCGAATCAGCGCCACGCCGACGGGCGGTGGAGCCGCGCCTGGCTCTTCACCGTGGCGAAGCGGATCTTCATCGATCAGCTCCGGGCCGGGGCGGCGCGACCGGCCGAGCTGTCCGACGAGCACATCGAGGCCCACGCCGGCACCGACGATCCCATCGAGCGGACCCTGGAGGCCCTGGAGGTGCGCGCGGCCCTGGACTCGCTGCCCGAGCGCCTGCGGATCACCCTCGTCGAGATCTACTTCCAGGAGCGGTCGGTGGCCGAGGTCGCGGAGATCCTCGACGTGCCGCCGGGCACCGTGAAGTCGCGCACCTTCTACGCGTTGCGGGCGTTGCGCGAGGCCTTGACCGAGCGCGGCTTCGAGGCCCGCCCCCAGTCAGAAAAACACGTACGGCCATGAACCGGTGACGGCGATGCGTCGTCTGGATAGCGCACCACCCCTTTCCCCGGATCCAACGAGCAGATGAGTGGACCCATGACTGAACGCGCTACGCCACGATCGCTGTGGCGGCGGATGCCGGCGAACATCCGCGGCCGGACCGAAGTAGTGGCTCTGGCCCTGACCGTCGTCGTGTGCGGCGCCCTGGCCCTCGACGTGGTCCCGGCGATCGCCGACGCCGAGAAGCTCGAGGGACGGCCCGTACCCGCGGAGGACGTGCCTCACCTGGTCGCCGCGGCGCTGTCCTGCCCGGCCCTGACCCCGCCGAAGCTGGCGGCCCAGGTGATGGCCGCGACCGCCTTCGGCACCGACGGCAGCAACCGCGGCCTGTCCGGCATGGACGAGGCGGCCTGGTCGAAGTGGCGTCCCTTCGCCGGCGCCGACCGCAAGGACCACGAGGCCGGCATTCTCGCCGTGGCCCACCGCACCTGCGAGGCCGTCGGTGAGCTGCGGGCGGCGAAGGTCGACGGCGACCTCTGGTCGGCGGCGCTGGCCGCCGAGAAGGCCGGACTCCCGGCGGTCGTCGCGGCCAAGGGCGTGCCTGGGTCGGCCGAGACGTACGTCGCCAAGGTCACCGCCTATTCCTACTGGTACGCCGAGCAGCCTCAGTTCACCATCGGCAAGACAGCGGCGGCGACATCGGCCGCCCCCTCGCCCGAGCCGGTGCCGGCCGACCTCGTCGCCGACATCAACGCCGCGGGCCGGATCTGCCCCACGGTCACCCCGGCCCGCGTGGCCGCGCAGCTGCGCGCCTTGTCCGGCTTCAACCCGAGCCTCCGGTCCGCCGACGGCGCGGCGGGCATCGCCCAGTTCTCCGACGAGCTCTGGGAGGAGTACCGGCCGGGCGCGGCGGCCTCCCGATGGAACCCGGACGACGCGATCCCCGCGATGGGCACCGCCATGTGCGACATGACCAACCAGCTGACCGGGCTCGGCGGCACCGACCCGTACAAGCTGGCGCTGGGCGCCTATCAATGGGGACTCGGCGTCATCCGGCAGGCGGCCGGGCTGCCGCGGGGCACCGTCCCGCAGCTGGCCGACCGGGTCGAGCAGTACGTCGGGGGCTACGAGAAGGACTCCCGGCTGCACAACCGGACCAAGCCGGCACCGTCACCGTCGCCGTCCGCCTCGCCGAGCAACAAGGCGCCCACATCGCCGGCGCCGAGTTCCTCGCCCATGTCCGTGTCGCCGACGCCGACTCCGACGCCGTCCGCGTCGGCCACCGCGACGCCGTCCAAGACTCCGGCGGTCGCCTTCGACCCGGACGCCCGCTATCAGATCCGCAATGCCTGGGCCGGCGCGGTGCTCGAGGTGCCCGACGGTGCGGCCACGGCGGCGAACACCCGGATCGAGCTCTGGAACAACAAGAACGAGAAGGGCCAGTACTGGCGGATCGCGAAGGCGAAGGCCGCCGGCTACGTCCTGATCGTGAACGACCTCACCGGGCAGGCGCTCGCCCTGGAGGGCAAGTCGACGGCGAACCGGGCGAAGGTGGTCGTCGTGGCGAAGAACAGCAGCGCCGTGTCGCAGCAGTGGAAGCTGACCGACGAGGGCGACGGCAAGGTCTCCATCGAGAACCGGAACTCCGGCAAGGTGATGGAACTGCTCGGTGACGACCTCGGCCCGCCGTTCGCCGACGGCACCTGGAACGGCTACTGGGTCGAGCAGTACGACCGTGTCCCGACCACGAACCGGGATCAGTTCTGGTTGCTCGTGAAGTAGTCACAGGCGGGCCGCCGGACATCCCGGCCAGATTCCCCGCTGTCAGTCAAGGGAGACCGTCCCCGACCCCCGGC
>NZ_JAUQWH010000267.1 GCF_030757795.1 Actinoplanes oryzae
TCGACGGCACGCCGTACAGCATCGTCCTCGCCGACCAGGCCTCCCTCACCACCGAGGCCCCGGCGGCCACCGCGACCTTCACCGGGCCGCTGGAGTCCGCGATCCGGCTGCTCTACGGCCGGCTCGCCCCGCAGCACACGCCGGCCGGCGTCGAGGTGACCGGCAACGTCACCCTCGACCGGCTCCGCGCCGCCTTCCCCGGTTTCTGACCACGACGACGCGTCCGGAGCCGGACGACCCGGCCGTCGCTCTCAGACGGCCGGGGTCCCGGGCGGCCCGTCGATGCCGTAGCCGCGGCGCCAGTCCCGCGGACTGAGCCCGGTGGCGCGCCGGAACGACGCCGCGAAATGCGACGGCGTGGTGAAGCCGCAGGCGTGGCCCACCTCCGTGATCGGCAGCGTGGTGCCGATCAACAGGCGCTTGGCCTCCGCGATGCGCAGGCCGATCAGATAGCCGCCCGGCGACTGTCCCGTGGACTCGCGGACCACGTGCGCCAGGCGGCTCTCGCCCACCCCGGCCAGGGCGGCCAGTTCCCGCAGGGACGCCGGCCGACCGACCGCGCCGCGGAAGACACCGAGCACCCGGCCAGTCAGCTCGTCCCGGGCCAGATCGGCGTGCCGGGTGAGCAGATGCACGGCCAGGAACGAGGCAGCCGACCGGGCGTACGCCTCCCCCGCGTCACCGGACCGGCCCGCCTCGAGCAGCGCCCGCGTGGTGCCCGCGACGGCTTCGTCGGCCAGATACGGCACGTCGCGGAGGGCGGGCGCGGCCGGCGCGGCGCCGAGTTCCCGGGCGGCGTCGCGCACGACATCGTACGGAAGCAGCACTTCAGCGCTCGTGAACGGCTCGGCGGCCGTCGCGCGCCAGCGTGCCCTGACCGCCCGGCCCGGCGCGGTCAGCGTCGCACTGCCCTTCGTGTACTCGGCGCCGGACCAGCGGTGGCCGTCCCAGCTCTCCCGGAAGGCCGCACCGCCGGTCACCACCACGAGGCAGTAGGCGTCGACCGCGGGGACGGACACATCGGCCACGTACGCCTCGTGTGCGCGCTCCTGCACGATCAGCGACTTCCACCCGGTCGTCGCCCGGCTGGAGAACAGCGGGCCCATCACCCGGCGCCCGGATCGCGACATTCCCCGGCCTCGATCACGACAGCACCTCGCGGCTCGGCCTGGTGGGATCGGGAAAGTGCCGGAAAACCGGAAGGAACATCGAGGAAGATCATGACGACACCATCATCCCACGACGCGTCCGAGCAGGGCGATCGGAGCCTGGAGACCATCCTGACCGAGATGGTCTTCCCCGCCGACGAGACCGAGCCGGCGGAGCGGACCCTGAGCCGGCTCGTCACGGAGAACTACCGCCAGCGGGTCAACGGCAAGGTCTACTCACGCGCGCACATGGCAGCCCACCTGACCGACGTTCGCACCATGCTCGCCGGTGGCCGCGTGGAGCTCGTCGAAGGGCTGCGCGACGGCAACCGCCTGGCGGCACGGCTGCTCTTCCACGGCAAGGAGGCGACCTTCGAGTCCACTGTGGTGGCGAGGCTCGCGGCGGACGGCCGCGTGGCGAGCGCCGTCGAAATCGCCCGGCCACTCGACGGTACGGACGACGACGCTCTGCTCTGAGTCTCGCGGCGACGGAGTGCGGCACCGCGCGCGTCACGACCGTCGTGCAGTGCCGCACGACGCCGAGGGCGTAGGGCGCGGGGCGCGGAAGCCCTCCGCCGTGACGCGCGTCGCAGCATTTGCCTCTGACGTCAACGTGAGGTTTTAGGCTGACGGCATGCAGATCAACGGCGCGAAAGCACTCGTCACCGGCGCGAACCGGGGTCTCGGCAAGGCCTTTGCCGAGGCGCTCGTCGCACGCGGTGCCACCACCGTCTATGCCACCGCCCGGCGGCCCGAGCTGATCGACGTCCCGGGCGTCGTCGCCCTCCCGCTGGACATCACCGACCCGGCGTCCATCGCCGCCGCGGCGGCCGAGGTCGGCGACCTCGACATCCTGATCAACAACGCCGGCATCTCCACCGAGGCTCCCCTGCTCGGCCCCTCCACGGACAACATCCGCCGCGAGTTCGACACCAACTTCTGGGGCACCCTCAACGTCACCCGCGCCTTCGCCCCCCGGCTCGCCGGCGGCGCGATCCTCAACGTCATCTCCGCCCTGAGCTGGTACGCCTTCGCGCCCACGAGCAACGGCTACGCCGCCTCGAAGGCCGCGGAGTGGTCGCTCACCAACGGCGTCCGGCTCGAGCTGGCCGAGCAGAAGACCCAGGTCACCGCGCTCGCCCTGGCGATCGCCGACACCGACATGATGGCCGGCTTCGACATTCCCAAGCTGCCCCCGCACGAGGTCGTGACGATGGCCCTGGACGGCCTGGAGGCGGGCAAACTGGAAGTGATCGCCGACACCCCCACCGCCAACGTCAAGGCGTCGCTCTCCCGCGACCCCGCCCTCTTCTACGCCGACATCCCCGGCGCCCTCTTCGGCTGACGCCGGGCCCCTGGGCGCGACGCTCTTCGCACGGACCGGCGGCCCCTGAATCAGTTCGCTGTGGCGCAGATCGCGTACGCCGTCACCGTTCCCAGAGCGGCTGTGTTGGTCGCGGTCCAGGCGGTCGAGGACGAGGGATAGCTCGCGCCGGGCTGGCCGCCGCCGGCAACGTTCACCCCGCCGCCCAGGACCTTCTTGCCCGCCGGGCAGGAAGCGACGGAGCTGCCGTTGCCGGTGGCGCCCGTCACGAGCGTGTAGCCGCTCACCCCGTCCGCGCCGGCCGGCCCCTGAGCCCCGGTGGCGCCTTGCGGGCCGGTCGCGCCGGCGGGGCCCTGCGAACCGGTCGCACCCTGCGCACCGGTCGCACCCTGCGCACCGGTCGCACCCTGCGCACCGGTGGCACCTGCGGCGCCCTGCGGACCAGTAGCACCGGTGGCGCCCTGCGGACCCGCGTCCCCGGTGGCGCCCCGCGGACCCGCGTCGCCGGTGGCGCCTTGGGCACCGGGGTCTCCGGGCGGGCCCTGCGGTCCCGCCGGGCCGGCGGCGCCCTGCGGACCAGTAGCACCGGTGGCGCCCTGCGGACCCGCGTCGCCGGTGGCGCCCTGGGCACCGGGGTCTCCTGACGGACCCTGCGGTCCCGCCGCGCCGGCCGCCCCCTGGGCACCGACCAGCGAGTTCAGGAAGTCACCGACCGTACCGCTGTTGCCCTCCTGCAGCCACAACGCAAAGGCCGACAGTCCGGTCGCACCGTCGGCGCCCCTGTTTCCGGTCGCCCCGGTCGCGCCCGTCAGCCCGGTGGCCCCGGTGGCCCCGGTGGCGCCCTTGAGCCCGGCCGGGCCGACCGGCCCGATGAATCCCCGCTCCCCGGCGGCACCGGTCGCACCCCTGGTCCCCGGCAGACCCGGTGCGCCCGGGAGCCCGGCGAGACCCTGCACCCCGGCGGGCCCGACAGGACCGCGAGCTCCGACCGGCCCCGCCGGACCGATCGGACCGGTGGCGCCCCGGGGACCCGGCGGACCGGGCGGGCCCGCCGGACCGGTGTTGCCGATGAGCCCCTGGATGCCGGGCACGCCCCGCAGCCCCTGCGCCGTCACGCGATCAGCCGGGCCGGATCCGACCCTGTTCCAGGAGAGCACCATGCCGTTCACGCAGCGGTCTGCCCCGGTGCCGGCGAGGACGCGCACGATGCCGGTCGAGCGGTCGACGCACGCGTGGATCACGTCCGCCGGCACGGCTCGGGCCGATCCGGCCACGGCGGAACCGGGCGAGCCGGCCACCAGTACGGCGGTCATGGCGGCGCCGACACCGCTGTACAGCCACGAGATGGGCATCGGGATCCGGCCTCCGGTCGGGCGATCGACGACGGGTGTCGCACCGTAGGTCTTCGCCCGGCTCCCGCGATCGGCCACCGAATTCCAAGGTGCAGTCCGGGTGCAATTCCGTCGACGGGCCGGAGCTCACCTTCCGTGCCGGGCCCGGCACGGCGGCTGCGGAGGCCATCGGCGGCGTCCCGCGGAGGGGCGCCGGCGCACGGTCAGGCCGCGAGCTGCCGCCTCATCGTCTCCGCGTCGTGCAGGGCCGCCATGTGGATGAACCGGCCGTCACGCACCTCGTAGATGGCGAACTCGGTGATCTCGAACGACTTGCCGGTGGCCGGCACCCCGAGCCAGTCCCGTGCGGGAGTGCCCGTGTTGGTCAGTCTCGCGGCGAGCCGGCTTCCGTCGAACAGCACCTCACGCAGTTCCCAGTGCAGGTCGGGGACCGACTCGACATCGGCCCTCTGGTGGGCGATGAGATCCTCGCGGGTGGCCGGCCTGCCGTTGAGGGTCGTGGTGTCGTTGATGAACTGGTCCATGCCGTCGAACTCGTGGGCATTGAGTGCCGCGATGTAGCGCTCATACCAGCGCCGGACCGAAGCAGTGTCGATTCCCGACATCTGTGACCTCGTCTGTCTGTTCCGGATTGCGTACGGACGTCGACAACGCTAGAAAGCCTGTCCTGCGCTTGCCAGAGCCCTCTCGAGCCGGAGGACTGGCAGGGTCACCGTTGCGGAATGTGGCCTTCACCCCGCAGCTCACCACCTTGAGAACCGGCTGCCACCGTCGCGGAGCGATGCTCAGGGCCGATCCGGTGTCGGGGCGAGGGCCGGGGTCAGTGCCGGCCCCGGCTTCCGGGTGCACCACCAGACGACGGCGGTGATGACGACGACGGTGAGGGCGGGGATGAGCTGGTAGGGCGAGCCGGCTCCGGCCGAGCGGTCCTGCGTCGCGCCGCCGAGGTCCACCCGCAGGGACGCGGCCAGGATGAAGGTGAACGTGTTGAGTACGGCGTGGAGCATGACCGCGATCTCCAGTCCGCCGGTGCGCCAGGTGATGACGGCGAGGCCGGCCCAGAGGACGAGATACCAGACGATGATGTACGGATCCGTCGCCCCGTGGACGGCCGTGAACAGCACGCTGGTGACCAGCACGCCGGCGACCAGTCCCGCCCGGGAGGTGCGGGTCCAGCTGCCGACGACGCGGAAGATCAGCCCGCGTACGCCGTACTCCTCGCCCGCCGACTGAAGCGGCGTGAGCAGCATCGTCACGAGGAAGAAGGCGATGAGGTCGCGCTGCGACCACGGCGATTCCGCGACGGGCTCGAGGGCGCCGAGGGTGTTGACGACCAGCCAGGCGGGACCCAGGACGAGAAGCGACCTGCCGAGGAGGCCGAAGCGGAAGCTCGACGTCACGGAGTGCAGGGACGCACCGGGTACGCGGTAGAGCCACCGCTGGATGAGCATGCTCCACGGCATGAGCAGGCCGAGCGAGACCATCGAGGCGGCGTGGGACAGCGGCGTGTAGTCGGTGCCGCCCAGGATCGGCGGGGTTCTGCCCGCCTGCTGGTCGATGAGCGCCGCCGCCCGGCCGATGACCGTCGGGAAGATGACGAGCCCCGCCAGCAGCAGGACGATCGCGAGTACGCCGCGGCCGATCCGGTGGGTGCCGCCCGCGAGCACCCGGTGATACTCCACTGTGGCCGGGACCGGCATCCCGGGGGTCGTCGTGGTCATTGGCCTCTCCATCGCCGCACTGTCACGCTGTACCAGCGGGGAAGCTAGCACGGCGTACTAGTACGATGTGACAGGAGGTGGCAGGTGACACAGGAAGACGGCACCATCGGCTCGCGGGAACGGATTCTCGCGGCAGCGGCGGCGATGCTCGCCGAGGACGTGACCGCGAAGCTGAGCGTCCGCACGGTCGCGGCGCGCGCCGGGGTCAGCACGGGATCGCTCCGGTTCCACTTCCCGAACCAGCGCGCCCTGCAGGACGCCGTGCTCGCCAGGATCTACGAGAACCTGTTTCCCGACGAGCAGATCCACGACCGGTCGCTGCCGGCCCGGGATCGGCTGGTCAACTGCCTCCGGCAGGTGCTCGCCCCCGCCGGCACCGGGAAGCAGGCGCGGGAGGCGTGGACCAAGGCCTACAAGACGTACATAGCGTCGGAGCCGACAGCGGAGGTGCGCGCCGCGTACCGGGACAGGGACCAGGCGGGCCGGCGCCGCATCGAGTACTGGCTGACGGTGCTCGCCGACGAGGGCGCGCTGCCCCAGGAGGACCACGCGAGCCGGGTGAGATTCCTGTCCACCGTCCTCGACGGACTGTCGATCGAACGGGCCCTGCCCACCGAGGACTCGATCCTCAGGTCCGAGACCGAGACCCTGTACATGGCCGTCGACTGTGTCCTCGGCCACTCCAGTACGCCGTACTAGCACAGCGTGTTAGTGTCGTGGAGGCCGACCGGCACACCGTCCCGGCGAAGGAGGCCCCCATGCTCGGCGACCTCGGGCAACGCAGGGCAGCACGGCGGATCCGCCCCGGCGACGGCCGCCCGCTGGAGCGCTTCCGCTGGTGGCAGCTGTTCACCGGACGCAAGCTGTTCACGCTGCGGGTGGGCCCGATCGAGTACGCGGTGGACGTACGCGTCAATGGCAAGCAGGCGGGTGACGACGGCATGGTCCACCTGTACGCCGACGGCCGGCACCGGGCCCGCTCGCGGATGCCCGCCGTCATCCCCGTCGACGGCGGCACCATCCAGGTCGCGAAGTCGGCCGTGGGCCTCAAGCGCGCCCACTACGTGACGACCACGGGCGAGGAGCACAGCCTCGTCCCCGATCCCGGATCGGCGATCGGCCGGCGGCTGCGCTTCGACCGCGAGCACCGGTCCCTGAGCCGCTGGGCCGGGGCCCTCTCCGTGCTGGCGCTCGTCGCCGGCGCCGGGATCAACCTCGTGCAGCTGCTCGAGCCGATCCTGGGAGTCCCGCCGATCGTCGAGCGGTTCGGCCGCTTCGAGTCCCCGATCGACCTGCCCGCGTGGCTCAACGTCGGGCTCGGGTTCGCCGCCGCGCTGGGCGCCGTCGAGCGGAGTCTGCGGCTGCACTACCACTGGCTGCTCGACGGTCTCGGCACATGAAAGGTGACTGACCCATGATCCGGCACATCTCCCTTCCGCGCGGGCCGATCGAGCTCGCGGCCGACCTGCACCTGCCCGATAATGTGGACGCCTCGGCCGCGCCCCTGCGCGCCGTCGTGCTCTCGACACCGGGCAGCAGCGTCAAGGAACAGATCGGCGCCAACTACGCCTCCCGCCTCGCCACGCACGGCTTCGCCGCACTCGTCTTCGACCCCGCGCACCAGGGCCGGAGCGGCGGCGAGCCCCGCGACCTCGAAGACCCGTACCGGCGCGGCGAGGACATCTCCTACGCCATCGACGCGCTCAGCGTCCTGCCCGGCATCGACCCGGAGCGCATCGGCGTCCTCGGCATCTGCGCCGGCGGCGGCTACGCCGTCCACACCGCCCGCACCGACCACCGCATCAGGGCCGTCGGCGCCGTCGACCCCGGCGAGATCGGCGCCTCCTTCCGCGGCTTCCAGGCCGAGGGCCCCGCCGCCGCCCTCGACGCCATGGCCCGGGCCCGCATCGAGGAGACCCGCACCGGCGAGCTGACCCGCGAGCAGTGGCTGCCCGACACCATGGAAGACGCCGAGCGGGCCGGGATCACCGACGTCGACCTGCTGCAGGCGATCCGCTACTACCGCACCGGGCGCGGCCGGAACGAGCACTCGACGAACCGCCGGCTCTCCCGGGGCGACCCGCTGCTGCTCGGCTACGACGCCTTCCACCTGGTCGACCAGCTCATGACCCAGCCACTCCAGCT
>NZ_JAUQWH010000268.1 GCF_030757795.1 Actinoplanes oryzae
TCTCGGCCCAGATCAGCCGCGTCTTGCCGGGGCGGAAGGCGGCGCGGACCTGGTCGAGGTCGTTGAGCGCCACGGCGGTCCAGTCGAGGCCCCAGTTCTCCGCGACCTTCGCGAAAAGGCGATAGGTGCCGCCGTACGCGTCGTCGGGGATCACCACGTGGTCGCCCGGCCGGCACACCGTACGCAGCAGGGTGTCCTCCGCCGCGAGCCCGCTCGCGAAAGCCAGGCCCCGCCGGCCCCCCTCGATCGCCGCCAGGCACTCCTGCAACGCGTCGCGGGTCGGGTTGCCCGAGCGGCTGTACTCATATCCCAGCCGCGGCGCCCCGACGGCGTCCTGCGCATAAGTGCTGGTCTGATAGATCGGCGGCACGACGGCGCCGGTCCGCGGGTCGGGCTCCTGCCCCGCGTGAATGGCCAGTGTGTCGAAGCCGTACTCGTTACCCGTCATGAGGGGCAAGGCTAGTCTGTGCCTATCCGCAGCGGAAAACCGAAAGAAACTAATATAAGAGCAATGGCGAACTGCGTCTTCTGTGGGATCGTGGCGGGCGAGGTTCCCGCATTCAAGATCGTGGACGAGCCCGAGGGCGTGGGCTTCCTCGACGTGCGGCCGGTCTTCAAGGGCCACGTCCTGATCGTGCCCCGCGCCCACGTGCCGCAGCTCACGGACCTGCCGCCCGACGACTTGCCCGGATATTTCGGACTGGTGCAGCGCGTTGCCGCCGCCGTGCCGGCCGCCCTCGGCGCGCAGGGCACCTTTGTGGCGAACAACAACATCGTCTCCCAGTCCCAGCCCCACCTTCACTTCCATGTCGTCCCCCGGACAAAGGGGGACGGACTGCGCGGCTTCTTCTGGCCGAGACACAAATACGACTCCGACGACGAGGCCGCTTCGTACGCTGGTCGCATCGCCGAGGCCCTCGGGTAAGGATCACCGGCGGGTTGTTGTTGCACCGAGCGGATGAAGGGAGTGACCGTGTTCCTGCGGTACAAGAAGCCTGAGCTGCCCACCGCCGAGCAGGCCCTGCCGGGCCGCCTGATCGAGATGCCGGTGAGCGACACCCACGAGGTGCTCGGCACCCCCATGAAGGGCCCCTGGCCGGAGGGCTTCGAGGTCGCCGTCTTCGGCGCGGGCTGCTTCTGGGGCGTCGAGCGCATCTTCTGGCGCCTCCCCGGCGTCTACTCGACCTCCGCCGGCTATGCGGGCGGCTTCACCGAGAACCCGACGTACGAGGAGGTCTGCTCGGGCACGACCGGCCACACCGAGGCGGTGCAGGTGGTCTACGACCCGGCGAAGATCAGCTACGCGGACCTGCTCAAGGCGTTCTGGGAGAACCACGACCCGACCCAGGGCATGCGCCAGGGCAACGACGTCGGCACCCAGTACCGGTCGGCGATCTACACGACGACGCCGGAGCAGGCCGCCACGGCCGAGGCCTCCCGCGACGCCTTCCAGCCGGTCGTGACGAAGACCGGCCGCGGTGCGATCACCACGGAGATCAAGCCGCTGGGCCGCTACTACTACGCCGAGGACTACCACCAGCAGTACCTCGCCCCGACGAAGAACCCGAACGGCTACTGCAACCACGGCCCGAACGGCATGTCGTGCCCGGTCGGCGTGGCCAAGGTGCCGGCGGGAGATGTGGCGTACAGCGCTCGCTGACCCCTGTGGATAACGGCCACCGCCTTCCGGGCGGTGGCCGTATTCTTTGGGGCCTACGCGAAGGAGGTGCAACGGTGCGCCACTATGCCAAACCGGTTGTCATCGCCGACGACCTGGAGGCCCTGCAAGGAAAGACGTCCGGCACAGTCACCCTCCCCCACCACCTCCAGTGGTCGGGCAACCCGGTCTACGACCTGGATCAGCCGGGCGAGCTCATGGAGCTCTACCGTGTGGTCATCGGCGAGGCCATGAGCCCTGCGGATCTGCACGCCTATCTGGACCGCGAGATGCTGGTCACGCTCTGGTCGGCCATGTGGCTCCCGAGGGACAGACGGGAAGCCTGGGAGGCTCGCTTCCCCGAGCTGGCCGCGCAGCACCGGGCATCGGCGGCCTGACGATGAAAGACGTGCACGAGCGCATCGCGCGGATCGCCCTCGACGCCGGGGGCCGCTACGGTTTCGCCCTGGCCGGCGGCTATGCCGTGAGCGCGCACGGGATCGGCGACCGCCCGAGCGGGGATGTCGACATCTTCACCGACTGGGACGCCCGGGCGGATTTCCCCAGCGCCGTCACGGCGGTGGAGGACGCGCTCGACTATTACGGCTTTGTCGTCTACGAGGCGAAGCGAAGCGACACCTTCGCGCGTCTCCTGCTGACCGACGGCAACGGAGCGCCGCCCGAGAAGCTCGAGATGTCCGCCGACTGGCGCGTGCACCCGCCGGTGCAGCTGGAGATCGGCCCGGTCCTGCACCCGGACGACGCCGTGGCCAACAAGATGGCGGCCCTCTACGGCCGGGCCGCTCCGCGCGACTTTCTCGACGTGGACGCGGTCCTCGAGTCCGGCCGCTACACCCGCGAGCGCCTGCTCGAGCTCGCCGAGGCCGCCGACACCGGCTTCGACCGCGGCTACTTCGCGGAGGCCCTCGGCGCGCTGGCCCACATTCCCGACGCCCAATTCGGCATGTACGGAATTGCGGCCGAGGCGTTGCCCGCCATGCGGGAGCGATTCGCCCAGTGGCGGTCGGAGCTGAGCAACGGATAGGCCCGGCGACCGCAAGGGCCGGGCGCCGGTGACGAGCGGCGACAGGCGTACAAGGTCACGCCTGCGGGTGGAAAAGATCGACAGGCGCCGACGTGCCCGCACACACTGGTGGGACGGACATTTCAGGAGGTAACCGCGGGAGGTACGACCATGCCCAGGTTTCGCAGTGAGGAGGAGCATGCCGCCTGGTCGCTGGCCGAGTCGCTGGTCGAGCAGGCGGTGACGATGATGCGGCAGGCCGAGAGCGCGCTGGAGAAGTGGCGCCTGGGCAAGCAGCTGACCGTGGAGGCGTGCGCACAGCGGGGCATCAGCCCGACGGACGCGGAGATCCGGTGGTCGTCGACGGCCGTGGCCAAGAACGCGCTGACGGACAACAGCTTCCACGTCGGGCTCGCGACGATGTATTACAACGCGGCGGCGGCGCACTATTCGCGGGCTCTGTATCTGCGGAGCCTGGAGGCCATGGATTACACCGTCTGAGGATGCGGAAAGCGCCGCCTCGACCGGGGCGGCGGTCGGGGCGGCGCTTCACCTGGTCCTGAGGAACCGATGCCCGCACGGGGGACGAACACCGAGCCCTCAGGGGCCTGTCGTCAACAATGGCGCGCGTTGCTGGGAGCAGCCTGTGCCCGAGCCCCAAAGGCGCTGGGAATGATCACGTCGACGGGTCGTCCTTCGACTCCCCGAGGGCAGCGCCGGAAGCTCCGGAAGCTCCGGAAGCTCCGGAAGCACTGGCAGAGCTGGAACCGCCCGAAGCACTGGAACCACCGGAGGCGCCGGGAGCGGTGAGCGCCAGCCCGAGGACGGCACCGGCGCTGATCAGACCCAGCCCGGCGAGGGAGACCTTGCGGCGATCGGTTTCGTTCACGCCTTCCAGCGTGACGCGATGACCTGTGAGCGAGCTGAAGGACCCACCACGAGCGGATGCCCGGACCCACTTGATCGGCGAGACTGGAAGGCATGCAGACCGCGACGGAGACCGAACGCAAGTACGACGTTCCCGCCGGCTTCACGCTGCCCTCCCTCACCGGCGCGGGCAGCGTGGCCGGGGCGGGCGAGGCGGAGACGCACGAGCTGGACGCGACCTACTTCGACACGGAGGATCTCCGGCTGGCGCGCAACAAGCGGACGCTGCGCCGGCGCACGGGCGGCACGGACGCCGGCTGGCATCTGAAGACGCCGGCGGACGGCGACGGGCGGACCGAGCACCGGCTGCCGCTGAGCGACGGCGACCAGGTGCCGGGTGAGCTGACGAGCGCGGTGCGGCCCATTGTGCGTACCCGGGAATTGCGGCCTGTCGCCCGGCTGCGCACGCACCGGATCGAGACGCCGCTGCGGGATGCGGAGGGCAGGACGCTGGCGCTCGTCGCGCAGGACGAGGTCGGGGCCGAGACCGGCGGCAGCGAGCAGCGCTGGCAGGAGCTCGAGGTCGAGCTGGTCGAGGGCGGGCCGGAGCTGCTCGACCAGGTGGAGGGGCTGCTGCTCGCGGCCGGGGCGACGCCCGCCGCCGGGCCGTCGAAGCTGGCGCGCGCGCTGGGTGACCGGCTGAGCAAGGCGCAGCGCCACCGGCCGCGGAAGCCCGGGCCCGTGCTCCGGTACGCCCTCGAGCAGCGCGACGCCCTCGCCGAGCACGACCCCGGGGTCCGCGCCGGAGACGCCGAGTCCGTGCACAAGATGCGCGTGGCGACGCGCCGGTTGCGCAGCACCCTGAAGACGTTCAAGGCTTCCTTCGACCAGGAGCGCGCGACCCCGATGCGGGACGAGCTGAAGTGGCTGGCGGCAGAGCTCGGGGCCGTACGCGACGCGCAGGTGCTCGGCACGAAGCTGGGGGACGCGGCCGCGGACTTCCCGGAGACGGCCGCGGAGATCCGGGCGAAGCTGGCCGGCGACGTCGAGACCGGGCGGGCGGCGCTGACCGAGGCGCTCGACTCCGACCGCTATCTGGGGCTGCTCGACGAGCTCGACGCGTTGATCGAGGGCGCGCCCCCGGAGGACCGGCAGGCGTCGCGGCGGGCACGGAAGGTGCTGCGGCAGGCCGACCGGCTGCTCGACGAGGCGACGGCGGACGGCGTGGACGCGGAGCTGCACGAGGCCCGCAAGAAGTACAAGCAGGCCCGGTACGCGGTCGAGGTGTTCGCCCCGGAGGCCGGCAAGCCGGGCAAGCAGCTGGTGAACACCCTGACCAGCCTGCAGGACGTGCTCGGGGCGCACCAGGACTCCGTGGTGGCGCGTGAGGTACTGCGGGACATGTCGCGGACGGCGGCGGACGCCTTCCCGTACGGCGTCCTGTACGCCCGTCAGGAACAGGTCGGCGCCGAGACGCTGACCGAGCTCCCCGCGGCGATCTCCGCCTCCCGGACCGGCAAGGTGCGCTCCTGGCTCGGATGATCGTTTACCCGGCGTCCACCGACAGGTCACACATTGCGAGTGGGTCCTTCGGCGAACGTGGGTATGAACCATGTTCATGGAGGACGAGCAGCACCAGGAGCGGACGAGCACCCAGCCCTATTCGGGACCGATCGCCGAGCTGAGCGGGTACCGGGTCGCGGACGGAGACGACGACGACCCGGTGCTGATCAACGCCGACGGCAGCCCGGTGGACACGTGGCGCGAGGACTACCCGTACGACGAGCGCCTGCCCCGCGCGGACTACGACCGGGACAAGCGGCTGCTCCAGATCGAGCTGCTCAAGCTGCAGAACTGGTGCAAGACCACGGGTGAGCGCCTGGTCATCCTCTTCGAGGGGCGTGACGCCGCCGGCAAGGGCGGCACGATCAAGCGCTTCATGGAGCACCTGAACCCGCGCGGCGCCTCCGTCGTGGCGCTGGAGAAGCCGAACGAGCGCGAGAGCACCCAGTGGTACTTCCAGCGCTACATCAAGCATCTCCCCGCCGCCGGCGAGATCGTGCTCTTCGACCGGTCCTGGTACAACCGCGCCGGCGTCGAGCGCGTCATGGGCTTCTGCACCCGCGTGGAGTACCTGGAGTTCATGCGGCAGGCGCCCGATCTTGAGCGGATGCTGGTGCGCTCCGGTGTGCACCTGGTCAAGTTCTGGTTCTCGGTGTCGCAGGGCGAGCAGCGCACCCGCTTCGCGATCCGCCAGGTCGATCCCGTACGCCAGTGGAAGCTCTCGAAGATGGATCTCGAGTCGCTGGACAAGTGGGACGACTACACCGAGGCCAAGGAGGCGATGTTCTTCTACACGGACACCGCCGATGCCCCGTGGACCGTGGTCAAGAGCAACGACAAGAAGCGCGCCCGGATCGAGGCCATGCGCTACGTCCTCAACCGCTTCGACTACGACGGCAAGGATTTCGACGTCGTCGGCACCCCGGATCCGCGCATCGTCGGCCCCGCCGCCCTGGCCGTCGAAGGCACCGAAATGTCCCCCCGCGTATTCCCCCGGCTGTAGCCCCGGGCCTGTGATTTTTAAAGCGTTGTCGACCGGCCTCCCGAGTGGTTAACGTAGCCGTACACGTGAAGGGAGGTGGTCCGAAGTTGTATAGCAACGGGACTCGTGAGGTGGCTGTCCGCTAGCCGCTGTCCTCGACAGCTTCGAAAGTTCTTGTAGTACGTCGAGACCGTGTGGCAGCGGTCGTGGCGAGTACCAGGCAGCCACCCGACCCCCGGGGATCCGGCCTTGTCCGACCGGACCACTTCGCCCTTTCCGGGCGGCGTGGAAGTCCCCGGGGGTCGCCTTATTTCTGGGGCACATGCGCGAGCTCACCGTCCTCGGCACGGCCAGTCAGGTGCCGACGCGGCACCGCAACCACAACGGCTACCAGCTGCGCTGGGACGACGAGGTGATCCTCTTCGACCCGGGTGAGGGCACCCAGCGCCAGATGCTCCTGGCCGGGCTCGCCGTGACACCGCTCACCCGCATCTGCGTCACCCACTTCCACGGCGACCACGCGCTCGGGCTGCCCGGCATCATCCAGCGGATCTCGCTCGACAAGGTGCCGCACCCCGTTCAGGTGCACTTTCCCGCGGGCGGAGCCGAGTTCTTCGGGCGGCTGCGGCACGCGACGAGCTTCTACGACGTAGCCGATCTGGAGGCCGTACCCGTCGGGCCGGGCTTCCGCGTCGAGACTCGCGCGGGCACGCTGACCGCGCTGCCGCTGCGGCACTCCATCGAGACCTACGGCTACCGGCTGGCCGAGGCGGACGGGCGCCGCATCGTGCCGGCGCTGCTCTCGGCGTACGGGATCAATGGTCCCGCCGTGGGTGAGCTGCAGCGCACCGGCCGGATCGGGCGGGTGACCCTGGAGGACGTGAGCGTGGCGCGGCCCGGTCAGAAGTTCGCGTTCGTCATGGACACCGGCCTGTGTGACAGCGTGTTCGCGCTGGCGGAGGGCGCCGACCTGCTCGTGATCGAGTCGACATTCCTCGCCGAGGACGCCGCGATGGCCGCCCAGGTGGGGCATCTCACGGCCGGCCAGGCCGGGTCGGTGGCCCGGCAGAGCGGTGCGCGCACGCTGGTGCTGACCCACTTCTCCCAGAGGTACGCCGACAGCACCCGCTTCCTCAGCGAAGCGCGCGCGGAATTCGACGGCGACATCGTGCTCGCCGAGGACTTGTTGCGGGTGCCCGTGCCGCGGCTAGGTTCGACGCATGAGCGTGCTTCTGCGTCCCGCGGCTGACGACGATCTGCCCGGCATCGGTTCGCTGCATTTCCGCTCGCGCGCTTCGGCGTACGCGGATTTCCTCCCGCCCTCGGCCCTCTCCTTCGGCTCGCCGGAAGCGATGGGCGAATGGTGGGCCGAGCGCTGGAAATGGGAGCGTGACAACCATCGCATGACCGTCGCCGTGGTCGATGCCGAGCTGGCCGGCTTCACCTATCTCGGGCCGGACGAGGAGCCGGGCGTGGCGTTGCTGAGCGCGATCCACGCCGCCCCGTCGTTCGTGGGCCGCGGGGTGGG
>NZ_JAUQWH010000269.1 GCF_030757795.1 Actinoplanes oryzae
AGCGGGTACCGGCGGTGCACCTCACCGCTGCCGCGGACGCCGACTTCGGCCTTGCGGGTCAGCGCCTGGGGATTGAGCGGGTTGGTGACGAACGTGTCGGTGTAGCGGATCGTCGGGTGCGCGCCGGTGACCTCGGGATGGGTGTAGAAGCGGGGCAGGGCGCTGTGCCCGGCGGTGCGCAGCCGCGCGTCCAGCTCCGGGGTGAAGATCTCGATCTTGCCGGATGGGGTGAGGAAGCGTTTGCCCTCGTGCCCGAGCGCGGCGGCGGCCTCGTACCAACTTGAGTGGTCGAGGTACAGGGTGCTGACGCCAGGATGCTGCTCGGTGGGGCACGGCCAGCGCAGCGGCTCCGCGCGCTCGCGCATCCGTCGCGCGGTCATGCCGCCCATGGCCGGGGTGTGGCGCACGAACTCGGCCCACAGGGTGTCGTAGTCCTTCCACGCCTGGGGGAAGGCAGCGCTCCAGTACGACGCCGGGTTCCGGCGGTCGCGGCGCGCCAGCGCGTGGGCCAGATCGATCCACAGGTGCCAGTCGGGCTTGGTGCTGCCGGGCATCGGCACCACCTGCTCCTGCCAGCGGATGGCCCGGTCGTCGCGGCGCATGTAGACGCCGTCGATCTCCAGGCCGGTGGCGACCGGCAGGATGATGTCGGCGTACCAGGCGG
The DNA here is from genome assembly GCF_030757795.1 of Actinoplanes oryzae. Lineage (GTDB taxonomy): Bacteria > Actinomycetota > Actinomycetes > Mycobacteriales > Micromonosporaceae > Actinoplanes. Next base: position 665 of record NZ_JAUQWH010000269.1, read on the forward strand.
CCTCCTCCATGAACAGCCCGGTGTAGACGTAGAACTCGAGCTTCTCGTAGGCCTTGCGCACCTTGGCGTTGTTGGCCGAGGAGACCAGCGGGTTGCCTTCGGTGATGACCGCGCGCAGCCGGTACGGGGTGCCGGTCAGGATCGCGTCGGCGAAGTGGTCGGGCCCGACGGGCAGCGCCGCGTCCCTGTCCGGGACCTCGACGCTCAGCGGAGGCAGGTGCAGGTCGCCGGGCCAGGTGTTGTGCATGAAGTTGCAGCCGCCGCCGGGTACGCCGATGTTACCGGTGATCGCGGCCAGAAACGTCAGGCACCGGTAGGTGTCGAACGCGCCGAGCTGGTGCGAGATGCCGGCGTTGCAGAAGATGGCGGCCGGGTGCGCGCCGGCGTAGTCCTCGGCGATCTGCGTGATGGTGGCTGCGCTCAGGCCGGTGATGCCGGCGGCCCAGGCGGCGTCGTAGCCGTTGCCCAGCACGTGCGCCTTCAGCTCGTCGAAGCCGAGCACCCAGCGCTGGACGAACGCCTTGTCGTACAGCTCGTGGCTGATGATGTGGTGCAGCATGCCGAGCACGAGCGCGAAGTCGGTGTGCGGCTTGGGCGCCACCCATTCGTCGGCCAGCGCGCCGGTCGGGGTGCGGCGCGGGTCCACCACGACCAGCTTCGCGCCGGTCTTGGCGCGCTCGCGCAGCAGGTGCTCGAAGGTCACCGGGTGGGTCTCTGCCTGGTTGGTGCCCAGAAACAGCAGGTAGCGCGCCGAGCCCAGATCCTCGCGGCCGGTGGCCGCGTCCACGCCGTAGCCGTTGGTGAAGTTGCCCAGCCCGAAGCTGGTCGCCAGGGCGTTGCCGCCGGCGTCGTTGCACACCGGGCCGACGTCGGTGTTGTTCGGGCTGCCCAGCAACGCGAACAGCCGCGCGACCAGCGAGCCGGTGCCGCGCGGCAGCCGGCCGGTGGTGCGGTTGGCGATCGAGCGGACGTCGCCTTCGTCGCGCAGCTTGAGCAGCTTGCCGGCGATGATGTCCAGTGCCTCGTCCCAGGAGACCGGCTCGAATCTGGAGTCCTTGCTGCCTTTGCGGCCCGAGACCCGGCGCAGCGGGGTGGTCAGGCGCAGGTCGTTGTAGACCAGCTCGGGCATCATCTCGGCCTTGATGCACAGGTTGCCGGCCTGCACCGGGTCGGCGGTCTCGCCGCGGACCTCGATGATGCGCCCGGCTTTGAGGCCGACCTTGAGCCGGCAGTTGGAGTTGCAGAACTGGCAGGCGCTGTCGACGATCCGGTCGGGGGTCAGCGCGGCCGAGCCGTCGACGAACTCCAGCAGCCGCGTTCCCGGTGGTGGCCCTGCCGGGTTGGCCGGCGCTGCGGCGAGCGGACCTGCCGCTGCTGCTGCGGCGGCGGTAGGCGTGGCTGCCGCCGTGGTGAGGGCGGGCGCGCTGAGGGCCGCGGCGCCGACCACGGCACCACGGACGAAACCGCGGCGGGAGATGCCGTCGTTGTTCTGCAAGGCTGTCCTTCCCCTTCGGGCGTGGGCGAGCGGATGGTCAGGCGTGCACGGCGCGGGCCTTGCGGTCCTCGGCGGCGCTGATGGCCACCTCGCGCAGGTAGGCGGCCAGGATCGGGTGCAGGTCATCGGCTTGGGAGGACAGTTCCGGCTGGAACAGGCAGCCGAAGAAGAACGGGTGCCCGGCCAGCTCCAGGGCCCGGGCGGAGCCGTCGGCGTCCCAGGCGCAGTAGGACAGGGCGCCCTGCTCGGCGTCGGTCATGAAGCCGGTCTGCAGCCCGTACGCGCAGTGGAAGATCTCCTCGACGTCGTCGGCGCCGCCGTAGATGCGCGCCAGCAGCGAGCCTTCCTTGACTTTCAGCGGCGCCTTCTCGCCGTTGTAGGAGCAGGTCAGCGGCATCATCAGCGGTTCCAGGATCGACGGGTCCTGGTCGACGCCTTGGGCCTGGGGCAGGCCGATGACGTTCTGGGCGTGTTCGAGCAGCGCGCTGAAGAATCCGCCGCAGGTGCCGATGAACGGCAGACCGGTCTCGCGGGCGTACTGGATGGCGATGTGCACGCCGTGCTGGTTGTGGTACGGCGCGCCCGGCACGACGTAGATGCCGTCATAGCCGGCCAGCACCTGCGGGCTGTCGATCTCGGTGGTCGGCACCCACGTGTAGTCCAGGTCGAGCTGCGGCAGGATCTCGTCCAGGCGCGGGTGGGAGCGCTCGTTGTGGTTGCCGCGGTCGCCGACCAACGCCAGCTGCGGGCGGACAGAAGTAGACATCAGGATTTCCTCCGGTATCCGAGGGGTGGTCATCCGGCGAGGTCGGTGCGGAAGCGGGCGGCGATCTGTGGCGCGCTCAGCGCGTTGGTGGCCCGGGGCGGGACGGCGCTGCCGCGCGGCAGGGTCGCCACGGCCAGCAGGTGCGGTCCAGGTGTGGTTTTCGCCTGCTGCAGGGCCCGGCTGAGTTCGTCCAGCGACTCGACACGCGCGGCGCTGCGATACGAGTTCGCCTCGGCGACCCGGGTGAAGTCGGTCGCGGTCGAGGTGGTGCGCTGTCCGCCGGTGGATTCGTGGCGGCCGTTGTCGAGCACCACGTGCACCAGGTTGGCCGGGGCGCGGTCGCCGATGACCGACAGCGCGCCCAGGTGCATCAGCGCGGCGCCGTCGCCGTCGAGCACCACGACCGTGCGGTCGGGGCGGTTGATCGCCACGCCCAGCGCGATTGACGAGGCGTGGCCCATCGAGCCCTGCATGTAGAAGTGGTTGGGCCGGTCGGCGGTGCCGAACAGCTCCCGGGCGGTGTAGCCGGTGGTGGCCACGACCGCGCAGTCGCCGGTGGCGTCGACGATGGTCTGCATCACCTCACCGCTGGGCAGCCCCCGCCCGGGGGTGTCTGCGGTGTCGGTGGTGCCGCCGACGGCGCCGCGCTCGACCAACACGAACGCCGGCTGCCCGGATTCCAGGGTGTGCTCGGCCTTGTCGAGCAGGGCGGCGAACCCGTCGGTGTCGCTGTCCCTGGTCAGGGTGTGGTGCTCGACGCCGAGGGTGTCCAGCAGGGCGTGGGTGGTGCGGCCCATGACCACGTGCTGCGGCTCGTCGGTGGCCGGGTCGGGCCAGCCGCGCAGGCTGACGAACACCAGCACCGGCACCTGGTAGGTCAGCACCAGCGAGGTCAGCGGGTTGATCAGATTGCCCAGGCCGGAGTTCTGCAGCATCACGTACGGTTTGCCGCCGGCCAGGGCGACCCCGGTGGCCACGGCCAGCGCGTTGCCCTCGTTGGCGGCCGGCACGTACCGCTCGGGGGTGTGCGCGAGCAGCGCGATGGGGCCGCCGAACGACGAGCAGGGCACGCCGGAGGCGATGGTGTAGCCGCGGTCGTCGAGCGCGGCGACGAAGTCCTGCGCGGTGATCACGAAACAAGGTCTCCTGTGGTGGCGGATCGGGCTCAGACGGCAGGGTCGGCGGCCTTGGCGCGCGCGGCGCGGCGACCGCGCACGATCTCGAGCACCACCGGGACGAAGGAGGCCAGGATGATCAGCAGCAGGACCTTCTCGAGGTTGTCGGCGACCACGTCGATCTGGCCGAGGAAATAGCCGGCCAGGGTCAGGCCGGTGCCCCAGGCGAGCCCGCCGATGATGTTGTAGAGCAGGAAGTCGCGGTAGTTCATCCGCCCGACCCCGGCCATGATCGGCACCAGGGTGCGGAACATGGGAATGAAGCGGGCCAGGATGATCGAGCGGGCGCCGCGGCGCTCGAAGAAGTCGTGGGCGCGCTGGGCGTTCTCCTGCTTGAAGAATCTCGAGTTCGGGCGGTTGAACAGCGTGGTGCCGACCTTGCGGCCGAACACGTAGCCGACCTGGTCGCCGGCCACGGCGGCGACGGAGATGAGCAAGCACATCAGCCACAGCGGCAGCCCGAGCGCGTCGTTGGCCAGCAGCAGCCCGGTGGTGAACAGCAGCGAGTCGCCGGGCAGGAACGGCAGGGCGGCGCTGATCAGGATGCCCGACTCGAAGAAGACCAGGCCCAGGATGCCGAACACCCCGAACGCGGTGATGAGTTTCTCGGCGTCCAGCAGGACGTCGAACCCGGCAGCGTATGTGGTCACGGTGTATGTCCTCGCAAGGAAAAAGGGGTTTCAGGGGTGGTGCAGGACCGGTGTGACGTCCCAGTCGACGGCCGTGTCGATGCGCACGACGGCGCAGCTGATCGCGGTGCCTCCGCCGTGCGCGACGATCAGGACGTGGTCACCGGGTCCGACCTGCTTGGTCTCGACCAGGTGGTTGAGCCCGATGATCTGGTCGCTGACGGTCAGGTGCCCGAGCTGGCGGCCGAAATCGAGCAGACCCTTGTCGGTCGACAGGCCCATCGGATCGATAATGACCTTCAGGTAGTTCTCCTGGCCGGTGAACACGTGCACGACCCGGGTGATGTCGGCAGGCGTGATGTCGGCTTCGGCCATGGACCGCAGGGCGAGCTCGGTGCGCAACTCGCCCTGGCGGCGCACGACGTTCAGGACGGTCTGCTCGACCCCGCCAGCGGCGGCGAAGCGTTCCTTGAAGTCCATCTTCTTACCGGTGACCTGCGAGGGCGGGAACAACGGTTCCGCTCCCCGGTACTGCTGCTCGACCTCGGCGGTGGAACCGCTGTTGATCGACAACAGGCTGGCGAAGCCGGTGTGCTTGGACAACACCACCGCGCTGGCGCCGTCGCCGAGCACCCCGTTCTGGATGCCGAAGGCCCAGCGGTTCATGTTCGGGGTGCCGACGTTGTCGCCGCCGGTGAGCAGCACCGCGCTGCGCTCGGGGACGGCCTGCAGATAGCTGGCCGCCAGCTCCATCGAGCCGATCAGTGCCGCACAGGCCTGCCAGGTGCAGAACGACGGAATGTCGCGGTCAGTGACATGGCGCAGCACGTAATGCTGCGGCGACCAGCCCTCAGGGCCCTGGGCGTGGCCGGAGGCGTGCAGGTGCAGGGCCAGGTCGGCGGGGTCCACGCCGGAGCGCTGCATCGCCTGCCGGGCGGCGTGCACGGCCATGTCCGGCGCGGGGGTGTCACCGGCGACCGTCGCGCCGCTCCAGCCGTACCACTCGTACTCGTCTTTGTCGTAGAGGCCGAGCTCGACGGCGCGCTGGGCGTCGAAGACCGGTGGCAGGTACACGCCGAGCCCCGCGATGCGGATGCCATGGGTTTTCATGAGGCTCGTTCCTGTCAGGCCGTGCTGCCGGTACGGGCGGCGGCGATGGAGGTGGCGATGCGATCGAGGGTGGCGCCGTTGAGGATGTCGACCACGGGCAGCTTCCAGCCGAACTCGCGGTCCACGCGGTTGCGGAACTCCACGGCCATCAGCGAGTCCATGCCCATCGCTTTGAGCGGGCGGCCGGTCGCGATGCGTTCCGGGCGTTGCCCGAGGACCTGCGCCGCCTGGCTCAGCAGCCGGGGCAGCACGTCGCCGTGCTCGTCACCGGTGTCCGGCGGTGGTGCGCTGTCGCGCGGCGCCGGCGACGGCCCGGCTGACACAGCCATCGCCGCAGGCGGCGGCGCCACCGGTGCAGGCGCGGGCAGGGTTGCCGGCGCCGGCTGTACTGGCGCCGCGGGCGGCGCTGACACGGGCGCCGGGATGCCGGCCGATCCGGCGGCGGCTGATCGGGCGATCTGCTCCAGCGAGACGCCGTTGAGGATGTCCACCACGGGCAGGTTCCAGCCGAACTCGCGCGCCACCCGGTTGCGGAACTCCACCGCCATCAGCGAGTCCATGCCCATCGCCTTGAGCGGGCGTCCTGCGGCGATGCGGTCGGGGCGCTGGCCCAGCACCTGTGCGGCCTGAGCGGTCAATCCCTGCAACAGTGCGCTGTGCTCGCCGCTCGCCGCAGGCGGCGGTACCGGGGCAGACTGTGATGCGGCAGCCGCGGCTGGTGCGGGCTGCGGTGCCGGTGCCGAAGCCGCGGCTGGTGCGGGCTGCGGTGCGGCAGCCGCGGCAGGTTCTGATACCGCGGGCGGCGTCGGGCGGACACCTGGGGCTGGGACCGATGCGGATGGTGCGGCGACGACCTCACGCACCAACGGCGCGGCCGCGGCTACGGGATAGGCCTGCGCCCATTGCTGCCAGTCGGCGGGCAGCACGGCGACCTGCTCGATGCCGTGCACCAGGATCCGCTCGAGGACGGCGAGACCGTCCTCCGGGCTGAACGCGCGCATGCCGCGCGGTGTCAGGGACCGGTCCTGCTGCTGCTGATGGCGGGCCACCATGCCGACCCGTTCCCAGAAGCCCCAGTTGACCGTCGTCGCGGGCAACCCGTTGCCACGGCGGTACGCGGCCAGCGCGTCCAGGAACGCGTTGCCCGCCGCGTACACGCCGAGCAGCGGCGAGCCCAGCAGCGCCGAGCCGGAGGAGAACAGGACGAACATGTCCATCGGCCGGCCGCCGAGCACGTCGTGCAATGCCCAGCCGCCGTCGATCTTCGCGTGCGTGACCCGGTGGATGTCGGCGGCGGTGAGTTCGGTCAACGGCTGGTAGTCGATGACCCCGGCAGCGTGGAACAGCCCGCGGACCGCCGGCAGTCCTGCGCTGTCACGCTCGGCGAGCAGCGAGCGCAACCCGCGGCGGTCGGCGACGTCGATCGCCGTGTAGTCGGCGCGGACGCCGCGCTCGCGCAGCGTCTGCAGCACCCGCGCCGCGTCGGG
>NZ_JAUQWH010000027.1 GCF_030757795.1 Actinoplanes oryzae
TCGACCTCCACGAAGTAGCCGTGGCCGCCGGCCTGCCGCCGCTGGTCGGCGACCCGCGCCGGATCGCCGGCGGGGGAGTGCCCGTGTCCGGCATGGCCACCGGCGAGGCCTACCCGCCGCTCGCCGCGCCGCCCGGCCCGCCCGAGCACGGCGAGGACCACGACACCGACCGCCGCTTCGAGCGCCGCATGTGGTCGGCCGCCCTGCTCGTCGCCCTGGGCGCGGTGGGCATCACCGCGGTCAGCTTCGCGCCCGCCCCGGCGTGGGCGGAGATGCCCACCGACCGCGCGATGCTGGTGGCCGACGAGGGGACGCTGACGGCGACGGTGGACGGCGTCGGCGTGGACCTGGCCGCGGGCGATCGGCGCTATGTCGACGAGGGCGCGCTGATCGAGGTGCCGAAGGGGGCCACGGCGCGGGTCACGTTCTCCGGCGGCGGCGCGGTGGTCTTCTGCGGCGGGAGCAAGGCGAAGCTGGGTGACCTGCGCGTCGACGGCGACCGGGACCTGACTCCGCACGGGTCGCTCACCGTGCGCGGCGGGCGGGTGCTGGCCGACACGGCGAGCACGAGCGGGGCGTACGAGCCCCTGGTGCTCGACGTGACCCGGCCGGCCGACGTGGTGACCAACCTCGGGGCGGCCTGGTTCGCCGTCGATCCCGAGACGGTCGCCATCGCCGCCGGCCGCGTGTACGTCGACGGCACCCCGACGATGGCGAACGTCACGTCGTTGTCGTGCTCGGACGGCGTACCGGTGGAGCCGCCGGCGGGGACGCCGAGCGCGGCCCCCAGCGACCAGCCCTCGGTGCCGCCCACGTCGGTGCCGCCCACGCCCTCCGGCTCTCCCTCGGCGCCGGCCTCCCCGAGCCCGACGGAAGAGGACGACGAGCCGGTCGCGCCGACCGCGGACCCGACGACGACGGCCCCCGCCGACGACCCCGAGCCCGAGCCCGAGCCGTCCCGGACGACCAGCTCGCCGCGGCCGACCTTCACCCGTCCCACGTCCCGGCCGACGCCGAGCCGGACGACGCCCGCGCCCGCGCCGACCACGACGCCGGCGACGTCGTCCCCGCCGACGGAGTCGAGCGCCTCCGCCTCCGCGGCGGCCTCGGCGTCCGCCTCTGGACAGAGCAGTTAACAAACCTAATAATTGGCCATCGGTCTATATAGACTCGGAGGCCATCCCCCATGCGCCGAACCATCCCCCTCGCCCTCGCCGCGGTGCTCGCGGCGGGCGGTGCCGCCGTCTATGTCTCCTCGTCCGCCAGCGCCGCTGTGGCCTGCGCGCCCGCGTGGTCCGCAGCGCAGGTCTACACCGGCGGCAACCAGGCCTCGCAGTCCGGCCACAACTACACCGCCAAGTGGTGGACCCAGAACGAGAGCCCGGCCACCCACAGCGCCCAGTGGGACGTCTGGGCCGACAACGGTGCCTGCGGCGGCGGCACTACGGATCCGACCACTCCGCCGACGACACCTCCCACGACTCCGCCGACCACTCCACCCACCACACCACCCACCACTCCGCCTCCTTCCGGTGGGACCCTGCCGAAGCACGCGCTGATCGGCTACCTGCACGCGAGCTTCCTCAACGGCTCGGGCTACCTGCGGATGGCGGACGTGCCGGCCGACTGGGACATCATCAACCTCGCGTTCGGTGAGCCGACGTCCCCCACCTCCGGCGACATCCGGTTCAGCCTCTGCCCCGCCTCGGAGTGCGCCGGGGTCGAGAGCGAGGCCGACTTCATCGCGGCGATCCGGGCCAAGCGGGCGGCGGGCAAGAAGGTCCTGCTGTCGATCGGCGGCGAGAAGGGTCAGGTCCAGCTGACGACCACGCAGGCCCGGGACGCGTTCGTCACGTCGGTCAGCGCGATCATCGACAAGTTCGGCCTCGACGGCGTGGACATCGACTTCGAGGGCCACTCCCTGTCGCTCAACACCGGCGACACCGACTTCAAGAACCCCACCACCCCGGCGATCGTCAACCTGATCAGCGCCCTCAAGTCGCTCAAGGCCCGCTACGGGGCCGGCTTCGTGCTGACCATGGCGCCGGAGACCTTCTTCGTCCAGCTGGGCTACCAGTACTACGGCTCGGGCCCGTGGGGCGGCCAGGACCCGCGCGCGGGCGCCTATCTGCCGGTCATCTACGCGATGCGCAACGACCTGACGGTCCTGCACGTCCAGGACTACAACAGCGGCTCGATCATGGGCCTCGACAACCAGTACCACTCGATGGGTGGCGCGGACTTCCACATCGCCATGACCGACATGCTGCTCGCGGGCTTCCCGGTGGCGGGCAACACGGCGAACATGTTCCCCGCGCTGCGCGAGGACCAGGTCGCCTTCGGGGCGCCGTCCTCGGTGAGCGCCGGCAACGGGTACGTGGCGCCGGCGGCGATCCAGCAGGCGGTCACCTGCCTGGTGAAGGGAACCAACTGCGGCGGCTACACGGTGCGCAGCGGGACGAACCCGAGCTTCCGCGGGCTCATGACGTGGTCGATCAACTGGGACAAGTTCTACAGCTGGGAGTTCAAGAACGCGCACGAGCCCTTCCTCAACGGGCTGGGCTGATCGTTCGTCCCCTCGCCGGCGGTGCGACGATGACCGCATGGGTGAGGTGGCATTCGTACTCGGCGGTGGCGGCGTCCTCGGTGCTGTGCAGGTGGGCATGCTGAGGGCGCTGTTCCGCGCGGGCTACCGGCCCGACGTCGTGATCGGCACCTCGATCGGCGCGGTCAACGGCGTGCTGGTCGCCGCCGATCCGAACGAGGCCGTGACGGACCGCCTGGTGCGGCTCTGGTCGTCCCCCGAGGCCGCCGACGTGTACGGGGACAGCATCGCGCGCCAGGTCCGCAGGTTCGCGGCGCGGACCCACCTGCACTCGCCGCTCCCGCTGCGCCGCCTGCTCGCCTCGGAGATGGGCGAGCAGGCGACGTTCGGCGACCTGAAGATCCCGTTCCGGTGCTGCGCCGCGAGCATCGAGCGCGCGGCCGAGCACTGGTTCGACAGCGGTCCGCTGATCGACGCGGTGCTCGCCTCGTCGTCCGTGCCCGGGTTGCTGCCCCCGATGGAGATCGACGGGGAGCACTTCGTCGACGGGGGCATCGTCAATTCCATCCCGGTCGGGGAGGCCGTACGGGTGGGGGCGAAGTTGATCTTTGTCCTGCAGGTCGGAAGGATCGAGCGCCCCCTGGCGGTCCCGCGCCGGCCGTGGGAGGTTGCCCAGGTGGCTTTCGAGATCGCGCGGCGCCACCGGTTCGCCCGGGATGTTGCGTCGCTCCCCGACGATGTACAGGTGCACGTGCTTCCGACCGGGGGCGGCGATCGTCGCGACGACTCGCCGTGGGCGTACAGGGACATGTCGGCGGTGGGCCGGCGCATCAGCCGGGCCTACACCGCCTCCCGCCGCTATCTGGCGGCCAATGTCACGCCGCCGGCCTCCGCATGATGCCGCCGCGCTGGCTCCGGCACTATCTCTTCGCACCGGTCGTCGTCGTCCTCGCCGTCCTCCTGCTCACCACCCTGCCGATCTGGCTCCTGCTCGCCCTGGCGGCCTCCCCCCTGGTGCCCGGCCACCTGCGGGTGCCCCGCCTGATCTTTCTCGCCATCGTGTACGTCGTCTGGGACGCCGCCGCCCTGGTGAGCCTCGCCGCGCTGTGGCTGGCGTCGGGCTTCGGCTGGAAGAAGCGCTCGCCCCCCTTCCAGCGCGCCCACTACGTGCTGACCGGCAAGTTCCTCGGGGCGCTCTTCTGGATCGCCAAGTGGTCGCTGCACCTGTCGATCGACGTGGTCGGCACCGACCCGGACACGGGCATGCCGGGCCGCCCCGAGATCGTGGTCAGCCGGCACGCGGGCCCGGGCGACTCCTTCATCCTCATCCACGCCCTGGTCAACTGGTTCGACCGCGAGCCGCGCATCGTGCTCAAGGCCACCCTGCAGTGGGACCCGGCGATCGACATCCTGCTCAACCGGCTGCCCAACCGCTTCATCTCGCCCGGCCGCCCCGGCAACGGCGACCTCGAGCAGGTGGTCGGCAGCCTCGCGCACGGGCTCGATGACAACGATGCCTTCGTGATCTTCCCGGAGGGCGGCAACTTCACCCCGCAGCGCCGGACCAGGGCCATCGCCTGGCTGCGCAAGCGCGGCATGGAGGACATGGCCGTCCGCGCGGAGAAGATGCAGAACCTCTTGCCCCCGAAGCCGGGCGGCCTGCTCGCGGCGATCGACGCGGCCCCGGACTCCGGCGTGATCTTCGTGGCGCACACCGGCCTCGACAAGATGATCACCGTGGCGGACGTGTGGCGCGAGCTGCCGATGGACAAGCAGCTGATCATGCGCTTCTGGAGCGTCCCGCCGGCGGACATCCCGGCGGGGGAGAAGGAGCGCGTCGAGTGGCTCTACGACTGGTGGGCGCGGATCGACACGTGGATCGAGGAGAACAGGCCCGCGCCCCGGCCGCTGAGCACCGACTGGGGTGCGCGAAAGGCTTCCCGGCTTTCGCCCTGAGGGGAATCAGTGGGCGCCGGTGACCCCGGCGGGGGAAGGTAGGAGAGTCTTGAGCCGGGCCGGTGCGACCGCGGCCCGGCAGGTGCGAGAGGGTGGGTCCATGAGTCTTGACGAGCTGACGATGCGTGGGGGCGGCGCCTCCTTCGACGACCAGGTCTTCGATCGGCTGCTGCGGGAGCGCATCATCTTCCTCGGCAGTGAGGTCAACGACGAGGTGACCAACCGCATCTGCGCCCAGATGCTGCTCCTGGCCTCCGCGGACAGCGAGAAGGACATCGCTCTTTACATCAACTCGCCGGGCGGCTCGATCAGCGCCGGCATGGCTGTCTACGACACGATGCAGTACATCAAGAACGACGTGGCCACGATCGCGATGGGCATGGCGGCCTCGATGGGGCAGTTCCTGCTCTGCGCCGGCACGCCGGGCAAGCGCTACGCGCTGCCGCACGCGCGCATCATGATGCACCAGCTCTCCGGCGGCATCGGCGGCACCGCGGCCGACATCGCCATCCAGGCCGAGAGCATGCTGCACATCAAGAAGGTCATGAACGAGCGCATCGCCTTCCACTCGGGCCACACCCCCGAGGAGATCGAGCGCGACTCGGACCGCGACCGCTGGTTCACGGCGACCGAGGCCAAGGACTACGGCCTGGTCGACCACGTCATCTCGAAGGCGGCCGACGTGCCGAACTCGTCCGCGCTGGTCTGACGGACAGTCTTCTTCGGACCTGGCTTCTTCGCAGGTCAGCACGTGTTGTGCGCCGAGGGCGCGCGGGTGACCGCGCGCCCTCGGGTGTTCTTGCCGAGCCGTCGGGGTATAGCCATGGCATTCCCCCGAAGGTTCGAAGGAGGTGCTGACGTGAGGATCCCGACGTTCTCCCGCCAGACCGGCACCACGACCGAGACCGACGACCGAGCCCCCGTCGGCGCGCGATCCGACGCCCCCGCGGCGACGTCCGCCGACCATGCTGCCGCTTCCCGTGACCTCTCGCGTCCGTCGCACTCGCACTCTCCCGCGCACGCCGCGGACCGCCGCGACGACGACCCGACGACCGTCCGGATGGATCCGGTGCGGGAGCGCGACACGCTGACCGACGTCCGGACCAACTCGCGGCCCGGCACTGCGCCCGACGCGCGGACCGACTCGCGGCCTGGCGTGCGGCCCGATGAGCGGCCGGCGCCGGCTCCCGTGGCGGCCGGGCCGAAGCCGCGGGCCAGCCTGCTCGCCACGCTCGGCCTGATCACCGGGGTGGCGGGCGCGCTGCTCGTGCTCTCCGGCCCGCTGCTCGGCTACGGCATCGGCGTGGCGGGGCTGGCCCTGGTGCTGTCGGTGGCCGGCATCCGCGCGACCCGCAAGCGGCACATCGCGGGCAAGACCGACGCCCTGATCGGCATGGTGCTCGCCCTCGGCGCGATCGTGGTGGGCGTGCTCGCCCTGACTGGGTCGCTGTCCTGGCTCGGCACCGACCTGCAGCCGGTCACCTCGCTGCGAGAGTGGCTCGACACACAGTTTGTGAATCGCTTCTGACGGGTATCAGACATTTGCCGGTGGCGATGCGCCCCGGTGAACCCCTCGGAACCGGGCCGGCCAAGAGCCGGTCCGCCCCGAAACCGTCCGGCGGTGCGCTGGACTGCGCGGAACACGCCGATCGGCGATCATCGTCGGCCGACTCGGGGCTGGAACCGCATTCGTTGTGCGGGGGCGGCGGTTCGCCGCCCCCGACGCGACTCCCGGGCCTGCTCAGCGGGCCCTTTCGCGTGTCCGCTCGGCCCGTGCTTTCCGTCCGGCCGGCAGTTCGCTTCTGCTTCCTCCGGCTCGCGGTTTCGCTTTTCCGGTCGGCCCGCCGCAATGGCCGGGTCAGCGCTCGAAGCGGATGGCCGGGTCGGCGCTCGAAGCGGATGCCGGGTCAGCGCTCGAAGCGGATGCCGGGTCAGCGCTCGAAGCGGCGCATCGCCATCGTGGGGGCCTCCGCCATGACCGAGTGCGGCTGGACGACGCCGCCCGTGGCCCACAGCTTGGCGCGGCCGACGTGCACCTGGGCGTAGAGCTCGACCACGTCGTTGGGCGCCAGGGTGCGGGTCTCGTCGCGGTTGAGCGTGATGCGGTCGTCGTCGTCCGGGGAGCCGCCGGGGCGGATGCCCGTGCCGTTGGTGCTGACGTCCTGCGCGCTCAGCTCGCCGCCGCGCAGGGCGAAGCGCACGTGGCCCCGGCTGATCCACTTGCGGGCGTCGTCGGTCAGCCACTGGCCGAGCATGACGCCACCGCCCTCGGGGGCGCGGCCGACCACGACGGGATTCTCCGTCGAGACGACGAAGCGCTGGCGGACGACGCCGTCGATGCGCACCGACAGCACCTCGACGGGCGGGCGCGGGCCGGCGTCGCGCAGGCGGGTGCCGTGGCGGGGGCAGGTGGGCACGCCGGCGCGCAGGGCGGGCGGCGGCTGGGAGACCGGGCTGGTCGTCTTGCGCATGTCGGCGAAGGGGCTGTCCGGGTCGCCGCCGCCACCATAGGCGGTGCAGGTCTCGGGGCAGCCCCAGACGCGGGACAGCAGCTTGCGGCCGAGCGGGGAGGGCTCCGCCACCGGGGCGGGGGTGCCGTGGCCGACGCGTGCGGTCAGGACCGGGCCGCCGTTGCCGGGGACCGCGGCGAGGATGCGGCCGGGCTCCTGCACCCAGGGGTGCCGGTCGGCGAAGCGCTCGGCGCGGGTGCGCGTGATGACCGGCAGGCCGAGCAGCTCGGCGACCTCGAGGACGCGGTTGTCGACCTGGGGGACGACCTCGACCACGCCGTCGTCGGCCCAGCGGCGGACCACCATGCGTTCGTTGGACGTCAGGTCGGCGTCGGAGAGCAGGCCGCGCGGGACGACGGCGTAGACGGGGACGTTCTCCTCCGCCACGTGCCGGCTGAGCGCGTCGATCACCAGGCCGAGGCGGAGCATGCTCGCGGGGCGGCCGCCGTCGAAGTCCGCGTAACGGACGATCTCGGCCAGGTCGATCACGGCCCGGGCCAGGGCGGGGTCCGTCGTGAGTTGCCGCTCGATGGCGTCGAGGACCTTGCTGACCTCGAATCTCAACGTGGCCTCCCGTCGTGGGCGCTGTGGCTGACCGGGCAATCATGCCGTCTGCTGACCGGGCCAATCATGCCGTCTGCGCCGGGCCCGCGGCCAATCAGGTGCATGACGAAGCCGTTTCGTCCCTTCGGGGACCCGTCGTCCGCCTCGGTGAATGAAGAAGATCGTCACTCTGCGCACTTGTGCTGCCGACACTGTGCTCCGGCCCGCGTGGTCCGGAGTACCGATCGGGTGATGTGGGTCGATGACGGCGCCGGCCGCGGTGTGGTGCTGCTCACGGCCGTACGAGGGCTCCCGGCCCTGTCCTGGTACGCGGCGAATGTGGCGGTCGGCGTGCGCGAAACGGGGTCGGTTTCTGTCGCACCTCTTCGCTACCGTGAGCGCCGACATCGAGGAACACGGGGGGACGAAGAATGCGCATGAGGACTCGACGGCCGTTGATCGCCGGGCTCGCCCTGGCCGCCGCGCTGGGCCTCACCGGCTGCGCGACGAACGACACCGCGACCACGGGGGCCGGCGCCGGCGTCGGAGCCCGGCAGGCCGGTGGGGAGCAGTCGCCCGAGCGGGAGCTGGCCGCGGCGACCGCCAAGCTCGCCGAGAACACGATGAAGGTCGACATGGACATGGCCGGCGCCATCGCCATGCGGGGCTCGGCCGACGGCCGCACCGGCGACGCCGAGCTGACCATGGACATGGGCGCGGCCGCCCAGGGCAGCACGATGGTCATGCGCAAGGTGGGCGACGACATCTACATGAAGGTCGGCGGCTCGCTGGCGAGCGCGTTCGGCGGCAGCTCCGGCAAGGACTGGATGCACATCGACGCGGCCAAGGTGGCGAACAGCAGCCTCAGCGTCTCCGACGAGGGCGACCCGGCCGGCACCCGGGCCCTCCTGCAGGCCGCCACCGGCGTCGAGCGGGTCGGCACCGACGGCTTCAAGGGCACTCTCGACCTCACCAAGGCCGAGAGATACAAGGACAACAAGGAAGCCCTGAGCGCCCTCGGCGACAAGGCCTCCAGTGTTCCCTTCACGGCGAAGAAGGACGGCGAGGGCCGCCTCGTCGAGATCGCCATCGACCTGAGCGGCATGGGCGCGGGCAGCGGCATGATGAAGGCCACCTACCACGACTTCGGCACCGAGGTCGACATCAAGGCGCCGCCGGCGTCCCAGGTGCAGGAGATGCCGAGCCAGCTCACGAGCATGTTCGGCAACTGACGCCGAGGGCCCCGCGCGCAGGCCCGTGTCGTTCGCGGCGCGGGCCCCTCACGGCGGGACAGTTCGAGACAGGCACCGGGTCCCGCGCTCCGGATGCGGTGCCTGTCTCGTGTCCGCGGTCCGGGGGGCGCCACCGGATCGACGGTCACCGCTCGGCCCGGGTACGGCCACGGGGTGTGATGGGGCGGATGTGTCCTAAGTGGTGTCGTTTGCGGGGCGGGGGAATCGGGCATGTGCGGTGCGGACCGGCGTCAGACCGGCGCGCGGCAGGCAGGGAGGACTCACATGCGGACGCCACGATGGGCTGGGCTCGGGCTCGCTTCGATGGCTGCGGTTGCGCTCGCCGCGGGCGGATGTTCCACCGACAGTGACGGGACGCCGAGTGCCGGGGTCTCGGGCGGCGTGTCCCTGTCGCCGGCGCCGGGGGCCTCCGCGAGCGTGGGCGCCGCCGACCCCGCCGCCGCCGAGGCGCTGGGCGCCGCCACGGCCAAGCTGGGCAACACGAGCTTCAAGGTGACGGCGACGTCGGGATCCGGCTTCGAGGTCGTCGGACTGATGGACCCGCCGAACAGCGCCGGCACCGTGACGCTCACGGCCACCGGGCAGAACACCGAGGTGCAGGTCAAGTCGCTGCTCGTCGGTCAGGACCTCTACGTGAAGGTGCCGGGCATCACCAAGGGTGACACCTGGACCCACGTGGACGTGTCCCGCCTGCCCGAGGGGGCCAACGTCGGCCTGCGCCCCGGCCAGATCGACCCGGTCAACACCTCGCAGCTGCTGACCTCCACCACCGACGTCCGGCAGACCGGCGCCGGCAGCTACGCCGGCACGCTCGACCTGACCAAGGCCGCCAACGTCGCCGGCGTGGACCAGAAGGCCGTCACCACCTGGGGCGCCCAGGCGAAGAACGTGCCCTTCACCGCGGGCGTCGACGACCAGGGCCGGCTCTCCGCCCTGACGATCCAGCTGCCCGCCGTCAACGGCCAGCAGGCCCAGCCGCTCGAGGTGCTCTACACCGACTACGGCACCAAGGTCGACGCGCAGCGCCCCGCGGCCGCGCAGATCACCGAGGCGCCGGAGGAGCTGTACACGAGCCTCGGCAAGTAAGGCTCACCCCGGAGGGGCGGGATCACCGGGCGACCGGGGTCCCGCCCCTCGCCCTTGCCCGGCGTACGCAACGAATCGTCGCAGGCGGCCCCGAGGACGCAACGTTCCGCCGGGGGACGCAACGGTGATCAGGGGTCTCAGCAGGGCTTTCGCGCTTAGCGTATGGCGCATGACGACCGCTGCCGCCCGGCGCTGGCTGATGTGCCGGCCCACCTACTTCGCTGTCACGTACCGGATCAATCCGTGGATGGATCCGACGGCGCCGTACGACAACGCGCTCGCCGTCGCCCAGTGGGAGACGCTGCGGCAGACGTTCCTGGACCTCGGGCACACCGTCGAGCTGATCGACCCGGTGCCCGGGCTGCCCGACATGGTGTTCGCCGCGAACGGCGCCACCGTGGTCGACGGCAAGGTGCTCGGGGTGCAGTTCCGGGACGCGGAGCGGGCCGACGAGGCGCCCGCGTACAAGGCCTGGTTCGAGCGCGCCGGCTTCGACGTCACCGACCCGAAGCACACGAACGAGGGCGAGGGCGACATCCTGCTCGCCGGTGAGGTGCTGCTCGCCGGCACCGGCTTCCGGACGTCGCACGCGGCGCACGCCCAGACACAGGAGGTGTTCGGGCGGCCGGTGATCACGTTGCAGCTGGTCGACCCCGCCTACTACCACCTCGACACGGCGCTGTGCGTCCTCGACGAGCGCAACATCGCGTACCTTCCGTCGGCGTTCTCGCCCGGGTCGCAGGCCGTGCTGCGCCGCCTGTTCCCGGACGCGGTGATCGCCACGCCCGCCGACGCCGCCGTGCTGGGGCTGAACGCGGTGAGCGACGGCCGTACCGTCGTCCTGCCGGCGCAAGCCACCGACCTGGCCGCGGCCCTGCGCGAGGCCGGGTACGAGACGATCGGGGTCGACCTGAGCGAGCTCCGCAAGGCCGGCGGCGGACCGAAGTGCTGCACGCTGGAGGTCAGGGCATGAGCGACTGCACCGAGCGGCACCCGGCCGCGCCGTCTGGAGGCCAGGGCATGAGCGACTGCACCGAGCGGCACCCGGCCGCACCGTCGGACGGCCTCGCAGGCGAGGGCCAGGAGCGCATGCCAACCGGAGGCACAGCATGACCGACCTTGAGATGCGGACCCCTGGCGCCCTCGCCGACGCCGAGCGGTGGACCGCGCACAACTACCACCCGCTGCCCGTCGTGATCGCCGAGGCCGAGGGTGCCTGGGTGACCGACGTGGACGGGCGGCGCTACCTGGACTTCCTCGCCGGCTACTCGGCGCTGAACTTCGGGCATCGGCACCCGGCCCTGATCGCCGCCGCGCACGCGCAGCTCGACCGGCTCACGCTGACCAGCCGCGCCTTCGTGCACGACCAGTTCGCGGACTTCTGCCGGGGGCTCGCCGAGCTGTGCGGCAAGGATCTCGTGCTCCCCATGAACACCGGCGCCGAGGCCGTCGAGACCGGCATCAAGGTGGCTCGCAAGTGGGGCTACCGGGTGAAGGGCGTGCCCGACGGCCGGGCCGAGATCATCGTCGCCGCGAACAACTTCCACGGGCGCACCACGACGATCGTCAGCTTCTCGACCGATCCGGACGCGCGGGACGACTTCGGCCCGTACACCCCTGGTTTCACGATCGTCGGATACGGCGACCTGGACGCGCTCGCCGCGGCCGTCACCGACCACACAGTCGCGATCCTGCTCGAGCCGATCCAGGGCGAGGCCGGCGTCCTCGTGCCGCCGGCGGGCTACTTCGCCGGCGTGCGGCGGCTGTGCGACGAGCGCGGCGTCCTGCTGATCGCCGACGAGATCCAGTCGGGGCTCGGGCGGACCGGCAAGACCTTCGCCATCGAGCACGAGGGCGTGGTCCCGGACATGTACCTGCTGGGCAAGGCGCTCGGCGGCGGCATCGTGCCCGTCTCCGCGGTGGCCGCCGACCGCGAGGTACTCGGCGTGCTCCGGCCCGGCGAGCACGGCTCGACCTTCGGCGGCAACCCGCTGGCCTGCGCGGTCGGCGCGGAGGTCGTGCGGCTGCTGGCCACCGGCGAGTTCCAGGACCGCTCCGCGCGCCTCGGCGCCCGCCTGCACGAGGGCCTGACCGCCCTGATCGGCAAGGGCGTCCTCGCCGTCCGCGGCCGCGGCCTGTGGGCCGGCGTCGACATCGACCCGGCGCTGATGACCGGTCGCGAGGCCGTCGAGCGCCTCGCCCACCGCGGCGTGCTCGCGAAGGACACGCACGGGTCTACGATCCGCCTCGCGCCGCCGCTGGTGGTCACCGAGGAGGAGATCGACCACGCGCTGGTCCAGCTGCGGGAGATTCTCTAGCCTTTTATGAATACGTGCTACGGCAGGTCGCGTGGCTACACCGCGACCTGCCGTTGTCCGCACGCCTTTGCCGCGAGCGCCGGGCTCAGCTGCCCGCCTCGCGCTCACCCCGAACCCACGACGGTGCGCGCCGCGTGAGGGGCGCCCACTTTCGCGCAAGCCCCGGCCGTGCGCTCATCCCAGGCCGGCGGCGGCCTCGTAGCGGCGGCGCGTGTCCGCCATCTCCGCTTCGGACAGCGCCTCCGTCATGGCGAGCTGGGCGTACCGGGGCGGGAACATCTGGCGCAGCCGGTCGACATACTTGACCTGCGGCGTGGCCTCGACCACCCGGATGCCCGGCGGCTCGGTGGCCATGTCCACGACCAGCGGGCCGGCGAGCTTGACCGCCACGTCCCACGGGCGCTTCTGCTCGGCGACGCCGCAGAAGTGGAAGCCGTAGACCGTGCGGACGGCGGTGATCGTGGTGGCCGCGGCCGGCTCGTACCCGTAGACGCGGACGCCGCACACCACCGGAGCCGCCGCCGGGGCGCTGTGCCCGGCGTGGTGGTGCTGTTCGGGGCTCTGCTGTTCGAGCGTGCCGCGCATCCGGGACATGATCTGGTCCTGCAGACTCGGCGGCTCCGCGGCGGCCTGCGCCCGCGCCGGGTCCCCAGCGCTCTGTGCGCGCGCCGGGTCCCCAGCGCTCTGTGCGCGCGCCGGGTCCGCGGCGGTCTGTGCGCGCGCCGGGTCCGACTCCGTTCCGGACGTGCGGGCCAGGGCGATCGCGCCGCCCGTCACCGCCAGGATGACGGCCACTCCCGCGAAGCGGTTCAGGCCCATGGCTGCTGCTCCTCCCTGATCGACCGGCTGCCCCGCGAACGTGCAGCTCGACCGGCTGCCCCGCGAACGTGGCAGCGCGGCTGGTGCACGCCGTCCCGCGGAGTCACGCTCGCGGACGGCTGTCTGCATGTCGCCGATCGCGGCCGGGGGTTGGCTTGTGTCTGGTGGCGCAGGCCGTCTGCCGTGGCGCCGGCCGTCTGCGGTGGCGCCGGTTGTCTGCCGTGGCGCCGGCTGTCTGCGCATCGCGGCCGGCGGATGGCTCGTGGCCGGCTGCGACGGGTGGCTGGGCGGCGCGGGTCGTGGCCGGCGGACTGGTTGTGGCGGGCGGCGGTGGGGTTCCGGCCCGGGGCGGCTGGACGGACGCCCCGGGCCGGGAGGGGATGGCGTGGATCAGCCGAACGTCACGTCGCTGCACCACATGTAGGCCTGGTCGAGGTGCGAGGCCTGCCAGATGACGAACAGGATGTGGTTGCCGGTGTAGCCGGAGGTGGAGATGTTGAACGAGATGTTCTGCGCCGGGGCGTACCTGCCGGTCTGCGTGATGAAGTCGAGGTTGCTCCAGCCGAGGGTCTGGGTGGCCGGGTTGTACCCCTGCTTGCTGACGTAGACCTTGAAGTAGTCGGCGCCGTGGCTCGCCTGGTCGTAGAGCTGCACGGTGAAGTTGTTGCTGACCCGCGTGGTCTTCCAGGCGCCGGGCTTGTTCAGGCTGTCGTTGCGGGTGAGGCCGTTGCTGCACAGCTGCCCGTTCGGCGTCTTGGCCTCGAACTGGCCGCCGAGGCCGTCGCGCAGGGCGCTCATCCAGTTCCACATGGTGTCCGGGTTGGCCTGGAAGGCCTGCCAGCACATCGGGTCCTGCGTCTGCATGGCCGGGTTGGTGTGCTGGCTGCCCCAGGTCTGCCAGCACTGGTACGCGCGGCTCGCCGGGTTGACGATCGTGCCGTGTGCCTGGGCCGGCCCGGCCCACGACAGCAGGCTGATCATGGTGGCCAGCGCCACAGCCAGCACGAATACCGGCCGCCGGACGGCTGAGCGGGATGTGTCCACGTGATGTCCTCCGTTCCAGGGGGGTGGGAGCGCTCCCAGCATTGCAGGTATGTTTCGTAATATCAACGTTGATCTATCTCAGACGGTCTCGAATGGCGGAGAAGCGGACAGCTGGCTAGCGTTGTCCGACGTGCCTGAGGGACATACGATTCACCGCCTCGCCGCCCGCCACCGCGAGCTCTTCGCCGGGCAGGCCATCGCCGTCGACAGCCCGCAGGGCCGCTTCGAGGCGGGCGCCGCGCTGCTCGACGGGCGTCGCCTGGCCGACACCGAGGCGTACGGGAAACATCTGCTCCACCACTACGACGGCGACGCGACGGTCCACATCCACCTCGGGCTCTACGGCAAGTTCGCCGACGGCGAGCTCCCGGCGCCCGCGCCCGTGGGGCAGGTCCGGCTGCGCATGGCCGGCGAGCGACACTGGCTGGAGCTGCGCGGGCCGACGGCGTGCGAGGTTCTCAACCCGGCCGAGGTGGCGGCGCTGCGGGCGCGGCTCGGTCAGGACCCGTTGCGCGACGACGCCGAGCCGGCGCTGGCGTACGCCCGGATCGGCGGCAGCTCGAAGACCCTGTTCTCGCTGCTCATGGATCAGACCGTGGTGGCCGGGTGCGGGCTCATCTATGCGAACGAGGTGCTCTTCCGGGCCGGGCTCGTCCCCACGCTGCCGGGCCGCCAGGTGAGCGCGGAGCTGTGGCAGGAACTCTGGGACGACCTGCGCGCGCTGATGAAGGAGGGCGTGGCGCGGGGCCGGATCGACACCGTGCACACCGAGCACACCCCCGAGGCGATGCGCCGGGCGCCGCGGGTGGACCGGCACGGCGGCGAGGTGTACGTCTACCGCCGCCCGGGCCAGCCGTGTCTGGTCTGCGGCACGCCGGTCGCCCGGGGCGCGATGGCCGGCCGCAACCTCTACTGGTGCCCGTCCTGCCAGAAGTGAGCCCGGGCCCGGCGACATGACGCCCCGGCTCCGCGGAAGCCGAGGAACCAGGGCGAGACGTCAGTCGGTCGGGCGGGAGCGGGCGAGACGTCAGCCGGCGTGGGCGGGCGAGGCGGGGCCGGCGAGGCGTCAGCCGGCGGGGCGGGCGAGGCGGGGGCCGGCGAGGCGTCAGTCGGCGGGGTCCGGCGAGGCGGGGGCTGAGGGCGACGGGCGTTCCGCTCCGGCGGCACCCGCGGGCGGGGCCGAGGAGGCCGGGGCGGCGGGCGCGGTCGGCGCCGGCGGGATGCCGGGCAGGCCGAGTGTGAAGCGCTTCTGCAGCCACGGGATCAGCGTCTCGTACGCCTTGATCGTGTCGGGCTGGTTGAAGTCGTGCGACAGCACGATGGCGCCGGGCGTCGTGTGCTTCTGGACGTTCTTGACGACCCGCTCGATGTGCTCGTCGTCCTTCTCGCCCTCGGGATGGTCCCAGTCCGCCGGGTCGACCTGCCAGTAGAGCGAGGTCATCCCGTCGGCGTAGGCCGTCTGCACCAGCGCGTCGGTGAAGTTGCCGCCCGGCGCCCGGAAGAACGGGATCTCGGCGCCCGGGACGGCGGCGCGGATGGCGGCGTTGGTGCGGGCGAGGTCGGCCCGGATCTGCGCCGGCTTGTCCTTGCCGATCGTGAGGCTGTGGTCCCACGTGTGGTTGCACAGCGTGTGGCCGGCCGCGGCGATGTCGCGCACGATGTCGGGGTGCCGGGCGACCTGCTGGCCGACCAGGCAGAAGGTCGCCTTGACCTGGTACTTCTCCAGCATCGCCAGCAGCTTGGGCGTCTGCTGCGGGTCGGGGCCGTCGTCGAAGGTCAGCGCGACCGTCGATGAGCCCGTGGTGCGCAGCGACTGGCCCGGCCCGTCGCCCGGCGGCACCAGCACGGTCTGCGCCGCGGCGGCCGGGGCGGTCGAGGCGCCCGGTGACGCGGCGGGGACGGCGTGCGTGGGATTCCCGGACGGGCCCGGGTCGGTGCCCTGCTGCGCGCCGGCCGCCTGATCGGAATCGCCGGAGACCGGCTTGCCGGCGGGGGCGTCCGCGGCGTCCTGCGGCTTCGTCTTCGGCTTGCTGGTCGCGGTGACGGCGTGGTCGGCGGCGATCGGGTTGACCGTCGTGTCGCCGCCGCGCTGCTGCATCGGCAGGATCACCGCGACGAGGCCGGCGACGACCAGCGAGCCGAGCAGCAGCGACTGGCGGGTGCGGCTCAGCGTGCCCGAGCCCGGGGCGCGGTGGGCGCCGCCGGAGCGCACGCCGGGCAGGCCCCGCACGGTGACGACGGGCTGGTCCGGGTGCGAGTGGCGGCCGCGGGGGGCGTCCGCGCGGCGGGACGCGCGCGGGCTCGGGCCGAGCGCGGCGCGGCGACCGCCGGCGATTCGCTCGAACCCGGACGTGCGGAACTCCGAAGACTCGGGCCGCCGGTGCCGCCCGAGCGAAGGCTGCGAGCGATCGGCTGCGGGCTGCTGAACCCGCGAAAACCCGCCGGTGTCACTGCTGAGAGCCGACCCGGGTGCGGCGGAGACCGGTGCGGCGGAGACGGGCGCAGCGGAGACGGGCGCAGCGGAGACGGGCGCAGCGGAGACGGGCGCAGCGGAGACGGGCGCGGCTGAGGCGAGCGCGGCTGAGGCGGGCGCGGCTGAGGCGGGCGCGGCCGAGACCGGGCGTGCCGAGGGCCGGCCGGAGGAGCGCGAATCACGCGAAAGGGCGCCGCTGACACGGGCGCGCGGGGCCGGCCCGGCCGCATGACGCGGCCCGCTTCCGGTCGCCGTACGTTTGGGGGGTTGCGGCGGCATTCGTCATGGATACCGTTTCGCTCGATCAAAAACGATACCAATATCGTGTACGCACAATTACCCCGAGTCATTGACGCAGGTGAACCCTGTGTGATCGATGCCCGTCGACAAGGCGACTCAGCGTGAAGCGTGCACCTCGTCGGTCGCTTTCCGGGCCGCGATGAGGACCGGATCCCACACCGGGGAGAACGGCGGCGCATAACTCAGATCGAGCGCCGTCATCTCCTCGACCGTCATCCGGTTCCAGATCGCGATGGCCAGCGAGTCGATCCGCTTGGCCGCCTCCTCGCGCCCGACGATCTGCGCGCCGAGCAGCATTCCCGTACGCCGCTCCGCGATCAGCTTGATGACCATCGCCGTCGCCCCGGGGTAATAGCCCGCGCGACTGGTCGACTCCACGGTGGACGTGACGAACTCGAAGCCCGCCTGCCCCGCTTCCTTCTCGGTGAGCCCGGTCCGGGCCACTTCCAGTTCGCACACCTTCGTGACGGCCGTGCCGATGACGCCGGGGAAAGTCGCGTACCCGCCGCCGAGATTGATGCCCGCCACCCGGCCCTGCTTGTTGGCGTGGGTGCCGAGCGGGGCGTGCAGGGGGCGCCCGCTGATCCGGTGCACGGTCTGCACGCAGTCGCCCGCGGCCCACACGCCGGGCACGTGTCCCTCCGGCCCGACGACCCGCATGCGCAGATCGGTCTTGAGTCCCCCGGTCGGGCCCAGCGGGATGCCCGCCTCGGCGGCGAGCGCGGTGTTCGGCCGTACGCCCAGCCCGAGCACCACGATGTCGGCCGGCAGCGTCCCGTCGTCCGTGACCACCGCGCGCACCCGGCCGCCGGCGGTCTCCAGGCCGGTGACGTGCGTGTCCGTACGTACCTCGATGCCCAGTCCGCAGATCGCGTCGCGGACCCGGCGGCCCATGTCGGGATCGACCGTGGACATGGGCTGCGGCGACTTCTCCACCAGGGTCACGTCGAGCCCGCGGCGGACCATCGCCTCGGCCATCTCCACGCCGATGTAGCCGCCGCCGATCACGACCGCCCGCTCGCACGCCCGCGACGAGAGCCACTCGTTGATGGCGGTGCCGTCGTCGAGCGTCTGCACCCCGAAGATGCCCCCGGCGTCCAGCCGCGCCCAGGAAGGCGTCACGGGGACGGCTCCGGCCGCGTACACGAGCTCGTCGAAGCCCTCCCGGCGCTCGCCGCCGCCCACCAGGTCCCGCGCGATCACCTCGCGCTTGTCGAGGTCGATCCCGACCACCTCGTGCCGCAGGCGCACGTCGATGCCGGCCGCCGCGAACTCCGCCGGGGTCCGGGCGATCAGTGCGTCGCGGTCCTTGACGGCTCCGCCGATCCAGTACGGGATCCCGCACGCCGAATAGGACGCGAAGTGGCCCCGCTCGAACGCCACGATGCTCAGCTCGTCGGGCCCCCGGCGCTTGCGGGCCTGCGACGCGGCGGACATGCCCGCCGCGTCGGCGCCGACGACCACCAGTCTCACAGCTCGGGGGCGCCCTTCGTGGTGGCCGCCAGCCAGTCCACGAGGTCCGAGACGCCGGCGCCCTGGGAGAGCAGTGCCCGCTGCCGGGCCGCCCCGGTGCCGTGCGAGCGCAGCCGCCCCATGAGGATCGTCGCCATCTCGAGGTCGCCGTGGCGCTCGAGCTCGGGGCGTACGTAGTCGAAGAGCTGGCGCATCAGCCGCCACGCCGGGCGCGGCTCGCGGGTGGCCATGTCGATGTTGAGGCCCTCGAGCCCGTCCTTCGCGGCCCGCCAGTGCGCGGCCATGAGCAGCGGGTGCGGCACGTCGGGGGCCGGCTTGCCGTCCTGCACGTCGCTGAGGATCGTCGCCACGAGCGCCCGGGCGAGCGCGGCCAGCAGCAGCGTGTCGTCGAGCGAGGGGCAGACGTCGCCCATCCGGATCTCGACCGTGGGGTAGTTGGCGGAGAGGCGGGCGTACCAGTAGAGCATGCCCTCGTCGAGCGCGGCGCCGCTGGCGATGAGGTCGGAGATCATCGTCAGGTAGTGGTCGTGCGACTGGAGATAGGGCGTCGGGCCGACCGTGGGCCAGCGCTCCCACTGCATCGAACGCCAGCTGGCGTACGTGGTGTCATGCCCGGCCCACAGCGGCGAGTTGGCCGTTGCCGCCTGGAAGATGGGCAGCCAGGGGCGCAGGTGGTTGAGGATCTGCACGCCGGTCTCCGGGTCGGGGACGCTGACGTGGACGTGCATGCCGCACATGCCGCCGCCGGGGGAGAGCTCGCCGAAGCGCTCGCGCATCCGGTGGTAGCGCGGCTTGTCGACCACGCGGGCGTTCGGCCCGGCCGCGGGGGCGGTGCCGACGGCGAGCAGCCGGACGCCGGCGGCCTCCGCGGCGCTCGCGATGCCGGAGCGCAGGTGCCGCAGCGATTCGTAGAGCCCGCGCAGTTCGAGCTGCGGCGGGCTGGCCGTCTCGATCTGGCTGCGCATGAACTCGTGCTGCACCGCGTCGGCGAGCTCGTCGGGAACCTGGTCGAAGACCTCCTCGACCGCCTCCACCGCGCGCGGCTCGACGGCGTCGACCAGGAGGTACTCCTCCTCGACGCCGAGGGTCAGCAAGCCCTGCGACTCGGCCTCGTCGCGCATCTCCTCGGAGATCGTGGTCGATCCTGCTGCGGTCTCCGAAGTCGCCATGCGCCGCAAGGTACCCCCCGGGGTCGGCCGGAAAACGAAAGGTCGATCCATGCCTATCGCGTCCGGCGCCCCGGTGTTGCGTTTCGCCCCTTTTATCGCCCGACCGTGCATTGACGGTGTTGCATATTGACGCACGCCCGTAATGGTTCTGAAACTTGAGGGAGAGCGCTCTCACGGTCAAGGAGCAGTCCATGAGAATCCGTTTCGCCCTGGTCGCAGGCGCGGCCGTCCTCGCTGCCCCCGTCGTCCTCACCGCCACCGCCGACGCCGCCCTGCCGCCCCCGCCCTCCGGCTGGACCCAGGTCTGGGCGGACGACTTCACCGGAGCGGCGAACGCCCTGCCCAGCTCCGACAACTGGATCTTCGACACCGGCACCAGCTATCCCGGCGGTCCCGCCAACTGGGGCACCGGGGAGATCCAGAGCTACACGACCAGCACGAGCAACATCAGCCAGGACGGGTCCGGCAACCTGCGGATCACGCCGGTCCGCAGCAGTTCGGGCCAGTGGACGTCGGCGCGCATCGAGACCCGGCGCAGCGACTTCAAGCCCGCGGCCGGCGGGGTGCTGCGCATCGAGGGCCGCATCCAGATGCCCAATGTCACCGGCGCGGCGGCGGCCGGTTACTGGCCCGCCTTCTGGGCGCTCGGCGCGCCCTATCGCGGCAACTACCAGAACTGGCCGGCCATCGGCGAGTTCGACGTCATGGAGAACGTCAACGGGATCAACTCCGTCTGGGGCGTGCTGCACTGCGGCGTCAACCCGGGCGGTCCGTGCGGCGAGACGAACGGCATCGGGGCCAGCCGGGCGTGCCCCGGCTCGAGCTGCCAGTCGGCCTTCCACACGTACGCCTTCGAGTGGGACCGCGGCGTCAGCCCCGAGCAGCTCCGGTGGTACGTGGACGGCCAGCAGTTCCACACGGTCACGTCCAGCCAGGTCGGCGAGCCGCACTGGTCCAACATGACCTCGCACAACGGCTACTTCCTGCTGCTCAACGTGGCGATGGGCGGCGGCTTCCCGAACGGGGTGGCTGGCTCCGCGACGCCGACGGCGGCCACGGTCTCCGGGCGCCCGATGCTGGTGGACTACGTCGCCGTCTACACCCGGGGCGGGGGAGGGACCACGCCGCCGCCGTCCGGTGGCACGCGCGACGCCTACGGCACCATCGAGGCCGAGTCGTACGACGCCGCGTCCGCTGTGATCAAGGAGACGGCTTCGGAGGGCGGCCAGAACGTCGGCGCCCTCGGGAACGGCGACTGGCTGCAGTTCAGCAACGTCAACTTCGGCTCGTCGGCGCCGCGTGACTTCCTGGCGCGGGTGTCCTCCGGTGCCGGCGCCAGTGTCAGCGGACTGGTCGTGGTGCGCATCGACAGCCGGTCCAACGCGCCGATCGGGTCGTTCGCGTTGTCCAATACGGGCGGCTGGCAGTCGTGGCGCTCGGTGCCGGGCAACGTGAGCGGGGTGACCGGGGCGCACACGGTCTTCCTGACCTTCTCCAGCGGCCAGGCCGCGGACTTCGTCAACGTCAACTGGTTCCAGTTCCGCCGCTAGGGTCTTCCCCACTCACGCACGTAGCCGTGCGTGCGGGGCCGCTCAGGGCCGGTCACGGCCCTGGCCCCGCACGTGCGGCCCTCGGCGTGAGCGGCGGTCCGTACGCCCCACCCAGCTACGACATCCGAATTTTGATCTTGATCTGGACGTTAACTGGAAATTAAGTTGGCCAATACCTTTACAGGCTTTGTTAAGAGTCCTAATAATTGGGCCACCCCCCATCCCCCTGGTGGAAGGCCCATCCCCATGCGCCGATCCCTTCCCCTGGCCGTCGCCGCCGTCGTCCTGACGTCCGGCGCCGGCCTCTACCTCGCCACCGGGGCGAACGCGGCAGTCGCGTGCGCCCCGGCCTGGTCCGCGTCGCAGGTCTACACCGGCGGCAACCAGGCCTCCCAGTCCGGCCACAACTACACGGCCAAGTGGTGGACCCAGAACGAGTCGCCGGCCACGCACAGCGGCCAGTGGGACGTCTGGGCCGACAACGGCGTCTGCGGCACCGGCGGGACCGACCCGACCACGCCGCCGACCACGCCGCCCACGACACCGCCGACCACGCCGCCGACCACGCCGCCTCCCTCCAACGGGACGTTGCCGGCGCACGTGGTCACGGGTTACTGGCAGAACTTCGACAACCCGGCCCAGGAGATCAAGCTCGCGGCCGTCCCGGCCACGTACGACCTCGTGGCCGTCGCCTTCGCGAACGCGACCTCCACGCCCGGCGCGGTGAGCTTCGCCGTCGACCCGGGGCTGGCGGCCAGCGTGGGCGGCTACACCGACGCGCAGTTCAAGGCGGACGTCGCCACGCTGAAGAGCCGCGGCAAGAAGGTCATCATCTCGGTCGGCGGCGAGACCGGCACGGTGTCGGTCAACGACGCGACCGCCGCGACCAACTTCGCCAACTCCGTCTGGTCGCTGATGCAGACGTACGGCTTCGACGGCGTCGACATCGACCTGGAGAACGGCGTCAACCCGACCTACATGGCCCAGGCGCTGCGGAGCCTGCGCACCAGGGCGGGTTCGGGGCTGATCATCACGATGGCCCCGCAGACGATCGACATGCAGAACCCGGCCGGCTCGTACTTCAAGCTCGCGCTGGACATCAAGGACATCCTCACGATCGTCAACACGCAGTTCTACAACTCCGGCGCGATGCTCGGCTGCGACCAGAACGCCGCGTACGGGCAGGGCTCGGTCAACTTCATCGTCGCGCTGGCCTGCATCCAGCTCGAGGCGGGTCTGCGGCCCGATCAGGTCGGGATCGGCGTGCCGGCGACCACCAGCGCGGCCGGCGGCGGCTATGTCTCGCCCGCCGTCGTCAACCAGGCCCTCGACTGCCTGGCCCGCGGCACGAACTGCGGCTCCTTCAAGCCCCCGCGCACCTACCCCGGGCTGCGCGGCGCGATGACCTGGTCCATCAACTGGGACGTCACCGCCGGCAACGGCTGGGCGAACGTCGTCTCCCCCCACGTCCACGCTCTTCCCTGAAGCTGGAGATCCCCCACGTGAAGAAGTCCCTCCTGGCGGCCCTGGCCGTCACCGTCGCCGGCGGCGCCGCGGCGATCATCCCCATGACGGCCTCGAACGCGGCCGTCGCCTGCGCCCCCGCCTGGTCCGCCAGTGCCGTCTACACGGCCAGCAACCAGGCCTCGCAGTCCGGCCACAACTACACGGCCAAGTGGTGGACGCAGAACGAGTCGCCGGCCACGCACAGCGGTCAGTGGGACGTCTGGGCCGACAACGGCGCCTGCGGCGGCGGCACCACGGACCCGACCACCCCGCCGACCACGCCGCCCACCACCCAGCCCCCGTCGACCGGCACCAAGATGGCGTCGGCGCCGTACATCTACCCGGGCTGGGGCAACCCGCCCGCGCCTTCGACGGTCATGAACGCCACGGGCATCAAGGCTTTCACCATCGCCTTCGTGCTGGCCAACGGCTGCAACCCGGTGTGGGACGGCGAGGGCGGCCTGACCGGCGGCGTGCACGCCAGCACGATCAACGCGATCAAGGCGGCCGGCGGCTCGGTCGTCCCGTCGATCGGCGGCTGGAGCGGCAACAAGCTGGGCCCGAACTGCTCGACGCCCGAGGCGCTCGCCGGCGCGTACCAGAAGGTGATCGACGCCTTCGGCCTGCAGGCGATCGACATCGACATCGAGAACACCGACGAGTTCGAGAACACGGTCGTCCAGGACCGCATCCTCAACGCGCTGAAGATCGTCAAGCAGAAGAACCCGTCGGTGAAGACCATCCTCACCTTCGGCACCTCGCCGACCGGCCCGAACTACTACGGCACCCGGCTCGTGCAGCAGGCCAAGGCGCTGGGCGCGAACATCGACATCTTCACCCAGATGCCGTTCGACTTCGGCGGCGGCAGCGACATGTACGGCGCCACGGTCGGCGCCTCCGAGGGTCTGAAGAACCTGCTCAAGACGACCTTCGGCTACACCGACGCGCAGGCCTACAGCCACATGGGCATCTCCGGCATGAACGGCCTGTCCGACCAGCAGGAGCTGACCAGCACGGACACCTGGACCCGGATCCGCGACTACGCGAAGACCAACAACTTCGCGCGGTTCACCTTCTGGGCCGTCAACCGGGACCGCGGCTGCGCCGGCGGCGGCGTGGTCTCCGACTGCTCCGGCATCGCCCAGGGCGACTGGGACTTCACGCGGATCAGCGCGGGCTTCTGATCTCCTCCTCGTCCGTCGCGCGGTCCTCCGGGGCCGCGCGACGGCGCTTGCGCACCTTCTTCACGACCCAGCTGACGACCATGTAGAGGATCAGCGCCCAGATCGCGTAGTCGAACCAGTGGCTGTACTTCTCGACGTTCTGCCAGCGCTCGCCGAGGGCGTAACCGCCGCCGACGAAGAGCGCGTTCCAGACGCCGCTGCCGATCGCGGTGAGCAGCGTGAAGAGGCCGAGCCGCATGTGGTTGGCGCCGGCCGGGATCGACACCAGGCTGCGGACGACCGGGGCGATCCGGCCGAAGAGCACGGCGACCTTCTCGTGGCGCTCGAACCACCGGTCGGCCTTCTCCAGGTCGTCCGCGTCGACCAGCGGGATGTGGTCGAGCCAGCGCTTGAGCCGGTCCTCACCCACGCCCCGGCCGAGCCAGTAGAGCAGCAGGGCACCGACCACCGAGCCGGCGGTCGCCGCGGCCCACATCAGGATCAGGTTGCCCTTGCCCTCGCTGGCGAGGTATCCGGCCAGGGACAGCACGATCTCGCTGGGAATCGGCGGGATGATGTTCTCGAGGGCGACGAGCAGGCCGACGCCGAGCGCGCCCAGCGAGTCGATGACGGACGCCACCCAGCCGGTCAGCCCCCCGGACTGGGTCAGGTCGGCCTCGGCGGCGAGGAACTGGGGGACGCTCATGACTCTCTGCGTACCCGGGGCGACCCGAAAGAATCCCTGGTTTCCCCGCGGCGGGCGGTGGGGGATGTAACAGGGCCATGAGCGACCGGTGGTACGAGAAGGCCGTCATCTACTGTCTGGACATCGACACGTTCGCCGACTCGGACGGCGACGGGGTCGGCGACATCCGGGGACTGATCGGGCGGCTGGACTATCTCGCCCGGCTGGGCGTCAACACCCTGTGGCTCAACCCCATCCACCCGACGCCGGACCGCGACGACGGCTACGACGTGTCGGACTTCTACAACGTGGACCCGCGCTTCGGCAGCCTCGGTGACTTCGCCGAGCTGCTGCACCAGGCGGGCAACCGCGGCATCAAGGTCATCATCGACCTGGTCGTCAACCACACGTCGGACCAGCACCCGTGGTTCCAGTCGGCGCGGTCGTCGCCCGACTCGCCGTACCGGGACTGGTACGTCTGGAGCGAGACCCAGCCGCCGGACCGCCACCAGGGCATGGTCTTCCCCGGCGAGCAGGACACGACCTGGACCTACGACCGGACCGCCAAGCAGTGGTACTACCACCGCTTCTACAAGTTCCAGCCGGACCTCAACATCGAGAACCCGCAGGTCCGCGAGGAGATCAAGAAGATCTGTGCGTTCTGGCTGCAGCTCGGGGTGGCCGGCTTCCGGATGGACGCCGTACCGTTCATCATCGAGGAGACCCGGCCCGGCAACCCGGCGCCGCCCAAGGACCTCGAGTTCCTGAGCGAGCTGCGCCAGCACATCCAGTGGCGCAAGGGCGACGCCGTCCTGCTCGCCGAGGCCAACGTCGAGCCCGACGAGCTGAAGCACTTCTTCGGCGACGACGGCGGCTCGTCGAACCGCATCCACATGCTCTTCGACTTCATGCTCAACGGCCGGCTGATGCTCGGCCTGGCCCGCAAGGACCCCGAGGGCATCATCGACGCGCTGCGCGACGCCCCGAAGCTGCCCGCGGGCGGCCAGTGGGCGACCTTCCTGCGCAACCACGACGAGGTCGACCTCTCCCGGCTCACCGCCGAGCAGCGTGCCGAGGTCTTCGCCGAATTCGGGCCGGACGAGAACATGCAGCTGTACGGCCGGGGCATCCGCCGCCGCCTCGCCCCGATGCTCGGTGGCGACCGCCGGCGCATCGAGCTGGCCTACGCGCTGCAGTTCAGCCTGCGCGGCACGCCGGTGATCCGCTACGGCGAGGAGCTGGGGATGGGCGAGGACCTGTCCCTGGACGGGCGCAACGCCATCCGTACGCCGATGCAGTGGTCGTCCCTGCCCAACGGCGGCTTCTCGACGGCGGCGCCCGACCAGCTGGTGCGGCCGGTGATCTCCGGCGGCGACTACGGCTACGAGACGGTCAACGCCACGCTGCAGCGCCACGATCCGACGTCGCTGTTGTCGTGGTTCGAGCGGATGATCCGTACGCTCCGGGAGACGCCGGAGGTCGGCAGCGGAAGCTGCACCCACGTCGACGTGCCGGTGCCGCACGGCGTGCTGGTGCACCGCGCCGACGCCGACACCGGGTGCATGGTCTTCCTGCACAACCTCGGCCCGGACGACGCCGTGGTGGACCTGAGCTCGCTGGCCGAGGAGGCCGAGTTCCCCAACGACATCCTCGCCGACCAGGAGTACCCGGAACCGGACAAGTTCGACGCCCTGCCGGTGGCCGGCTTCGGGTACCGCTGGATCCGGCTGCGCCGCTACGCGTGAGATCTTGCACTCGGCCTGACAATTGTTCACCGGCCGGAAACACATCGATAGAGTCGGTCTCACATCGACCATCGGGAGGCCACGAATGACCCAGCCCAGCCGGGTAGCGATCGTCACCGGAGCCGCGCGCGGGATCGGGGAGGCGACCGCGCGCAAACTGGCCGGGGACGGCCTCGCGGTTGCCGTCGTCGACCTCGACGAGGGTGCCTGCGCCAGCACGGTGACGGCGATCCACGACGCGGGGGGCACCGCCCTCGCCGTGGGCGCCGACGTCTCGGACGCCAAGCAGGTCACCGCCGCCGTCGAGCGGGTGACGGCCGAGCTCGGGGCCCCGACCGTGCTGGTCAACAACGCCGGTGTGCTCCGCGACAACCTGCTGTTCAAGATGACCGACGACGACTGGGAGACCGTCATGGCGGTCCACCTGCGCGGCGCGTTCCTCTTCAGCCGGGCCGTGCAGAAGCACATGGTGGACGCCGGCTGGGGGCGCATCGTCAGCCTCTCCAGCACATCCGCGCTGGGCAACCGGGGCCAGGCGAACTACGCGGCGGCGAAGGCCGGGCTGCAGGGCTTCACCAAGACGCTGGCGATCGAGCTCGGTCGCTTCGGCATCACCGCGAACGCGGTCGCCCCGGGGTTCATCGTGACCGATATGACCGCCGCGACCGCCGCGCGGGTCGGCGTCGACTTCGCGGATTTCCAGAAGGCGGCGATCGGTCAGATCCCGGTCGGCCGGGCGGGCCGTCCCGAAGACGTGGCGAACACCGTATCCTTCCTGGTCAGTGAGGGCGCCGGATTCGTGTCCGGTCAGGTGATCTATGTCGCCGGGGGTCCTCGCGCCTAGTGACTGAAGTTGTCCGGGGTCGCTACACATGAGTAGAGGACCCCGGACGGCGAAAGGGCGGAGAAGCCGACAGTGACACGACGGATGACCTCGCGCAGCGTCTCGTTGACCAGCACGTTCCTGCTGTTGGCCGCCGGTGGCGCGGCCGCGTGCGACAACGGGAATCAATACCAGGACGAGGGCTTCTACTGCGCCGATGCCAACGGCGTCATCGTCGACGAGGACTACTGCGACGACGACTACCACGGCGGCGGCGGGGGCGGTGGCTTCTTCATCTGGCACTCCTCGGGCTACCGGTCCGGCTATCCGGTCGGGTCGCGGCTGCCGGCGGGCGGGTCGAAGTTCGCGTACAACGACGCGGCGGCCCGGCGCTCGTTCGGCCTGCCGTCCACCGGCAAGATCGGCAACGGCACCGTGAAGACCAGCGTCGTCGGCAAGGGCGGCAGCGGCACCAGCGGAAAGTCGGGCAGCTGACATGCGCCGCGTTCCCTACGGCCCCGTTCGCGAGGGCTGGCAGCTCACCAACTACAGCCTCGGGCTGACGTACAACGACACCGAACTGCCCGACGGCACGATGCTGTCGTACTGGCAGGAGGGTCCGTACTACGACTTCACCCAGGCCGAGATCGAGGAACTGGAGACGGCGACCACGACGCTCTACCAGATGTGCCTCGACGCGGGCGACTGGATGGTCAAGCAGTGTCCCCGGCACACCCCGCAGGGCCGCCGCGACGGCTACTTCACGTCGGTGTGCACGCCCGACGCGTGCTTCCTGACGAAGATCGGCATCCCCGAGTACACGCACGAGCAGATCATCCGCACCTGGTACGACGGCGACGCCGAGACCTGGACCCACCTGGACAAGGACCCCGACAACCGGGTGCCGCTGCAGACGCCGGACTTCTCGCCGACCGTCTACGGCCGCTTCGACCTCTGGTACAACGGCGCCGGCAGCGTGCCCCGGCTGCTCGAGTTCAACGCGCAGACCCCGACGTCACTGGTCGAGGCCGCGGTCATCCAGTGGCACTGGGCCGACCAGACCAACCTCACCCAGCACCCGTGGCGCCAGTGGAACTCGATCCACGACCGCCTCGTCGGCTGGGAGGCCACCCCGGACGAGCCCGCCGACCCGGGCGCGTGGCGGCGCAACATCGCCAAGCTGCGCGAGGCCCGGCCCTGGCTCCCGGAGAAACCCAAGATCTTCTTCGCGTACGAGACCAGCGAGCCCACCGGCGAGGACCGGATGAACGTGGCCTACCTCATGAGCACCGCCGAGGAGGCCGGCTTCCCGGTCGAGCTGATCGCGATGAGCCAGATCGGCTGGGACGTCAACGGCGACCGCGTTCTCTTCGTCCCGGCGCCCGGCCAGGAGCACAAGGCCGAGCCCGTCGACGTGATCTTCATGCTCTACCCGTGGGAATGGTTCTGGAACGAGGAGGGCGGCAAGGCCTTCTTCCGCAACATGGCCGACCCCGCGAAGCGCGGCACGGTCTGGATCGAGCCGCCCTACAAGGCGGCGCTGCTCGGCAACAAGGCGCTGCTGCCGGTGCTGTGGAACCTCTTCGGCGACGACCCCGAGCGCGGCAAGTACCTGCTGCCGGCCTACTTCGCCGAGTCGTCCGGGGCGGCGACGCTGACGTCGTACGCGAAGAAGCCGGTCTGGGGTCGCGAGGGCGGGTCGGTCACCCTGATCAAGGACGGGGTCACCCTCACCGCCAACCCCAGTGAGTACGGGTCCGACGGGCGCTACGTCGTGCAGGAGCTGTGCGAGCTGCCGTCCTTCGACGGGCTCGAGGGGACGGTCCACCCGGTGATCGGGTCGTGGCTCATCGACGGCGAGCCGGCCGGGATGGGCATCCGCGAGGGCATCGGGCAGGACGGGCTCGTGACCAAGGACGCCTGCCACTTCCTGCCGCACATCGTCAGCTAGTCGCCGGCCTGTTGCGCCACAGCCACCAGAGGCCGATGAAGGGCAGCACGAGCGGGACGTAGCCGTAGCCGCTGCCGTAGTGCGACCAGACGGTGTCGTCGGGGAAGGCCACCGCGTCGGCGATGCTCAGCGTGCCCACGACGAGGACGCCGAGCAGCTCGATCGAGCAGCTGACCAGGGCGATGCTCCGGCCGCGGGTGCCGCCGACCGCCAGGCCGGCCGTGGCGGCGATGTAGACCAGGCCGGCGAAGGCGGAGAGCAGGTAGGCCAGGGGCGCCTCGGAGAAGTGCGTGGTGATCTGGACCAGGGCGCGGGCGCTCGCCGAGAGGGCGAAGATGCCGTAGACCAGGAGCAGGACGCGGCCGAGGCCGGAGCCGATGGCCGCGTCCCGGGGGCGGGCCGGGGTGGGGGTGGGCTGCTCAGCCACTGGTCACCTCCGCGATCTGCTGCAGGCGCAGCACGAGTACCGGCAGCGTCAGTGCGGCGACGCCGAGAATGAGGGTGCCCCAGCGGGTCGGTTCCAGGCGGGCCAGGTAGACGCCGACCGGCGCGAAGGCGATCGTGGTGATGAGATAGCCGACGAAGGTGGTCGTGTCGCTCGGGCGGTCGCCGGTGATCAGGCCGACGATCGCGACGACGACCAGCACCACGACGAGCAGGCCGAGGCCGAGCATCGCCCACAGATCGGTGTTGGTCGGGCGCTTGTCCAGGGCACATCGCACGAGGTACCAGACGCCCAGCACCAGGGCCACCACGATCGTCGCGAGCGAGAGCGGGCCGTTCATCACCGGCACAGCGTACTGAGCGGCCGGGGCGTGTTAGCTTTCGCCCGGGTGGATCATCATCCGCACGCCCGGGCGGACCGTCACCTCGCGCCGGGCGAACCATGATCGGAAGGCGGGACGCCATGCGGTTCGGACTCTTCGGCACGGGGCCCTGGGCCCATCTGGCGCACGCTCCGGCCCTCGCGGCGCACCAGGACGTGGAACTGGTCGGCGTCTGGGGCCGTAACCCGGACAAGGCCGCCGCTCTCGCCCAGGAGCACGGCGCCACCGCCTACTCGGACATCGACGCCCTGATCGCCGACGTCGACGCCGTGGCCGTCGCGCTGCCGCCCGACATCCAGGCCGACATCGCCCTGCGCGCCGCCCGGGCCGGCAAGCACCTGCTCCTCGACAAGCCGGTGGCCTTCACCACCGAGGCCACCGACGCCATCGTCGCCGCGTCGGCCGAGCGCGAGGTGGCGAGTGTGGTCTTCTTCACCCGCCGCTTCATGCCGGCCATCCAGGACTTCCTCGACCGGGTCACCGCGACGGGCGGCTGGCTCGAGGCCCGCGTCGATCACCTCGGCTCGATCTTCCAGGAGGGCAATCCCTTCGGCGAGTCCGTCTGGCGCAAGGAGAGCGGCGGCCTCTGGGACGTCGGCCCGCACGCGGTCGCCCTCGTCCTGCCCGTCCTCGGCCCGGTCACCCAGGTCACCGCCCTCGCCGGCGCGCGCGACATGACCCACGTCCTGCTCCGCCACGAGAGCGGCGGCATCACCACCCTGACCCTGACCGTCGACGCCCCGGAAAAACTGGAGCGCGAGGACGCCTCCTTCCACGGCGAGTCGGGCATCGCCGTGGTCCCCGCCGTCGAGTGGGCACCGGTCGACGCCTTCGCCCGCGCCGTCGACGCCCTCATCACCGCGGCAGCCGGCGGCCCGGCATCCCCCCTCGACATCCGCTTCGGCGCCCAGGTCGGCCGCATCCTGTCCGCCGCCGCCGAATCCATCGACACCGGCCGCACCATCACCCTCTGACCGCCCCGCCCCGCCCCGCCCGCGCCCCGCGTCCCGCCCTGTCTCGCCCCCCGTCTCGTCCGCGTCCCGTCCCGGCCGGCGTGGGGCTCCCACCCTGTGTCCCTCCTCGCGCGCTGGTCGTCGACCCGTGTTCTGCCTCGCGCGCTGGTCGTCGACCCGTGTTCTGCCTCGCGCGCTGGGCGTTACTCGTCGTCCCGGCTCGCGTGCAGGCCCTGACGCGGGCTCGCCTCTGCGCCGGGGTCAGGAGCAGGTCCACAGCGTTGCGCCGTTCGCCTGGCCGCCGAGCACGCGGCCGTCGTCGCTGATGGCGCGGACGCTCGCCGGCCGGCCCGGGGCGGTGCCGGGCAGCGTGTGGAGCTTCGTGCCGTCGTAGAGATGTGCCGTTTCCGTCTGCAAGTCGTCGCCCACGGCCCAGCCGCGGGCGCTGATGGCGGCGAGCCGGTCCATCCCGGCCGGCACGGCGGTCCACCGGCCGGCGGCGACCTCGTAGCGCAGCCCCATCTGCTTGCCGCCGAGGAAGCCCTCGCCGGCCAGCCAGCCGTCGCCGGCCACGAAGTTCGTCGGGTTGCGCACGGTCGTCCCGTCCACGACCGGCGAGGGGACGACCTCTCCGCCCCGGAGGTCGGCATCCCAGCGGTAGAGCAGGTGCTCCCCGCCCCGGCCGACGTCGCCGAGGATCGTGCCGTCGGAGGAGATCCCCAGCGCGCGGCTCGTCGTGTAGCCGGCGGGCAGCGGCAGGACGGTCGGCTCGGCGTCGATGTCCTTCCAGGCCACGGCTCGCCAGTGATCCGCGTCGCCCTGCCAGCCGGCGATCGTGCCCGCGTCGTTGATGCCGAAGGCCTGGGCGCTCTTGGCGGTCGCCTTCAGCATGGTGAGCTTGCCCTCCGACCACGCCCAGGCCTGCAGCGTGTCCTCGACCGGCTCGTGCGACCCGACCACGACCCCCGCGGCGTTCACCTCGGCCACGATGGGCTTGCCGTTCGGGAAGGAGACCCGATCCTGCAGAGCCCTGTCGCGCCAGACTGTCAGGTCGTCGCCCGCGGTGCCCGCGAGCCACCGGCCTGCCGGGTCGACGGCCTCGATCGCCGCGTCGGGCTCACCGCCGCCCGAGGCGGCCATGGCGACCCGCTCGCACGAGCGGACCCTTGTCAGGGCCGCCGGTGTGCTGCTCGGGGCCGGGTCGGCGGTCGCGGCCGGGGCGGCGGACCTCGGCGCCGGCGGTCGCAGCGCCGAGAGCGCCACGGGAGTGCCTACGGCCACGGCGGCGGTCACCGCGACGACGCCAAGAGCAGCCGACGTGCGTCGCCGGCCGCGGCGCCTGCGGCCGTCCAGGACCGCGCGCTCCAGGTCGACGCCGGACGGCGTCCCCGGCTCGTCGGTGAGCGTGGTGAGCAGCTGCACCGCCCGCTTCTCGTCGATCATGTCTTCCTCCCTCATCGCGCGCGGCCCAGCTCGTGGCCGGCCGGGTGGCTGCCGTTGTCGTCGTGGTGGGCCAGGATGCGGCGCAGCGCGGTGAGGCCGTGCGCGGTCTGGCTCTTGACCGTGCCCTCGCTGCATCCCAGCAGGGCTGCCGTCTCGGCGACCGGCAGATCGTTCAGGTAGCGCAGCACCAGCACCGCGCGCTGCCGTGGCGGCACCTGCGCGAGGGCCGAGCGCACGAAATCGCGCTCCTCCACGGCCGGCTCCGGCGCCGCGACCCGGTCGGGTGTCGTGCCGAGCAGCACCTTCCACCAGCCCCGCCGCCGCGAGTCGAGGAAGGTGCGGATGAGCATCCTGTTCACGTACGCGTCGATGCTCTCCACGGATCGGATGCGCGCCCACCGCACGTAGACCTTGGTCACGGTCTCCTGCACCAGGTCGTCCGCCTCGTGCGCGTCCCCGCTGAGCTGGTGGGCCAGCCTGCGCAGCGCGGGCACCCGGGCCCGCACATAGGTGAGGTACTCCTCGTCCGCCATCGGCCGCCCTCCGTTGTCTGTCCGCCCTGTAAACGCCGTCCGCTCGGATGTCGGTTGTACGCGCCGCCGATGAACTGATCGGAAGTTGTCCACAGGCTGCCGGTTATCCACAGGCCGGACCCATCCGCGTGGCCCCGGGCGCCGAATCCGCGTTGAATGCCGGGTGACCCACCCACCGACGATGACCAGCAGCGAGAGGCGGACCCATGACGGAGCACGGCGCGGCGCGGCGCCCGGACCATTTGTCCGCGGTGCCCGCACCACCGGTGGATGTGGGCGACCTGCTCCGCGCGGTGGCCCGCGGCGACGAGCAGGCCTTCACCCGGCTCTACGACCTCGTGGCCCCGCGGGTCTACGGGCTGATCCGGCGCGTGCTGCGCGATCCCGCCCAGGCGGAGGAGGTCGCGCAGGAGGTGCTCGTCGAGGTGTGGCGCACCGCGGCCCGGTTCGACGCTGCCAAGGGCTCGGCGACTTCCTGGGTGTTCACGATCGCGCACCGCCGCGCGGTCGACCGGGTCCGCTCCGAGCAGGCCTCGGCCGACCGCACGATGAAGGCCGGCGCCGCGGCGGTGGACACGCCTTACGACGAGGTCGCCGACGAGGTGTCGGGGCGGCTGGAGCGCCAGCAGGTCCGGCACTGCCTCGACGACCTGACCGAGCTGCAGCGGCAGGCCGTGACGCTCGCTTATTACCAGGGCCACTCGTACCGGGAAGTGGCCGACCTGCTCGGCACGCCGTTGCCGACGGTCAAGACCCGGATGCGCGACGGCCTGATCCGCCTGCGTGACTGCCTGGGTGTGGAGGTGCCCGCATGACCTCGAACGATGTGCACTCGCTCGTCGGTGCTTACGTGCTCGATGCCGTGGACGAGGAGGACCGGGCGGCCTTCGAGCAGCATGTGGCCGGCTGCTCGGCCTGCCAGGTGGAGCTGGCCGAGCTGCGGGAGACCGCGAGCCGGATGGCCGACAGCACGTGGTCGATCCCGCCGCCGCGGCTGCGGGCCGAGGTCATGGGGGCGATCAAGCGCACGAGGCAGTTGCCGCCGGCCGACGGCGGGCGCCCCGACTCCCGGGTCGTCGGCCTTCGTCCGGCCTCGCGGCTACGGCGCTGGCCCGTGGCGGCGGCAGCGGCAGTGATCCTTTCCGCCGGCACCGGTGTCGGCGTCTGGGCCGTGCAGGAGCAGCGGGTGGACGAGCAGAGCCGGATTGCCGTGGCCGCCGCGCAGCGTGAGGCGCGCGT
The DNA here is from genome assembly GCF_030757795.1 of Actinoplanes oryzae. GTDB lineage: Bacteria > Actinomycetota > Actinomycetes > Mycobacteriales > Micromonosporaceae > Actinoplanes. The sequence goes on from NZ_JAUQWH010000027.1 coordinate 33,908, forward strand.
GCAGGCGATCCTGTCCGCGTCCGACGTCGTCATGCGGTCGGGAGCCATCCGCGGCGGCGGGACGGTGACCGTCGCGTCGTCGGCCTCGCACAGTGCCGCGGTGGTGCTGATGGGCGCGGTCACCGCGCCGGCGCGGGACCAGGCCTTCCAGCTGTGGGCCGTGCACGACACGACCATGACCGACGCCGGCGTGCTGGCGGCCGGGGCCGCGTCCGGGGTGCAGATCGTGGAGGGCCTGCCCGGCAGTGACGCGCTGGGCGTGACCGTCGAGCCGGCCGGTGGGTCGGCCGAGCCGTCGCTGCCGCCGGTCGCCGAAATTTCTCTGACCTAGACCAATCCGGGTGGCCATCGGGTGCGAATCAGGAGTGAAGCCACGAACTACTACTGAGGGGTACGAAATGCGCAGCTCGAAGATCACCGCCGTTGCGGCGGCCGCTCTGTTCTCGGTGTCCCTCGCCGCCTGCGGCAGCGACTCCGACTCGGACAGCACGGCCGCCGAGCCGGCTCCCACCATGACCTCGGCCGCGCCGATGATGTCCTCGGCGGCGCCGTCGGACACGATGACCAACTTCGGTGCCGGCTGTTCGGCGGTTCCGACGGACGACTCCAACCCGGGCAGCTTCGCCGCCATGGCGCAGGTGCCGGTGGCGACGGCGGCGTCCGGCAACCCGGTGCTGTCCACGCTGGTCACGGCCGTGAAGAAGGCGGGTCTCGTGGACTCGCTCAACACGGCTCCGGAGCTGACCGTCTTCGCCCCGGCCAACTCCGCGTTCGACAAGATCCCGAAGGCCGACCTCGACAAGGTGCTCGCCGACAAGAAGACGCTGACCAGCGTCCTGACCTACCACGTGGTCGCGGGCAAGCTGACGCCGGCGGAGCTGGCCGGCACGCACAAGACGCTGGAGGGTGACGAGGTCACGGTCACCGGCAGCGGCACCGACTTCAAAGTGGACGACGCTTCCGTGGTGTGCGGCAACGTGCAGACCGCCAACGCGACGGTCTACATCATCGACTCCGTGCTGATGCCGAAGGGCTGACGGTGTTACGGCGTGCGGGAGTTCCGGCCCTGACCGGGGTCCTGGCCGCCGGGCTCGGGGTGGCCGTCGCGGAGTTGCTCGCGGCGGCCACCCGGCCCCAGGCGGGACCGCTGGTCGCCGTCGGTGGCGCGGCCATCGACGCGGCGCCCACCCCGGTCAAGGAGTTCGCGGTGCGCACCTTCGGCACCCACGACAAGCCGGTGCTGCTGACCGGCATCGTGGTGGTCCTGGTGCTCGTCGCCGCGGCGGCCGGCGTGGGAAGTGCCCGCCGTCGCTGGATCGGCGTCGCCGGGGCGGCGGCGCTCGGGCTGGTGGGAGCGGCGGCGGCGCTGTCGCGTCCGGCCGCCGAGTGGTACGACGCCGGGCCCGCCCTGGTCGCCGCGCTGGTCGCCGGTGCGGTGCTGTGGTGGCGCGGGCGACCCGTGCGAGGCGACGCTTCGGCTCCCGCGGGGTTCGATCGGCGGGCGTTCTTGCGTACGGCGATGGTGGTCGGCGGGGGCGCGGTGCTCGCCGGCGGGGGCGCCGAGGTGGTCCGGCGGGCGCGCGGGGGAGCGGTGACCCGGTCCCGGGAGGCCATCCAGCTCCCGGCGGCAGCCGATCCGGCCCGGCCGCTGCCCGCGGGGACGGCACCCGGGTTCTACTCCGAGCAGTTCTACCGGGTCGACACGGCGCTGAGTGTGCCGCGGGTCGACGTCGGCGAGTGGCGGCTGCGGGTGCACGGCATGGTGGACCGGGAGGCGACGTACTCCTTCGACGACCTGCTGCGCCGGCCGCTCGTCGAACGGGACATCACCCTGAACTGCGTGTCCAGCGAGGTGGGCGGGCCCTACACGGGGACGGCGCGCTGGCTGGGCGTGCCGCTGGCGTCGTTGCTGCGCGAGGCGGGCCTCGACCCGGCGGCGGATCAGCTCGTGGCGCGGTCCACGGAGGGCATGACGATCGGCACGCCGGTCGCCACGGTGCTCGACGGGCGTGACGCGATGCTCTGCGTCGGCATGAACGGCGAGCCGCTGCCGCTCGAGCACGGCTTCCCGGTCCGGATGCTCACGCCGGGTCTGTACGGGTACGCCGGCGCGTGCAAGTGGGTGACCGAGCTGGAGCTGACCACGTTCGCGGAGTTCGACGCGTACTGGGTGCGGCGGGGCTGGGCGGCGCAGGGGCCGGTCAAGACGGCGTCGCGCATCGACAAGCCGCAGCCCTTCGCCACGCTGACCGCGGGACGGGTGACCGTCGCCGGGGTGGCCTGGGCGCAGGGCCGGGGCATCCGCACCGTCGAGGTGCGGGTGGACGAGCGCCCCTGGGAGAAGGCGGAGCTGCTGCCGGTGCCGTCCTCGGACACCTGGGTGCAGTGGCGCTGGGAGTGGCAGGCCGCGCCGGGCCCGCACACGCTGACAGTGCGCGCCACGGATGGCACCGGGGCGGTCCAGACGGAGACGCGGGCGACACCCTTCCCGGACGGCGCCACCGGCTGGCACAGCATCACCGCGACCGTCGAATAGCGCACCCTCGTGTGCGTCGTTCGGCCCGTCGGCGTCACCAGCCGGACCAGCCGCATCGCGGCCGTGCGCGGGGCGAGCTGAGCGGGGGAGCCGCATCGCGGCCGTGCGGGGCGAGCTGAGCGGGGGAGCCCGGTCAGGCCATCGGGGCGTTGGGCGACGACGGCGAGCCGTGCTCGAAGGTGAGCGCGGCTCGCCGGTGTGGAGAGAGCGGGCGCGGGGGATCAGGGGACGGTGCGCTCGATGGCGGCGGGGCCGTCGCGGTCGAGCTCTTCGCGGGCTCGCTCGATGTTTTCGGGGGTGGGGTCCCGGCCCTCGGCCTCCGCCAGGTCGACCGGCTCCCAGGGCTGGTCGGCGCCCGTGCGGATCTCGGGCCGGTCGCCGGGCTCGATGAACTGCGGGGTGTCCGAGTCGGGACCGCCGCCGGTGATGAAGGCGTCGACCGCCACATCGTCCTCGATGGCGTCCGCCACTTCCTGTGACTCCTCCAGCGGAGGCCGGATCTCCTCGGTCATGGCTCCTCCAAGATGGATGCCCGCGGGCTTCGATCGATTCTTGTGCCTTTCCTCTCTCGCTTACCCCGTCCGGGTGGATCTCAACGCGAACCCATCTCCATGCCGTTTCCCACGCGTACGCAAAACGGGCGTTCATGCCGTTCGGCGCCGCGCGAGCGCGATTCGGACAACCACCGCGCGCAGCGGATGGACGCTGAGTAGCCGGACGAATACATTTCTGCGGTGTCACCTGTGTGGGTGTCCGGCGGGGATCACGCACACGGTGGCGAGGGGAACGTGACGAGAGATGAGCGATCGCTGCGGTGTGTGGCGTGGCACTCCGGCGGGGCCGGGTGGTTCACGATGAGCGACCTGACCGACGCGGAGCGCGACGCGAGCGAGGTGGTACGGCTACTCACCGGCCTCGCCATGGTGCTGGAACGGCGTGGCGCCGGGCCCGACGAGGACACCGAGGTGTTGTCGGCGCTCGCCCGCGACGGCGGAGTGGCGGCGGTACGTGTCCTCGAATACCTGCGTGCCCTGCGGGGCGCCGGCGACGGTGTGGCGATCTCCGTGCCGATGCGGCTCGGCCTCTGGCGGGACTGGGTGCCGCCGCGGGGAAGCCTCTTCGCCGGTCCGCCCGGCACGCCCCCGGTCGACGACTTCCCGCGCCCACGGCGGCGCCGCGACCCCGGCGAGTAGCGGATGTGCCGCGACCCCGGCGAGTAGCGGTTGTGCCGCGACCGCGGCGAGTAGCGGTCGCGCCGGGGCTCGCGGCGAGTAGCGGTTGCGTCAGGACTCCGGCGAGTGACAGCGGCGCCGCGAACCCGGCGATTGGCTCGCGCTGGCGCATTGACCTGAGCGAACGAGCAGGGCGAACGCCGCCGGCGGCTGCGCGAGGGCGCATGACGCGGCGATACCGAGCGGGCTGCGCCAAGACGCATGACGAGGCGAGAGCGAGCGCCCCGGCGACGCCGAGCGATCCACGGTGACAACGGAATGTGACGGCGAACCGCTGACCCTGCGGAACGGTCCCCGGGTCAGCGGTTGCGCAGGGTGTCCGAAGGGGACATTCCGTACCGGGCGCGGTAGGCCGACGCGAACCGTCCCAGGTGAGCGAATCCCCACCGGTGCGCGACGGCCGCCACGGTGGTCCGCGCCGGATCCTCGCGCAGGAGGGCCTCGTGCGCGCGGGTGAGACGTACCTGTTGCAGGTAGGTCATGGGTGCGCAGTCCAGGTGCCGGCGGAAGCCCTCCTGCAGGGACCGCACGCTCACGCCCGCGATCTCCGCGATCTCGCCCACTGTGTACGGCCGCTCCGGCTCGTCGTGTATGGCGTCGACCGCGCGCTGGACGGCGCGGGACGGACCCGGGGTGACGGGCGCGGTCAGGGCATCGGTGTAACGGTGCGGCAGGGCGAGCAGCAGGCCGTTCATGATGCTGCGCCGCAACTGCTCGGCGATCAGCGGCTCGTGCACGAGGCTGCCGCCGTGCCGGATCTCGCCCCGCAGCAGGCGGATCATGCGGATCCAGCTGCGCATCGGACCGGACTTGAGATCCGTGAAGGCGGGCAGGTCGAGGGGTCCCTCGATCCGGTGACCGAGAAGGGTCGACAGCTCGTTCTCCAGGGCGGCCTGTTCGATCTTGACGTCGAGCTCGCACGAGTTCCGGTCGTGCAGGGTGTGGACGGGCGCGTCCGGGTGGAAGATCGCCGCCTGGTCGACGTCGGTGAGCACGCGGTTGCCCGACTGGTACGAGCGGACCTGCCCGGCCACCGGAATGGTCAGGTGGTAGGCGTGCAGTTCGCCCGAGCCGAGCGTCACGGGCGCGCCGAAGCCGAGCTGGCCGACCGTCAGCGGTCCGAGTTGGATCACATCGAACCGGAACCGGAAATTGTGCGCACCTTCGGGTACGCCCACGGATAGCGGATAGAAGAACCTCCTCAGCAAGTACCGCGTATCGTCGAGATCAACGCTCGCAATGCTCGCCTCGGCCGGTGCTGCCGCCGCTCTCAGGTGAACGTCAGTCATCTCTTAGGGCACTCCTGCGCATACTCTGAGTATTCTTAGGGGCGGAGGCCGCGTCAATGTCCGGGCCTCTCGGTGACCGATCCAGCACATTCCGGCCATATGAACTACTCTGGCGTTCCGCGCCTACCTGGCGTAACTTGCAGACCAGCGGAATGTTGTCAGGACGCGACGTCGGCCGGCGCCTTGGTGAGGCTCCGGGCTGGGTGTGCCGGTGATGGCCGGCGGCGCAGCAGACTCCCGCAGAACGTTCGGCGTCGCCCGCACGACGCCAGGAAGAGGGCAGCCGTGTATCTGCCGATCACCACTCGCCAATTGGCCGATGGCACCGTCGAGATCGCGCCGAGCGGTGAGATCGATCTGGACAACGCCCACGTCATGCGCGACGCCGTCAACGACGTCCTGACCACGCAGACGCCGGTGCGGATAGACCTCGACCTCCAACGGGTGATGCTGATCGACAGCATCGGCATCGGCATCCTGGTCGCCTGCTTCCACGCGGCGGCCGCCTCCGGGGTCAAGCTGGTGGTCAGTCACCCCAGCCCGACCGTCTACCGGCAGCTGTGGATCTCGGGACTCGTCGGGCTGCTCGGCTGCGCCGAGCCGCCGGCCCCGCGCACGTCCGTGGGCCTTCGCCCCAGCTGACCCGGCCCTCGTGCGCCCGTTGCCGCGAGCCACGAGGACACACCCGGCACAGGGATCCGGCCGTTGCCGCGAGCGGATCCCGTACCGGAAAATGAGCGGGCGCCCCCGCCTGGCGGGAGCGCCCGATCGAGCCGGCACCGGTCAGTGCATGGGCGCGGCGGCCTCGCGGGCGCGGCGCTCCTCGCCGCTGAGCGTGTGCAGCGGCTTCTCCTTGATGAACAGGACCGCGATCACGGCCAGCGCGGCGATCGGCGCGCCGATGAGGAAGAGCTCCGACGTCGCCTGCGCGTAGATGTCGGCCACGATGGCGCGCACCGGCTCCGGCAGGGCGGAGACGTCGGGAACCTCCTGCGTGCCTCCGGTGGTGGCGGCCTGCGGGAACTTCTCGGCGAAGAGGGACGAGACCTTCCCGGCGAGTACGGCACCCAGCGCGCTCACCCCGATCGTGCCGCCCATGCTGCGGAAGAACGTGATCGTCGAGGTGGCGGCGCCCAGCTCGGCGGCGGGAACGTCGTTCTGGGCGGCCAGGACGAGGTTCTGCATGAGCATGCCGACGCCGGCGCCGAGGATCAGCATCCAGATCGACAGCATCAGCACGCTCGTGCCGGCGCCGATGGTGCTCAGCAGCAGCATGCCGGCGGTCATCACGATCGCGCCGGCGACCAGGTAGATCTTCCAGCGGCCGGTCTTGGTGATCAGCGCGCCGGCGACGGTCGAGGAGACCAGGAGGCCGAAGATCATCGGCAGGCTCATGAGGCCGGCGACGGTCGGGGACTTGCCGAGGGCGATCTGGAAGTACTGGCTGAGGAACACCGTGCCGCCGAACATCGCCACGCCGACCAGGGCGCTGGCGACGATCGTCAGCGTGACCGTGCGGTTGCGGAAGATGCCGAGCGGGATGATCGGCTCCTTGGCCTTCGACTCGACGAGCACGGCGAGCGCGAGCAGGACGATGCCGCCGGCCACGAAGGCCGCCGTCTCCCAGGACGCCCAGTCGAAGTGGTTGCCCGCGAGCGTCGACCAGATCAGCAGGTCGCTGACGCCGGCCGTGATGAGGAAGGCGCCGAGCCAGTCGATGCTGACTTCCTTGCGTACGGAGGGGAGGTGCAGCGTGCGCTGCAGCAGGAGGATCGCGGCCAGCGAGAACGGCACGCCGATGAAGAAGCACCAGCGCCAGCCCAGCCACGAGGTGTCCACGATGACGCCGCCGATCAGCGGGCCGGCGATCGTGGCGACGCCGAAGACCGCGCCGAAGATGCCCGAGTAGCGGCCCATCTCCCGGGGCGGGATCATCGCGGCCATGACGATCGTCGCCAGGGCCGTCATGCCGCCCGCGCCGACGCCCTGCAGGATGCGGCTGACGATGAGCAGCTCCACGTTGGGCGCGAAGCCGGCGATGAGCGAGCCGCCGACGAAGAGGCCGAGCGAGAGCTGGATCAGCAGCTTCTTGCTGTAGAGGTCGGCCATCTTGCCCCACAGCGGCACGGTCGCCGTCATGGCCAGCAGCTCGGTCGTGACGATCCAGGTGTAGACGGACTGCGAGCCGTTCAGGTCGGCGATGATGCGCGGCAGGGCGTTGGAGACGATCGTCGAGGCCAGGATGCTCACGAACATGCCGAGCATCAGGCCCGACAGCGCTTGCACGACCTCGCGCGGCGTCATGCGGCCGGAGGATGCCGCGTCGGCGGTGTCCACCTTGGCGGTTTCGTCCAGGGTCATCGGTTTTCCTCGGGGGTAGGGGTGGGGTCGGCGAGTCCGCGGGCGAGCACCTCGAAGGCCTCTCGCGCCAGGTCGGTCAGGTGCAGCGCGCCGCCGGACGCCGCCCAGCGCATGAGCGCGGTCCGCAGGGCGGCGCCGGCCACGGCGGCGGTCAACTGGGGGTACGTGTCCTCGGGGCTGATGCCGAGCCGCTGCGCGATGGCCGTCACGAGGTCGCGCTCCACCGCCGCGGACCGGCCCAGCAGCCCGGCGACCAGCGACGGGTTGGCCTCCATGACCCGGAACCGCAGCAGCCAGAGCTCGTGGTCGGCCTCCATCGCGGCGAGGCCGGGCTCCGCCGCGATCAGCAACGCTCGCACCGTGGGCACTTCGCGTGGCACCGCGAGGAAGCGGTCGCGGGTCTCCTGGTCGTCGACGAACTGGTCGCCGGTGATCGCCTCGTCCTTGCTGGCGAAGTAGTTGAAGAACGTGCGGGGCGACACGTCGGCCGCCTCGGCGATGGCCTCGACGGTGACGTGGTCGAGCCCGCGCTGGTCGACGAGGCGCAGCGCGGCGGCGATCAGCGCCTGCCGCGTCTGCTGCTTCTTCCGGTCGCGCCGGCCCGGCGGCGCGGTCTGCTGGGACACGATCACACCGTACGGTGATTTTTGCAGGGCGTGCAAACTTTTATTGCCTGCAAGTATGTGGTCCCCGCGACAGCAGGGCAGAATCGAGTCACCATGCGGCGGCTCGTTCTCGGCACCATCTCCCTGCTCTACGCGGCGGCGGTCATCATGATCACGATCTTCCCGATCCGCCCGCACCCGCCGTCCTACTGGGCGGCGGAGCCCTTCTCGGAGATGGTCCACTGGATCCCGGGCGACGTGGACGCGCCCAGCTTCGTGCTCAACGTCATCATGTTCCTGCCGTTCGGCGTGCTCGGCCCGCTGCTCTCGCGCCGCTGCGACGGGTACGCCGCGATCGCCTGGCGGGCCGTGACGGCCAGCGCGGTGATCGAGCTGACCCAGCTCGTGCTGGGCCTGACGCTGGGCAGCCGGCGCACGATCGACGTCAACGACCTCATCGCGAACACGGCCGGCGCCCTGCTCGGACTGCTGATCCTCCGCCTGGCCGTGCCGGCCGCGGCGCACCGGGCGGGCCTGGCGGTCACACCAGCGGATCCGGCTCCACGTGGTGGATCTTGACGGGCATCCCGTCGGGCGTCTCGACGTGCAGCCGCGTACCCAGGTCGGGGTCGGTCTTGGTCTCCACGATCGTCACGTTGCGCTCGCGCAGCATGCGCTCCAGGCGGTCGAGGGGCATGGTCGCCGAGAAGTTGAGTTCCACGGTGCTCTCGCCGCGGGTGGGATCGGGCGGGCGCACGACCAGGCCGATCTGGGCCGTCCCCACCTGCATGAGCACCCACTCGCCGTCGCGGTCGCCGTGGACGAGCTCCCCGCCGAACGCCTCGTAGAAGGCGACGGCCGCGGCCATCTCCGCGACGTGCACCATCGGCTGCAGCGCGAGGCCGACGATCTGCGGCCGCGGTGTGGGCGGGGCGGGAACCTTGGCGACGCCGCGCTGGTTGGCGGGCCGCCGGCCGGGTGAGGCGGGCCAGCCGGCTGCCCGGTTCTTCGGCGTGGGCCGGGGCTTCGGCGGGGTGGCGGCGGGCGCTGGCGCGGTGTCCTCCGGCGCTTCGGGTCCGGGTGCGGGCTCGAGTACGGGCTCGGGCGCGGCCTCGAGTACGGGCTCGGGCGTGGCCTCAAGTACGGGCCGGACTGCGGCCTCAGGTACGGCCTCAGGTGCAGGCTCGGTCTCGGTCTCGGACGGATGGTTGAGGAACGGCGCGGGGATCGGGCGCGGATCGGCGGCGCGGCCGGAGACGGGACGGCGCGGCCCCGGGGTGGCAGGCGCGGCGTTCTGCCGGCCCCGGGTCGCCGCCTTGCCTCCGGACGGCGCCGGTCGTTGCTTGGCCATGGCGGACTCCTGTCGAGCGGCTCTCGGGCGCCGGCGGGTGCCGTCACCCGTGGGGCTCAACGACTGATGGCGTCCGTCGATACATCTGCGGTGTGCCGTTTTCCCGTCCGGCGCACGACGAGCCACCCGCCGACCCCGGGGATGACGGCGAGCAACCGGGTGGACACGCTCCGGGACTCGCGCACGGTGGCACCGATCACGACCAGATAAGCGCATCCGTGTACGGGCCCCAGCAGCGTCGCCACCACCGGCCAGTGCACGGTCGCGAGGTTGAGCAGCAGCAGGACCAGCGACGCCAGCTCGACCGCCGCGGCGCTCCGGAGAACCCGCACGTCAGGCCCCCGTCGTGGAGCCGGGCCGCACGATCATCAGGACGACGACCGCAGCCCACAGCACATTGAAGACGCCGGTGACCATGCCCAGCCGGCGCGCCGCGTTCCTGTCCGGTGTGACCAGGGCCGCGGCCTGCCGGGGCAGCACCACGCCCACCAGCAGCACAGCGGCCACCCCGGTCAGCGCGACCGACACGAGCAGCCATGCGTCGGTGAGCACGCCGAGCGCACTGGCCGTCGCGAGCCCCAGAACAGGCACCAGCAGGCCGAGCGCCGCGTACACCCGGCAGATCCGGTGCAGCACCCGCAGCACCGTGCGGTCCGGATCGCGCTTGAGCAAGCCCGGGAACATGCTGGCCGCCACGGTCACCGGGCCGATCGCCACGATGGCCGCGAGGACGTGCAGGGAGAGAAGCACTTTCGTCACGCCTGACGACCGTAGGGACGTCCGCCGCCACCGGACAGTGGCCGGAATGCCACATGTCAACGGATTCCCGCCACCCCGTGCGGACGGCCACGCCGGGAGGCCTACAGTGCGACGTCATGCACATCGTGGCCGTGCTCGCACTCGACGGCGTCATCGCCTTCGACCTGTCGACGCCCCTGGAGGTCTTCGGCCGGACCCGGCTCGCCGACGGGTCACCCGCTTACGAGGTACGCGTCTGCGCCCCGGCCGGGGAGGTCGATGCGGGCGCCTTCACGGTGCGGGCCCGGTGGCGCCTCGACGCGCTGGCGACGGCGGACACGATCATCGTGCCGGGGATCGCGGACGTCGGTGGTGACGTACCCGGGGAGGTCGTGGCCGGGCTGCGAGCCGCCGCGGCGCGCGGCACCCGGATCGCGTCCATCTGCGCCGGCGCGTTCGTCCTCGCCGCCGCCGGTCTGCTGGACGGGCGCCGGGCGACCACGCACTGGCTCGCCGCGGCCGGGCTCGCCGAGCGCTACCCGGCGATCGACGTCGACCCGGACGTCCTCTACGTCGACACCGGGCAGATCCTGACCTCGGCCGGCGCCGCCGCCGGCCTCGACCTGTGCCTGCACCTGATCCGCCGCGACTTCGGCTCGGCCGTCGCCGCGGACGCCGCCCGGCTGTCCGTGATGCCGCTGGAACGCGACGGCGGCCAGGCGCAGTTCATCGTGCCGGAACGCCCGCCCGCCCCGCGCGGCTCCGAACTCGAACCGCTGCTGCGCTGGCTCGACAAGAGCGCCGGCCGCGACCTGACCACGGCGGAGATCGCGGCGCGGGCGGGCATGAGCACGCGCACGCTGAACCGCCGCTTCCGCGAGCACACCGGCACGACTCCGCTGCAGTGGCTGCACCGCGCCCGCGTCCGCCACGCCCAGCACCTGCTCGAAACCACCGCGGACGGCGTCGACCGGATCGGCGCCACGGTCGGGTTCGGCTCGCCGACCGCCTTCCGCGACCGCTTCAAACGCATCGTCGGCACGAGCCCGCACGACTACCGCCGAGCCTTCCGCACCCGAACCCCCGCCTGACCCGAAGTGTCCCCCGCGCTTTTCGTCAAACGGCGCGTGGTGCCGGCAGTGAGGGGCGACGGCGGTGAGGGGCGACGGCGGTGAGGGGCGACGGCGGTGAGGGGCGACGGCGGTGAGGGGCGACGGCGGTGAGGGGCGACGGCGGTGGGCGGTCGTCGGCGGGTGCCGCTCGCACGCAGTTCGCCGGCGCGCGGTGTCGCTCGCGCGGGGCATCGCAGTCGGCGCCGGACACGCGCGGCGCATCGCAGGCTCGTGGCGTCGGCTGCGCGCGGCGCATCGCAGGCTCGTGGCGTCGGCTGCGCGCGGCGCATCGCAGGCTGGTGGGGGCGTCGGCAGTCGGCGTCGGCCGGAGGCCCGGTCGTGCGCCCGCCGCGGGTCAGTCGTTCAGTTGTGCGCGCTCGATCTCGGTCAAGGCCGCGGTGAGCACCTCCTCCGGCTTCTCGCCAACCGTCAGGTGGTTGATGAGCAGCGCGGCGTGCAGCGCCAGCGCGTCCGGCTTCGGCGGCGGGGAGCCGTCGTCGTCCCACACCTGCAGGGCGTTGGCGAGCAGGAAGAGCGTCACCTGCGGGTCCACCTCGGGACACCACGCGGCGGCGGCGCGCACGCTGCTCGACAACACCTCGCGTACGTCGTCGGCGTCCAGCCCGTCGGGATGCCGCGCCTCCAGGAGCACCCGCACGGCCGTGCCGAGGATCAGGCCGGTCGGGGCCTGGTCCTGCGCGGTGAGCCCGGCCACCGCCTCGGTCAGCGCCGCCCGGTCCTGCTGCCGGGCAGCCGCCACCGCCGCCACCGTGGCCGCCGCGATCGGGCGGGCCGGGGCGGGCACATGCCGCCATTCCTTGGTCACACGAGCACGCTAGCCCCGGGGTCCGACACTTTCTCCGCAGGGAACCGCTCGATGTTGTCGACGACCCACCGGCGCAGCAGGGCGAGCGGCTCGCAGGCGTCGCGGCCGAGCGGGGTCAGCGAGTATTCGACGTGCAGCGGGACGGCCGGGAACACCGTACGGTCGATCAGGCCGTGCTCCTCCAGGCGCCGGAGTGTGGCGGTGAGCACTTTCGGGCTCACCCCGTCGAGTCGCGTGCGCAGCTCGCCGAAGCGGCGCGGGCCGTCCTCGAGGGCGCCCAGGGCGAGGGCGCTCCACTTGTTGGCCAGCAGATCCAGCATCTGCCGGCACGGGCAGGAGGCGTCGTAGACGTCGTGGACCCGGCCGCAGGAGGTGGTCGTCATGGTCGCACCGTAGTACCCAAAGGGAACCAGTGGCCATTGACGGTAACTAGGGTCACCGAAATACCGTCCCCGGCATGGCTGAACTCATGAAAGCGGTGGGCTACCGCAAGTCCCTCCCGATCGCCGAGCCCGAGTCGCTGGTCGACCTCGAGATTCCGGTTCCGGCGCCGGGCGAGCACGATCTGCTCGTACGCGTGAAAGCGGTCTCCGTCAACCCCGTGGACGTCAAGGTCCGGGCGGGCGGTGACCCCGGCGACGAGCCCCGGATCCTCGGGTTCGACGCGGCCGGCGTCGTGGAGCAGGTCGGCAGCGCCGTCACGCTCTTCCGTCCCGGCGACGAGGTCTGGTACGCGGGGAGCATCGCCCGCCCCGGCACCAACGCCGAGTTGCACCTCGTGGACGAGCGCATCGCGGGTCCCAAGCCGGTCACGCTCGACTTCGCCGAGGCCGCCGCGCTGCCGTTGACGGCGATCACCGCGTGGGAGTCGCTCTTCGACCGCCTCCGGCTGACTGCGGAGAGTACGGGCACCCTGCTCGTCATGGGCGGCGCCGGCGGCGTGGGCTCGATCCTCATCCAGCTCGCCCGGAGGCTGACGAAGCTGGAGATCGTGGCCACCGCGTCGCGCCCCGAGTCGCGGCAGTGGGCGCTGGACCAGGGTGCGCACCGGGTCATCGGCCACGACGACCTCGTCGAGGCGCTGCCGGACGGCGTCGACTACGTCTTCTCCCCGCACACCCGGGACATGATCGAGACGTACGCCAAGATCCTCCGCCCGTACGGTGCGATCGTCGCGATCGACGAGCCGGAAGGTCTCGAACTGCTGCCCCTGAAGTCGAAGAGCATCGCGTTCCACTGGGAGCTGATGTTCACGGCCGCCCTGTACGGCCCGGCGGACAACGCCCAGCACGATCTCCTCGGCGAAGTCGCCGCACTGGTCGACAAGGGTGTGCTGCGGACCACTCTGACGGCCCGGTACGACGGCATCAACGCCGAGAACCTGCGGAAAGCCCACGCCGTGGTGGAGGCGGGGTCCGCAATCGGGAAGACGGTCGTCGCGGGTTTCTGATTTCTGTCGGTGGGGGCTGGCAAGGTGTCCCCATGACGCTGCACGAGGTTCTGACCGCACGCGTCGAGCGGGGCGAGCTCCCAGGAGCCGTCGCGCTCGTCGCCCGCGGCGACGATGTCCGGGTCGACGCCGTCGGCACCACCGCGTTCGGCGGCGCCGAGCCGATGCGCCGCGACACGGTCTTCCGCATCGCGTCGCTGACCAAGCCGCTGCTCGCGGCCCTCACCATGACCCTGGTCGAGGCCGACGTGCTCGACCTCGAGGAGCCGGTCCACAAGCTGCTCCCCGAGCTGGCCGGCCAGCGGGTCCTCGCCCGCCCCGACGGGCCGCTCGACGACACGGTCCCGCTCGCCCGGCCCCTGACCGTGGCGGACCTGCTGACCTTCCGGATGGGCTCCGGCATGGTGACCGAGCCGGTCTACAACCCGCCGTGGCCGGTGCTGGCGGAGCTGCGCGAGCGGGAGATCGTCTCGGGGCCGCCCTATCCGCCCAGCCCGTTGACGCCCGACGAGTGGATCCGCCGCTTCGGTGCCGTCCCGCTGATGTACCAGCCGGGGGAGAGGTGGCAGTACAACACGGGATCCGACGTCCTCGGCGTCCTGCTCGCCCGCGCGGCCGGCAAGCCGCTCGGCGAGGTCTTCCGCGAGTGGCTGCTCGACCCGCTCGGCCTGCGCGAGACGGGCTTCACGCTGCCCGCCGGCCGGGCCCGGGGGCTCCCGCCGCTCTACGGGACCGACCAGGAGAGCGGCACGATGGTCGAGGTCCCGGGGTCCGCCCCGGAAACCTGGACCGAGCCGCCCGTCTTCCCGTCCGGATCCGGCGGCCTCGTGTCCACTGTCGACGAATACCACACGTTCGCCCGCATGCTTCTGCGCAAGGGCGTGCACGGCGGCACCCGCATCCTGTCGGAGAAATCCGTCGAGCTGATGACGTCCAACCAGCTGACGCCCGACCAGATCACCGGCGCCGGCGCCCTGCTGTCGGGCGCGGGCTGGGGCTTCGGCCTGGCCGTCGTCATCGCGGCGGGTGACCTCGGCCACGTCGGGCAGTATGGGTGGTCGGGCGGCTCGGGCACCACCTGGTTCAACGACCCCGGCGAGGACCTGACCGCCATCCTGTTCACCCAGGTCAACGACATCCTCTGGAACGGCACGCTGACCGAGTTCGAGCGGCAGGCCCACGCATGACCGAGCTCGCCGTCCCGGGCCGCCCGGTCCGTGCGGTCGCCTCGATCGACCGGGCCGGTGGAGCGCACGGGCGCGCGGGGCCCGATCGCCGGCGTCTACGTGCGCGACCCGGACGGCAACCTGGTCGAGCTGGCGCACTACGCCGCGCAGTGATCAGCAGCGAGTACACGCGCGCCCGCGACGGCACCGGATCCCGGCGCGTCGGGGGAGGGGCGCTACACGCGGAATGATCCCCGCCGGTCGAAGGAGTGACATGATGGGGGCGGCGAAGGAGGAACCATGACCAGTCTCGATGCGGTCACCGGCTGGGTGACCAGCTACCGGGCGGCCTGGGAGTCCAACGATCCCGACGACATCGGGGGCCTCTTCGCCGAGGACGCCGCCTACTTCACCGAGCCGTGGGCCAAGCCGTGGCTCGGCCGCGACGAGATCGTCAAGTGCTGGCTGCAACGCAAGGACGACCCGGGCTCGACCACCTTCGACTGGCACCCCGTCATCGTCACCGACGAAGTGGCCGTCGTGGCGGCGCGCACGGTCTACACCGACCTCTCCCAGATCTTCCACAACATGTGGGTGCTGCGCCTCGACACCAACGGCCAGGCCCGGCAGTTCACCGAGTGGTGGATGCAGCAGCCCCCGCCCGACGCCGCCCGCGAAACGCCCTGACCCCGGGAGCCAGGTCGGCGTAGTCGGGGCGCCCGGCGCGGCCCGCGAGAGGCCCCGGCCGCCTCGCCTTGCCAGGCCCGCTCGGAGATGTCGCCCGGGCCGGCTCGGAGATGTCGCCCGGGCCGGCTCGGAGATGTCGCCCGGGCCCGCTCGGAGATGTCGCCCGGCGCGGCCCTGGGACTTCGCCCGGCGCGGCTCCGAGATGGCGCAGTCGTTACCCAGTTGCTCGGCGCGGCGCAGAGGAGTTGCGGGGACCGTTGCGCCCGGTGCGATGTGGGGCTCTGCGATTTTGCTTGGCGCCTTCGGGCGGGGCGCGGGTTGGAGCTTTGCGTGGACTCTTCGTCTGACGTGGGCGAGGGGAGCTGCGCGGGACTGCGGCCGGACAAGGGCGGCAAAGCAGCAAGGCAGCTGGAGAAGGGCAGCCAGGCGTCAGGGCGGGGAGACCGAGGGGCGGCCACGGTGACGTGGGCCTCAGGCCGGGCGGGCCTCAGGGGCGGGGCGTCAGGCGGGCGGGCCACGGTGACGTGGGCCTCAGGCCGGGCGGGCCTCAGGGGCGGGGCGTCAGGCGGGCGGGCGTGCGCTGTCAGAGGCGGCGGCCGCCCACGCCCTCAGCGGCACCCGCCATGCTCGCGGCAAGATCGTCTTCGTGCACTGACTCGATCAGGGTGAGCATCCAGCCGTGGCAGCGCGCCAGCATGCCGGCGGCGTCGGCGAAGGCGGCCGGACCCGGGTCGATGCCGTCCCGGACCAGGCGCCGGAGGTAGGAGCGGGCGATCGTCAGCTGCGTGGTGGCGGCCTCGACGGCGTGGACCAGGTCGTCCGGGCCACGGCGGACGGCCGCACGGGCGGCCGGCAGCGGATCGCCGGCGGCCGTCCCGCCGATCCAGGCCAGCAGCTCCTCGAGCTCCGCCGCCGCCACGCTCATCCGGCCGATCGCTGTCGATGTCTCCGTGCTCAGGGCAGTCATCCGGCCACCCTGTCACCTCACCAGCCGGCGGCGGCCGCGACACGGCGGGCGATCTCGTCCGGCGGCGCGTCGCCCGCCTCGACCACGAAGTCCTCGACCGCCGCGCGGGTCAGGACGGCGTCGAGCTCGGCGGCGCGGGCGAGGTGCCGGCGCAGGCCGGCGTCGAGGCGGTGGCGGGCGGTCAGCCGGTCCC
Organism: Actinoplanes oryzae; assembly: GCF_030757795.1. Lineage (GTDB taxonomy): Bacteria > Actinomycetota > Actinomycetes > Mycobacteriales > Micromonosporaceae > Actinoplanes. The sequence continues at coordinate 50,421 of NZ_JAUQWH010000027.1, forward strand.
GCACCACGGCAAGATCGACATCCAGGCGACAGACCCGCAGGGGTACGCCCACAGCCCGCGCGTAGTCCGCCCGCTCCCCGTGGCTCTCGACCACCCCGGCCAGCACGAGCCGGTCGGCGGTCCCGAAGTTGCGGGTCACCGCGGCCACGTTCGCCACGGCCAGCTCGTGGCGGAAGGGGTCGCCGGGCGGGCTGGGCCACGAGTGGCGGAGACGGTCGATGTCGAGGACGGCGTGCGGGACGGAGCGGTCGGCGAGGAGGTCACCGAGGGCGTCCGCGACGGTGGTCTTGCCGGCGCCGACCGTACCCGTCAGAAGCAGAGCCTGGTCCACAGCAGGAGGGTAGGCCCCACCGGGCGGCGGGGCCCACCGGAATTCGTCAGAGGGTCAGCGACCAGCTGGTCAGCGTGCCGGTGTCGAGGTTGGCGGCGTCCTGGACGCGGAGCTTCCAGGTGCCGTTGGCGGCCTCCGAGGAGAGGTTGAGCGGGAACTCCTTGTCGATGTTGTCGGCCGAGCCGCCCGAGCGGCTCTGCAGCACGTAGGCCGTGCCGTCCGGGGCGATCAGGCTGACGACCAGGTCACCGATGTAGGTGTGGAGGATCTGGACGTCGACGATGCTCGTGGCGGAGGGGGTGGCCCCGCAGCCGGTGATGACGAGGTCGCTGTCGACGGTGGTGTTGTCGAGGATCGCCAGGCCGGGGCTGACGCTGCCCGAGCAGCCCGGGGCGCTGCTGACGCCGACGGTCAGCGCCTTGGCGTGGCTCACCGACGGGGTGGTGGCTTTGAGCGTGACCTGGGCGGAGCCCGAGCCGGCCGTGTCGCTCGCGGTGACGGTGACCGTTGTGGACTCGCCGGCCGGAACCGTCGAGGGCTCGAAGGTGACAGTGACACCCGCGGGGACGCCCGTGGCGGTGAAGGTGACCGGCTCGGCCTCGCCGCTCGTCAGCTCGGTGGACAGCGTCACCGTGGCCGAGGTGCCCGGGGCGATGGCGACCGAGGACTCCGACAGGGCGACGGAGAAGTCGTTGCCGGTGGAGGAGCAGTTCTCGTCCGTGCCGGCCACGTTGACCGCGGTCCACGCGGCCTGCACCGCGCGGTACTCGGCGCCGCAGAGGCCGTACAGGTCGGTGGCTGCCGCCAGGGTGTAGGCGCGGGCCGTGTTGCCGGGCGTCGTGGTGTTGACGTAGCTGGTGTTCGACACGAAGTAGCTGTCCAGCGCCCGGAACCAGATCTTCGCGGCCTTCTCGCGGCCGATGCCGGTGACCGGGTCGGCGGTGCCGCAGACCGGCGAGGTCCCGTACGCCGTCGCGCCGCTGCCCTCGGCGAGGTCGAAGAAGAAGTGGTTCGCCACGCCGGACGAGTAGTGCACGTCCACGCTGCGGGTGCTCGTCGACCAGCAGCCGTGCGAGTCGCCGTCGAGCGCCGGGTCGTACATGTAGCGCAGCGGGGTGCCGTTGCCGTTGATGTCGATCTTCTCGCCGATGTCGTAGTCGCCCGGGTCGCCGGTGCTGTCCGCGTAGAACTCGACCATCGAGCCGAAGATGTCGCTGGTCGCCTCGTTGAGGCCGCCGGACTCCCCGGAGTACGTGAGCCCGCCCGGCACCACGTTCTCGGTGACGCCGTGCGACATCTCGTGCCCGGCGACGTCCAGGGCGACGAGCGGCTTGGCGTTGCCGCTGCCGTCGCCGTAGGTCATCTGGGCGCCGTCCCAGAAGGCGTTCACGTACGCGTTGCCGTAGTGCACCCGCGACGGCACGCCCCGCCCGTCGCCGAAGATGCCGTTGCGCCCGTGCACGTTCTTGAAGTAGTCGAACGTCACCGCCGCCCCGAAGTGCGCGTCCACGGCCGCCGACGCCCGGTCGGAGGGGGCGCCCGTGCCCCAGGTGTTGTCGGCGTCGGTGAACGTGGTGCACGTACCGGAGGTGCGGTTGTTGAGGTCGCAGGTCGTGCCGTTGCCGCGCGTCGGGTCGACCAGTGCGAAGCCCGTCGCCGCGGTGGTCGACTCGACGGCCACCTGACCCGAGTAGATGCTGTTGCCCGTGCCGGCGATGTTCTCGATCTCGTCGTAGGTGCCGACGACCGTGCCGGTGCGCGCGTCCGTGATGACGTGGTACCGCGACGGCGTCTGCCCGTCGGGCTGCCATCCGGTGACGACCGTCTCCCAGGAGAGCCGGCCGGTGCCGCTGCTCGCGTCGACGAACAGCTCCGGCGTACCGGTGGAGGTGAGCTTGCCCTTGAAGGTGGCCGTGGCGGTGCGGGCAGTCGCGGCCGCGCCGACCGCGGGGGTGGTGTTCAGGCTCAGGGGCTTGGCCAGGCCGACCGAACTGCCGGCGTACGTGCCGTCCGCGCGCGTGCGGATGACGATGTCACCGCCGTACACCCGCAGGCCGTCGTAGGTGCGCGTGTAGCGGGTGACGCCGCCCTTCGCGTCCTTCTTGCTGCTGTAGACCTGGTACGCGTCCCGGGCCGACCCGCGCACGGCGGCGGCGTGCGTGTCCAGGGCCCGTTCCGCGGCGGCCCTCGGCGACGGGTCCGGTGCGGCCTGGGCGGCCGTGGCGGTGGCCGTCAGGCCTCCCGCGGCCAGCGCGGCGGCGCCGGCCAGCGCGACTGCTCTTCTCACGTGCGTCCTCCCCACGCGACGGACATTGGCGTCCGTCAATGAGCAAGACTCTGCCGGTCATTTGTTAAGACTGTGTTTCATTCCATGTCCATCGATGTCAGTGCCGCCGTGAGGTCTGCGGCGGCCGCCGGCGCCGGTGCCGATCTGGCGGTCTCATCCCTGGTCAGCGCGATGCGCCCGGCGCGGGCCGGCCTTTCCGCCGCGGTCGGGCGTCGCCAGTTCCGCGCGATACACCAGGACCTCGACGTGGGTGACAGGATCGTCGCCGGCCCGCGGGTCGGTCTGTCCTCGAGGGCTACGGCGTCAGGCCGCGGCCCGGGTGACGGCCCGCCGCAGCGCCGGGTGCCGCTCCTCCCACGCCCGGCGCACGGCCCGGGGAAGATTCAGCTCGGGCCACACCCGCACGAGCGTGGGCCCGTGCAGATGGTCGCGCAGCTCGCCGACGCGGATGGCCTCGCGCAGCACGTTCTCGTACATCCAGAGCAGCATGGTGTGCTGCCCGAGGTCGAAGGTGCGCTGCGGGTTCCACCAGAGGCGCAACGGCAGCTCGACCAGGCCGCTCTCGGGCCCGGCCAGCTCCGTGAGCGTCCCGGCGACGACGACGGCGCGGTGCGGCCGGCTCAGCGGGACGGCGGGAGCGTCGTCGAGCTCGCGCTCGCGGGTGAACATGGGACAAGCGTAAACCGCGACCCTGCCTGGAGTCTCACCGCCTAGGTTCCTAGGATGCCTGAGGGGGTGTGCCTCCGGCACCAATTCCTCAACACGACGGCTTCGCCGACGAGCCCGGCAATTTTCTCGTACGGGGGTCAGCAGCGCTTCGATCCGCTGGCGTTGCGGTCGCGGCGTGGACGCCTCGCGGTCGTGGTCGGCTTCCGACCGCGACCGCGAGGATCGTGTGCCTGGGGAGGAGCTCCGTCACAGGTCGAGGACGGTGGCGTCGATCTCGTCGAGCTCGCTCTGGGACAGGCGCAGGGTCTGCAGGGCGAGGACGTTGTTCTCGAGCTGGGCGACGCTGCTGGCGCCGATGATGAGGCTGGTCATGCGGGGGTCGCGCAGTGCCCAGGCGAGAGCCATCTGGGCGAGGCTCTGACCGCGGCGCTTGGCGATGTCGTTGAGCGAGTGGAGGCGGGCGAGGGTCGTGGCGTCGAGGGCGTCCTCGTTGAGGAAGCGGCTGGTGCGGATGCGGCTGTCTTCGGGGATGCCGTTGAGGTAGCGGTCGGTGAGCAGGCCCTGCTGCAGGGGGCTGAAGGCGATGCAGCCGGCGCCGGCGGTCTCGAGGGTGTCGAGGAGGTTGTCGCGTTCGGTCCAGCGGTTGAGGATCGAGTAGGAGGGCTGGTGGATGAGCAGGGGGGTGCCCAGCTCGGCGAGGACGCGGGCGGCTTCGGCGGTCTGTGCGGAGGTGTAGTTGGAGAGGCCGACGTAGAGGGCTTTGCCGCTGCGGACGATGGCGTCGAGGGCGCCCATCGTCTCCTCGACGGGGGTGTCGGGGTCGGGGCGGTGGTGGTAGAAGATGTCGACGTAGTCGAGGCCGAGGCGCTGCAGGGACTGGTCGAGGCTGCTGATGAGGTATTTGCGGCTGCCGCGGTCGCCGTAGGGGCCGGGCCACATGTCGTAGCCGGCCTTGCTGGAGATGACGAGTTCGTCGCGGTAGGGCTTGAGGTCGGTGCTCAGGAGACGGCCGAAGTTGGTTTCGGCGCTGCCGTAGGGCGGGCCGTAGTTGTTGGCCAGGTCGAAGTGGGTGACGCCGAGGTCGAAGGCGCGGCGGACGATGGCGCGCTGGGTGTCGAAGGGCTTGTTGTCGCCGAAGTTGTGCCAGAGGCCGAGGGAGAGGGCGGGCAGCTGGAGGCCGCTGCGCCCGGCGCGGCGGTAGGTCATGGTGTCGTAGCGGTTCTGGGCCGCGGAGTAGGTCACACACCACAGCCTACGAATAGGGGTCCGCGTCATGATCACTGGTAGGTTGGGGTCAGCCGAACCACCCACGCGGGAGAGACCGCTCGTCACGAAGCGGCGCCGAAGGGGCAAATCCTCCCCGGAACCTCTCAGGCAAAAGGACTGCGCGGGGTGAGGCGACTCTGGAGTGCGCGTGCTGGGTATGACAGAGGGGGAGGGTTGACCGCTGACCCCCTGCCCCGGGAGCCGCCACATGAGTTTCGCCCATCGCCATATCGGCCCGGATGCCGAGGCGCAGACCCAGATGCTGAAGGCCATCGGCCAGTCGTCGCTGGACGCGTTGATGGATGCCGCGATTCCGGAGGTGATCCGCTGGCACGGCACGCTCGCGTTGCCGGAGGCCGCTTCGGAGGAGGAGGCGATCGCGGAGCTGCGGGAGATCGCGGGCCGTAACACGGTCGCGCGGTCGATGATCGGGCTGGGTTATTACGGGACGGTGACGCCGGCGGTGATCCGCCGCAACGTGCTGGAGAGCCCGGCGTGGTACACCGCTTACACCCCGTATCAGCCGGAGATCTCGCAGGGCCGGCTGGAGGCGTTGCTGAACTTCCAGACGATGGTGACCGACCTGACCGGGTTGACGACGGCGAACGCGTCGATGCTGGACGAGGGCACGGCGGTCGCGGAGGCGATGACGCTCGCGAAGCGGGCTTCCAAGAGCAAGAGCATGACGTACGTGGTGGACGCCGACACGTTCCCGCAGACGCTGTCCGTGCTGCGCACGCGGGCCGAGCCGCTCGGCATCGAGTTGCGCCTGGTGGATCTGGACGCGGGTGAGGAGTTGCCGGCGGAGTTCTTCGGTCTGCATCTGCAGTATCCGGGGGCGTCCGGGGCGATCCGCGATCACCAGGCTCTGGTCGAGAGCGCGCACGGCAGGGGTGCTCTGGTGACGGTCGCGGCGGATCTGCTGGCGCTGACGCTGGTGCGGGCGCCGGGGGAGATCGGGGCGGACATCGCCGCGGGCACGACGCAGCGCTTCGGCGTACCGCTGGGATTCGGGGGTCCGCACGCGGGTTACCTGGCCGTGCGCGCCGGGCTGGAGCGCTCGCTGCCGGGCAGGCTTGTCGGGGTGTCGAAGGACGCGGACGGCGCGCCGGCCTATCGGCTGGCGTTGCAGACGCGGGAGCAGCACATTCGCCGGGAGAAGGCGACGAGCAACATCTGCACGGCGCAGGTGCTGCTCGCGGTGATGGCGAGCATGTATGCGGTGTATCACGGCCCGGCCGGGCTGCGGGCGATCGCGACGCAGGTGCACGAGCTGGCCGGTGCGCTGGCGTCGGGGCTGCAGGGCGGTGGCGTGGAGGTGGCGCACCGGGCGTTCTTCGACACGGTGACCGCTGTGGTGCCGGGGCGTGCTGCGGAGATCGTGGGCAACGCGGAGGCGAAGGGCATCAACCTGCGGCTGGTCGACGCGGACCGGGTGTCGATCTCCGTGGACGAGACGACGACGGTGCGGGACGTCGCCGTGGTGCTGGAGGCGTTCGGGCTGCACGAGGGCGTCGAGGTGCACAACGGCATCCCGGCCGGGCTGCGGCGCGGGACGGACTTCCTGACGCATCCGGTGTTCCACGCGCATCACTCGGAGACGGCGATGCTGCGTTATCTGCGCAAGCTGTCGGACCGTGACTACGCCCTGGACCGGGGCATGATCCCGCTGGGCTCGTGCACGATGAAGCTGAATGCGACCACGGAGATGGAGCCGGTCACCTGGCCGGAGTTCGGCAACATCCATCCGTATGCGCCGGCGTCGCAGACGCGGGGCTATGAGGCGCTTGTCTCGCAGCTGGAGGGCTGGCTGGCGGAGGTGACCGGCTACGACGCGGTGTCGGTGCAGCCGAACGCCGGTTCGCAGGGTGAGCTGGCCGGGCTGCTGGCGATCCGTGGCTACCATCGTTCGCGCGGTGAGCAGCACCGTGACGTGTGCCTGATTCCGTCGAGCGCGCACGGGACGAACGCGGCCAGTGCCGTCATGGCGGGGATGCGTGTCGTGGTGGTGGCGTGCGACGACATGGGCAATGTCGACCTGGCCGACCTGGATGCGAAGATCGAGAAGCACCGGGACGCGCTGTCGGCGATCATGGTGACCTATCCGTCGACGCACGGTGTGTACGAGAAGGGCATCGCCGAGCTGTGTGCGAAGGTGCACGACGCGGGCGGTCAGGTGTATGTCGACGGGGCGAACCTGAATGCGCTGGTGGGCTTCGCGCGGCCCGGCAAGTTCGGGGCGGATGTCTCGCATTTGAACCTGCACAAGACGTTCTGCATCCCGCACGGCGGCGGTGGTCCGGGGGTTGGGCCGGTCGCCGTGCGGGAGCACCTGTCGGCCTTCCTGCCGGGTGATCCGCTGTCGCAGGCGGCGGACACGCACGCGGTGTCGGCGGCGGCGCACGGGTCGGCGGGGATCCTGCCGATCAGCTGGGCGTACCTGCGGATGATGGGTCCGGACGGGCTGAAGCAGGCGACGGCGGCGGCGGTGCTGGCGGCCAATTATGTGGCGGCGCGCCTGCGGGATCACTACCCGGTGCTGTACGCGGGCAACGAGGGCCTGGTCGCGCACGAGTGCATTCTGGATCTGCGCCCGATCACGAAGGCGACGGGTGTGAGCGTGGACGATGTGGCGAAGCGGCTGATCGACTACGGGTTCCACGCGCCGACGATGTCGTTCCCGGTGGCGGGCACGTTGATGGTCGAGCCGACGGAGAGCGAGGATCTGGCGGAGCTGGACCGGTTCTGCGCGGCGATGATCGCGATCAAGGGGGAGATCGACCGGGTCGGCGCGGGTGAGTGGCCGGCCGATGACAATCCGCTGCGCAACGCCCCGCACACGGCGGCGGCGGTGACGGCGGACGAGTGGGAGCATGCCTATCCGCGGTCGCTGGCCGGGTTCCCGGAGGGGGTGGACCGGACGGCGAAGTACTGGCCGCCGGTGCGGCGCATCGACGGTGCGTACGGGGACCGGAATCTGGTGTGTTCGTGCCCGTCGCCGGAGGCGTTCGAGGACTGATCGCTGGTGGGGGCCGGGTCTGCCTGCGGGTGGGCCCGGCTTTGCCGTGTCCTTGGGTGATCACCGTGTTCGTCGGCGTCGTGCCCGGCCCCGGCGGCCTCACCGCGATCCTGCTGCTGCTGGCCTCCGATCCGGTCGTCGGCCCGGACGTTTCGCTGCCGGCGGGTCGTCGCGCTCAGGGGCGTCGAGGGCAGGCGGGCGCACGGAAACGGGCCCGCGGCCGGGGGGACAGCTGCGGGCCCGTTTCGGGGTGCCTGGACCAGGCGTCGGCACGGGGGCGGGTGCCGGCGGTCCGGGCGTGCGGGGGAGCGTGGCAGCGCTCGGGGGCGGCGTCGTCGCCGCTTGGCGGGTCCCGGTGGCGGCCGGCGTCGGTGCCGGACCGGTGCCGGTGCTGTCCGGCTGGCTGCGGCGCGGGCCTCGGCGTCGTCGCCGTGTCGCGCGGGCCTCGGCGGCGTCGCCGGGGCGGCGGCATGCGGGCCGGGTCGCCGGGTGTCCCGGTGCCGAAACGCCGGTGGCGGGGTCGGGCGGCCGGGTGTGGTGGCCTGGCTGCGCGGGGCCCCGGGTTGCCCTCGGGGTGCGGGGGCGTGCCGGGTGCCGGCCGGGTGGTGGCTCTCAGACTGCGAGGGCGTGCCGGGTGGTGGCCGGGTGGTGACTCTCAGGCTGCGAGGGCGTGGCGGGCCGGGCCGCGGTGCGGCTCGATGAGGCGGCCGTCGGGCAGGAGCTCGCCGGTGTCCTCGAAGACGATGACGCCGTTGCAGAGCAGGCTCCAGCCTTGCTCCGGGAAGGTCGCCACGATCCGGGCGGCCTCGCGGTCCACGGCCTCGGCGGTGGGGCAGGGGTTCTGGTGCTGGCACATCACGGGGTCTCCGGTAGGGGCTTGTGTTGAGCTTCACATCAACGGGGCCGAACACTACTCCTTCCGGAACGAGTCCGGGAGGAGCGGGTGACGGGCTCCGCCGGTGCGAGGGCACTGTTCAGATGTTCCACGGTGGCGGCCGATACGGCCACTGTCGGACACACGTGCAACCTGACGGACCGGTTCATCCGGCCTCCTGCCTGCACGGTCACCGTCCGTCATGCCACCTCGGACGGTGGCGCCCCGGAGGCGGCGACCCGCCGAGCTTGGGTCACGGGGGCGCCGGGGCGACGGACTGATGGTGCGAAAACTCCGCCGAACGGCCAGCGTGATCCATCCGATCGGCACCCCTCAGCGCGACTCTGTGTTGCCGAGGTGCGTGTCTGCGTAACCGGTTTCGACAGTGTGGGTTGTCGATGTCCGCGTCGGCGCGCACCTGTGGTTTCGCCGCTGTCGATCTCCTGCTCGCGGGGCCGGGGAGCGGAGCCGGAGCGGGCAAGATCGTCGCTCTGGGTTACGCATCGGGAGCGGTCGAAGACGTCGCGTGTGCGTACCGGTTTCGGCGGGAACGAGATCCGGCGCCCCACCGCCCGGGCGTGTCGCGCCGCTCCTTCGGCGGCGCTGCCGGACTAGTCACGTCTCTACAGCGCGTCACCGTGCGGGCGGCCGCCGGCGTGGCGCGGGTGCTGGAACCCGACAGATGCCGAGGCGCGTGGGAGCGCTCTCGGGGTCCGGGCCGCGGCCGGCGACGGTCCGGAGGGGAATCCGGCATGCCGGACCAATCGCGCGTGTGCGAACGCGTGGGAACATGTGCGGAGTTGTCCCGCAAGATCACATGGCGGCCGCTGTGACGGATCACCGCCGCCGGACCCCTTGTGCGCACGCCCACCGGGGCGATATGCGCGTCCGCGCGCCCGGTAGGTTGAGGCACATGACTGTGCGTCCCATCCGGATCTTCGGCGACCCCGTCCTGCGCACCCCGGCCGAGCCGGTCACCGCGTTCGACAACGAGCTGCGCGCCCTGATCGCCGACCTGGAGGACACCGTCCGCGAGCCCGGCCGCGCCGGGGTCGCCGCCCCGCAGATCGGCGTGGGCCTGCGCGCCTTCTCCTACAACGTCGGCGGCCGCGTCGGTCACCTGGTCAACCCGGTGCTCAGCGACTTCGACGGCGAGCAGGACGACGAGGAGGGCTGCCTGTCGCTGCCCGGCCTCGGCTTCGCCACCCCGCGCGCGTTCGCCGTCACCGCGACCGGCTTCGACCAGCACGGCGCCCCGGTGACCATCGCCGCCACCGGCTTCCTCGCCCGCGCCCTGCAGCACGAGACCGACCACCTCGACGGCCGCCTCTACATCGACACCCTCACCGGCGACACCCGCCGCCAGGCCCTGCGCGAGCTGCGCCGCACCCTGCCGGCCCGCGCATGACCCCGGAGCCCGCCAAGCCCACACCGCCCGCGCCCGGCTCCGCACCCGCGCCCGTGCCCGGCTCCGCGCCCGGCTCCGCGCCCGGCTCCGCGCCCGGCTCCGCGCCCGGCTCCGGCTCCGCGCCCGGGCCCGTCACGGCGGAGTCCGGCATCACCCGGCTGGCCCGGGCCTCGCTCGCCGCGGGCGACGCGACGGGCTGGTTCGAGCGGCTCTACGCCGAGGCCGAGGCCGGCGCGGCCGAGATCCCCTGGGACAGCGAGCACCCCAGCCGCCTGCTCACCGAGTGGGCCGAGCACGGCGACGTCACCGGCGCCGCCCGCACCGCCCTGGTCGTCGGCTGCGGGCCGGGCCGCGACGCCGAGTACCTGGCCCGGCTCGGCTTCGTGGTCACCGCCTTCGACATCTCCGCCACCGCGATCCGCACCGCGCGCCGGCGCCACCCCGACTCGCCGGTGGACTACGTCGAGGCTGACCTGCTGGCCCTGCCGCACGCCTGGCGCGGCGCCTTCGACCTGGTCGTCGAGAGCAACAACGTCCAGGCCCTGCCCGAGCCGGTCCGCCGCCGCGCCATCGCCGCGATCGGCCCGCTGGTCGCCCCGGGCGGCACCCTCCTGGTCCTGGCAGCCGCGCACGGCACCACGACCACCGCACCCGTACGCGATCACGCCCTGCGCGTCGGCGTAGTCGGTACGAACACCACCGCGGAGGACATGGCGGCGGACGGCCCGCCGTGGCCGCTCACCCGCGCCGAGATCGACGCCTTCGCCGCCGGCACCGGCCTGACCCCGATCGCCGTCGAGCACCTGACCGACCCGTCAGGCCCGTTCGTCACCCGCTGGCGAGCCGAGTTCACCGCCGCCTGACAGACTCCCGCCCGCTCACAGGATCACGAACTCCGGCGGCGGGTGGCGCAGGAACTCGTGGTGCGAGATGTCCCACCCGTACGCCCCGGCCCGCCCGAACACCACCACGTCGCCCGCCCGCAGCAGCCCGACCCGCTCCCCGCGCGCCAGCACGTCGCGCGGCGTGCACAACTCGCCGGCCACGTCCACCTCGGCGTCGCGTACCTGCGGCCGCTGCCACGGGTACGGCCACTGCGGCACGTCCAGCACGGTGAACGGATGGCTGTAGCCCCACGCCGCGGGCAGCCGGAAGTGATGCGTCCCGCCGCGCAGCACCGCGAACCACCGCCCGTGCGTGCGCTTGACGTCCAGCACCGTGGCCGCGTACCAGCCGGCGTCCGCAGCCAGGAACCGCCCCGGCTCGACGATCAGCGTCACCCCGCCGGGCACCCGCACGTCGCGCAGCGCCGCCACGTCCATGCGCGCCGCGCTGCGGTAGTCGACGCCCAGTCCGCCGCCGGCGTTGACCACGCGCAGCCGCAGCCCGTGTTCGCGGGCGGTGCGCACCGACCAGTCGAGGCAGTCGGTGAGGAAGCGGGCGTGGGCGGCGCCGTCGAGGTTGTTCGACACCGCGTGCAGGTGGAAGCCGATCACCCGCACGTGCGGCGCGGGCAGGGCGAGCACCTCGCCCAGCTGCGTCTCGTCGATGCCGAACGCGGTGGGCGTACCCGTCATCGCATGGCTGCCCGACGGCCCGGCGGCGGCCCGGTTGATCCGCAGGCACACGTCGGCCACGACCCCTTCGGCGGCGGCCAGCGCGTCCAGGCGGCGCAGCTCGTGAGCGCTCTCCACGTTGATCTGCGCGCCCGCCCGCACCGCCAGGGTGAGCTCGGCGTCGGTCTTGGCGGGCCCGCCGAACACGAGGCGCCGCGCCCCCGCCTCGACGGCCAGCCGCAGCTCCCCGCCGGAGGCGACTTCGAGGCCGTCGCACGCCTGGGCCAGGGCCCGGACCATCTCGGGGTGCCCGTTGGCCTTGACCGCGTACAGCAGGACGGTCCCGGCGGGCAGCGCCGCCCGCACCTCGGCGGCGCGCCGGCGGGCCACGGCGCGGTCGTAGACGTAGGCGCACACCGGCGCCGGCAGTGACCGCAGGGCCGCGGCGACGCGATCAGGCAGGGACATGCAGCGGATTCTCCACGGGCAGGTACTCGTCGCCGGCGCCGGCCAGCCGCATCCGCACCAGCGCCTTGTGCGGCACCCGCGGCGCGGTGAACGCGGCGTGGTCCTCGCGGGCGGCCGCGGCCAGCCACGGCGGCGGGCCGGCGGAGAGCACCGTGTCGTACGTCTGGTCGACCACCGCCCGCACGATGCGCCACGCCGTGGTCTCGTCGAGGCCGTGCGAGTCGCCCAGGCGGATCACCAGCTCGCCGAGGTGGGCCTGGAACAGGGTGTAGCCGATCTTCGCGCGCAGCACCCCGGGGTCGCCGGTGCCGACCACCGACCCGGGCCACAGCGCCACCTCGTGACCGGCCGCGGCCAGCCGGCCCGGGTGCAGCCGCATCCCCGCGAAGTCGCGCACGGCCAGCCGCCGCGGCACCCCGGCGGCGAAGACGGGCAGGCAGTTCTGCAGGTGCGCCTCGAACGCCACCCCGTGCAGGGTCAGGCGCAGCAGCGGCGGCACGACCAGCCGGGCGTACGCGTCCAGGAACGCCCCCGCCGCCGCGGCGTCGTCGGCCCGGCCCGTCGCCGCGGCGAACCGGCGCACCAGCGTGGCCGCGACGAACGGCAGCGCGCTGCCGGGCACCGCCTCCTCGCCCGCGGCGAGCCGGCCGGTCAGCCCGTCGCGCAGGATCGCCGACATGTCACGCCCCGACCCGGCCGGCACCGCGGCGCCCGCGGTCTCGGCGAGCAGCAGCAGCCGCCCCGCGTCCGGGTCGCCGGCGGCCAGCCGGTGCAGCAGCCGCGACACCGCGGGCCCGTTGCGGGTGCTGGCCACCGAGATGCTGCGCCGGGTGGAGGTGACCTGGATGTCGAGCGACACCTTCACGTACCGGCGCCGCCCGTCGGCACCGGCCGGCAGCAGCAGCGTGCGCAGCGCCGCGGTCGGCACCGCGTCGAGCTCGGCGTCGAGCACCCGCACCGCCCCGCCGGCGATCAGCTCCCGGTAGCGGCTGCGCAGCACGAAGTCGCGCTGCCACGCGTGCACCGGCTGCAGGTGGAAGCCGGGCGGCGGCTGCGGCAGCCACGGGTACGCCTCGCGCAGCGCCGCCCCGACGTCGTCGCCCAGGTGCGCGTCGTCGCGTACGGCCACGAACCCGACCCGGGTGTGCCCGGCCTCCAGATCGTGGGCCAGCACGTCGGTGGTGTCCCAGCCCAGCCGGGTCCGTCCGCACGGGTGCAGGTTGTGCCCGGCCACCGCCAGCCGCTCCCCGGCCACGGCGAGCTCGTCGGCGCCGGCGCCGGCCGGCACCACGGGCAGCAACGGCTGCCGCGCCACCGCCACCGCCAGGTTGATCACGGCGTTGCGCAGCTCCCGGGCCAGTCCGGCCGCCCCGGGCAGGTGGACGGGCACCAGCTCGGCGGGATCGTCGGCGTCGGACCGGGCGTACTCGACCCGGCCGAACGCGTGGCGCCGGCCGCCCGGCGCCGGCGGCACGAGCCGCTCGCGCACCAGGGCCCCGAGCAGCCGCCGCCCGACCGTGTCCGCCGCCGGGCCCAGCGCCGCCTCGAACCCGGCCAGCAGCTGCGGGGCGTGCACCGCCAGCGCGGCACCGGTGTGCGCGGCGGACAGCGCCAGCCGCCCCGGCGCGACACTGCTGGTCATGCGGCCACCTCCAAGGGGTTGGGCACGGACGCCCAGATGTCGTCGAGCGGGTCCGCGGCCAGCCGCATCGCCGTGGTCGCCTTGACCGGCAACGGCCCGGTGAGCAGCGCCCGCGCGTCCGGCGTGCCGGTGGCGGCCACCGCGCGGCCGGTGACGGTCCACAGTTTCTCCGCGTCGGCGCCACCGCGTGCCAGCACGGCGACCAGCTGACCGGTCGCCGCCGCGAACAGCGCCGCGGCCAGCTTGGTGCGCAACTGCTGCGGATCGTCGCAGGGCAGGTCCCCGGCCAGCGGCGGCACCGGCAGCCCGGCGGCGGCCAGCCGGCGCGGGCTGACCCGCACCCCGCCGAAGTCGCGGTACACGATGCGCACCGGCCGCCCGGCGCGCAGCACCACCAGCGTGTTCTGCCCGTGGGCCTCCAGCGCGACCCCGCGGGTGAGCAGCTGCAGCAGCGGCGGCACCAGCAGCGCGGTCAGCTGCTCCCACCAGGCGTACGGATCCCGCGCCACCTGCCACAGCAGCGGCCGGCCGTCGCCGGGGTCCGCCGCCGCCAGCGCCGCGAGCGGCAGCACCACCTCACCCGGCCCGACCCGGGGCGCGCGCCGCCGCACGTGCGCCAGCCGCCGATCCGGCCGCCCGTCCACCAGCACCGCCCCCGCCGTCTCCGCCAGCACCTCGAACGCCAGCCCGGCCGTCATGGCCCCCAGCAGCTCCGACAGCCGGGGCCCGTTGTGCACCGCCGCCGGCGACACGGTCCGCACCGCCGAGGTCATCTGGATGTCGACGGCCGTCTTGACGTGCTCGTGCCCGGCGTCGACGGTGCGCAGCGACATCAGCGGCCGCACCGGGCCGCTGCGCCCGAGCCGGGTCAGCCACCCGAACTCCGCCAGCAGCCGCTCGGCCTGCCACGGATGCGCCAGCAACTGCGGCGGCCCGTCGCCGTGCCACCGCCCGGCCGGCACGCCCAGCCGCACCAGCCGCAGCGACGCCCGGTGCTCCGGCGCGTAGGCGAGGACCCCGGCGACGTCGAGGCCGGCGCGGGTGCGGCAGCACGGGTGCAGCGGGTGCCCGTCGAGGACCAGCTGCTCGAAGTCGGCGAGCCCGGCGCCGTCGGCGAGCCCGGCGCCGTCGGCGGGGCCGGCGCCGCCGACGGGGCCGAGCAGCGGTCGCGGTGGGGGAGGGTCGGCGTACGCCAGGGCCAGGTTGGCGACGCTGTTGCCCAGCTCCGCGACGAACCCGGCCGCCCAGCCCAGCAGCCCGGCCAGCTCGGCGGGATCCTGCACGGCCCGGTCGCCGACGTGGACGGTCAGCCCGGGCGGCGCCTGCGCGAACATCGCCGCGGCCGCCGCCGGGTAGCGCACCCGCGCCGCCCCGGGCAGCCCCTCACGCCGCAGCGCGCCCAGCACCCGCGCGAGGATCTCGGCGCGGGCACGCGGCAGCGCGGCGTCGAACGCCCCGATCAGCTCGGGGCGCACGACCGCGAGCTCGGCACGGGTCTGGACGGCATCGGCGGCAGGCACGCGCTCATTGTCCGGCAGCGACCCGCCCACCCTAACATCCTAGGATGCTCTACAGGGTGTGCGCCGTCTCATCGGGACCGCACAAAGACCAAACCAAAAGGAATCAACGACGACCCATCAATTTCATTTGGGCAGCTCAGGTCAGGTGACGAGGGGGTGGCCCGGACGGCGCCGGTGCGCGGCCCCGGTGACCGCGGCGTGGGCGAGGTCACGCCGGGACGGCCGCCTCCTTGGCCGGGTCGAGGCCGACCACTGGCCGATCGGGACGCTGCGGCGCCGGCCCGTCCAGCGCCGACAGCCACGCCCACGTGTCCGCGACCGTGTCACCGATCGGGCGTACGGCCAGACCGGTGCGGTGACCGCCGCGGGCGCTGGAAGCGTCGCCCGCGGCGGCCCGGACCCGGTGCGGCCGTCCCGGTCGGGAAGGTTGGGGACTTCCCGGACCGCCCCGGGTGGCGGGTTTCCTCACCGTCGCGGCGGGATGCGGTGAACCGGTCCAGTGTGGACGCGCGGGCGGGTTGATCGGCAGCGCCGGGCGGCCGGTGGGGTCGGTCCTTTCGTCCGATGGACCCCTGACGGATGTCATGGGGCAGAGGTGACGGGTGGCCTGCACACCGGGCCCGCGCCCCGCGCAGGCTTGGGGGCATGACGGTGGAGCTGCAGGGTGTGGTGAAGCGCTTCGGCGCGGTGACCGCGGTCGACGGGCTGGATCTGCGGATCGGCGCCGGCGAGGTGGTGGCGCTGCTGGGGCCCAACGGGGCGGGCAAGACCAGCACGGTCGACATGATGCTGGGGCTGTCGGCGCCGGATGCGGGGTCGGTGCGGATCCTGGGGGGCGCGCCGCGCGAGGCCGTGGCCCGGGGGCTGGTGTCGGCGGTGATGCAGTCGGGCGGGCTGCTCAAGGACTACACGGTGGCCGAGACGGTGCGGCTGACGGCGGCGCTGTTCGGCCGTTCGCGCCGTGACGTCGACGCGGTGCTGCGCCGGGCCGGCATCGCGGAGATCGGCGGCCGGCTGGTGGGCAAGTGCTCGGGCGGGCAGCAGCAGCGGCTGCGGTTCGCGATGGCGCTGCTGCCGGATCCGGAGCTGCTGATCCTCGACGAGCCGACCACGGGGATGGACGTGTCGGGGCGCCGCGACTTCTGGGAGGCGATCCGCGCCGATGCGCGCTCGGGCCGCACGGTGATCTTCGCGACGCACTATCTGGACGAGGCGGATGCGTACGCCGACCGGGTGGTCTTCGTGCGCCGGGGCCGGGTGGTGGCCGACGGGTCGGCGGCGCAGGTCAAGGCGATGGCGTCGGGCCGCACGGTGCGCGCGTGGTGGCCGGGGGCCGACGAGGCGGCGCTGCGGGCGCTGCCGGGGGTGGACGAGGTCCAAGTGCGGGGGGAGTCGGTGGTGGTGCGGGGCAAGGACTCCGACGAGGTGGCGCGGTTCTTGCTGACGCGCACGCCGGCGCGGGACCTGGAGATCGCGGCGCACAACCTGGAGGAGGCGTTCCTGGCGCTGACCGCTGACGACGCGCTGACCGCTGACGACGCCGGGGCGGTGACCCGATGAGCGCGGCGGCACCGGCGGTGCGGCGCTGGGGCGGGTTCTCGGCGGGGATGCTGGGGCTGGAGCTGCGGCGCATGGCCCGCAACCGGCGCACGGTGGTGTTCACGGTGATCATGCCGCCGGTGTTCTTCCTGCTGTTCGGTGCGAACGCCGACTACCGCTCGACGCGCGCCGGCGACGGCAACCTGACGGCGTTCGTGCTGGTCAGCATGGCGGTCTACGGGGCGATGCTGGCGTGCACGGCCGGTGGGGCGATGGTGTCGGTGGAGCGGGCGGTGGGCTGGTCGCGGCAGTTGCGGCTGACCCCGCTGACGCCGGCGGCGTATGTGGCGGTGAAGCTGGTCCTGGCCATGGTCGTCGGGGCGGTGTCGGTGGTGGCGACGTTCGTGGTGGGGGCGTTCGCCGGGGCGGACATGCCGGTGTCGGCCTGGGTGGGGTGCGGGCTGCTGGCGTGGGTGTGCGCGCTGGTGTTCGCGGCGTTCGGGTTGTTCATGGGCTATCTGCTGCCGAGTGAGAATGTGATGCAGGTGCTGGGGCCGGTGCTGGCGGTGCTGTCGTTCGCGGGCGGGTTGTTCGTGCCGGTGGACTCGCTGGGGCACGTGTTCGCGAGCATCGCGCGGTTCACGCCCGCCTACGGGGTGGGGGTGCTGGCCCGGGCGCCGCTGGCGCACGAGGGGGAGCTGTGGGTGGCGGTGGTGAACGTGGTGGCCTGGACGGCGCTGTTCGCGGCGGGGGCGATGTGGCGCTTCCGCAGGGACACCGCGCGGGTGTGAAGCACGGACACGGCGCCGGTGGGAAGCACGGACACGGCGCCGGTGGGAAGGGTGAGCGTCCGCGGGCAAACAGGCTCGCGTGGCTGTTCGCCGCGGTGTGGCTGTTCTACCTGGGGCAGAACCTGTCGGCGCTGTCGCGGGCGGACGGGTGGCGGCGGGATGTGGGTCTCGCCGCCCTCGCCCTGTTCGCGGTGACCTATCTGGCGGCGGTGCGCTTCATCGGGCCGCGGATGCCGCGCTGGCGCGGCTCGTGGCGGGTATGGGTGGTCCTGGCGGGGATGCTGGCGCTGACGGCGGCACAGGTGCCCGGCGCCGGCTTCCACGCGCTGACCTGCCTGGTGTATGTGGCGGCGCTGGCGATGCTGGGGCTGCCGTTGCCGCAGGGCGTGCCGTTCACCGTCGCGCTGGTGATCGCGGCGGAGGTGCTGACCTGGCGGGTGCCGGGCTGGCAGGACCCGCGCGCCGGGCCTGGATCGCGAGCCGCCCGGACCCG
>NZ_JAUQWH010000270.1 GCF_030757795.1 Actinoplanes oryzae
CCGCGACCCGGGCGTCCTCGCGCTGCTTGCGGCGGGCGCGGTTGCGGCGGGTCAGGATGATCACCGCGACGATGGCGAGGGTCAGGATCACGACCAGGGCGGTGAGCGGCCACGGGACGGCCCAGGTGCTTGCGGTGGCCTTGACGGTGGCGAGCTGACTCGTCGAGCCGGAGGGATCGGTGATGACCGGCGTCAGGGTGGCGGTCGCGCCGAGGCGGACGGCCGGGGAGACGTCCTTCATCGGTACGGACATCTGCCAGCTCTCGCCCGGCAGGAGTTCCGGCGGGGCGGCGATGTCCTTCGCGCGTACCTTGAACCAGCCGAACGGGCCCGAGAGCTCGACCCCCTGCTGGGCCGACAGCGTGGTGTTGCCGGAGTTGTGGATCGTGTAGCGCACGGTCGCGTCGCCGGCGCCGAAGGGGTTGGCGGTGCCGTGGAAGTCGATGGCCAGGCCTTCGATGCTCAGGGCGGGGGCGAGGTCGCCGCCGACGCGGAGCTTGATGCGGATGCCCAGGCGGCGTTCGACGCTGATGCTCTGGGACTGGTCGGGCTGGGTGAGCGAGGTGACGATCCCGCCGACGTAGTCGCCAGGCGTGGCGTTCTCAGGCACGGTGACCGCGAAGGGGACCGAGACCGTCTTGCCGGGCTGGACCGTGACGCGTACCTGGCCGGGCTTTGCCCACGTGCCGACCGCGACCGGCTTCGCCCCCTTGACCTGCAGGTCGAGCTGGCCGGTGTCGGTGGTGTAGCCGTCGGCGGTGTAGACGTCGAGGGACAGCGCGGTCTTGCCGCGGTTGGCCACGATCATGGCGTCGTTGAGGGTGCCGCCGGGGTTGACGGCGTAGCTGTAGCTGGACCGGTCCTCGCCGTAGCTGTTCGAGGCGGTCCGGACCGTCCAGGTGACGTCCCCCTCCTCTTGCTTCGCCAGGGCGGGGCCGGCCGTCAGACCGACGACGGCCGCGGCGGTGAGGACCGCCACGGCGGCGGTGCGGATGAGGGACATCGTGACTCCGTAGAAAAGGCGGCAGGGTGGGCACGGGCGCCCACCCTGCCGGTGAATCAGCTGCTCAGTGCGGTGATGGTGAGGGTGCCGCGGTAGGTGCCCTTGTCGGCGGTGTCCGGGATCTTCAGATCCAGGTCGGCGCCGATCTTGGCCGTGCCCTTGGCGTGGCCCTGCTCGGCGGAGGCGAGGTCCCGCGAGACCGCGAGGCCCTGGCCGCCGTCGTCGTAGCCGGACTTGACCGGCGCGCCGACCTCGGCGCCGGCCCCGGCGGTGAGCACCTTCGGCGCCCAGCCCAGGTACGAGCCCGAGAAGGTCTTGTCGGCGTCCTTGAAGTCGCTGACGCTGGCCGCGATCGACCACGGCGCCTGCGTGCGGCGGGTGTCCGACACGAGGATCGGGTTGATCTCGCCGGTCGCACCGAAGTACTGACCCGCGTGCTCCTCGGCGGTGCCCAGGTCGACGAGGCCGTTGTAGCCGTCGATCGTCCAGCCGAACTCGCCCGGGGCGGCGGTCGGGACGTTGACCTGGATCTGCTGACCGTCACCCTGGTACGGGTGGATGGTCACCTTGTCGACGATCGAGCCGACCGGCTGGCCGGACTCGGTGTTGGTGCAGCTCAGGCCGTTTTCGACCGAGGCGTTCGGCGCGGCGCACGTACCGCTGCGCAGGTTCTGCACGACCAGCTTGTCGCTGCGGACCTGCACCTTGACGTACGAGCGGACGTGCTCCTGGTTCTGCACCGAGTTGTACCAGTAGTTCTCGGGCTTCTGCGGGTCGGCGCCGTTGCCGGCACCGCTCGTCCCGCTGGTGTCCGGAGCGGTGATGTCGTAGTACTTCGAGCCGGAGGCCGAGTTCGCCGTCATGTAGATGACGCCGCCGGGGCCGACGAAGACGTCCGAGTCGCCGGGCTTCTCGTCGGGGTTGGCCTTCGCGCCGTTCTTGATCTCGTAGCTGCGGGTGTAGACGTGGTCGTGACCCTGCAGGACCAGGTCGACGCCCAGCTTCGAGAAGGTGGCGGGGAAGTCGACCCGGCGCACCTTGTTGTCGGCGTCCTTGGCGTGCGAGGCGGCCGAGTAGATCGAGTGGTGGTAGACCAGCACGGTCCACTTGGCGTCGCCGCCGTGCTTGTTGATCACGTCGGTGACGTAGGCCACGTGGGCCGCGTCGCCGCCGCCACCGGTCGACGTCTGGTAGGAGTTGCTGTTCAGGTCGATGAACAGCGTGTCCTTGTAGATGTACCAGTAGTCGCCGCCGGACGTGTTGGATGCCGGGTTGCCGTTCGCGTAGTACGCGGCCGAGCGGTCCGAGTTCGGGGTGAAGAAGTGCTGCTCGTACGCCTTGCCGCCGACGTCGTGGTTGCCGATGGTGGCCGCCCACGGGTAGCTCTTCAGCTGCTGGGGAGCCAGGAAGGCGTCCCACTGGGCCTCGGTGTTGGCGGTCTCGACCTGGTCGCCGCCGGAGACGAGAAGCTCGGCGTCGGGGTTCGCGGCGAGCGACACGTTGACGGTGTCGACCCAGCCGGCCTGGTCCTTGGCCACGTTGCCGGAGGCGCCGATCTGCGGGTCGCCGTAGAACAGGAAGTCGTAGTCGCCCTCGAAGTCCTGCGTCTTGAAGGTGTACGCCGGCGACCAGCCGTCGGCGGCGCTGCCGACGCGGTACGAGTAGGCGGTGTTCTCCTTGAGACCGGTGAGGGTCGCGTGCCGGTTGAAGCCGCCGCTCGTGGAGATGTTCGCCCCACCGAGCGCGGCGAAGGTGGCGGCACTGGCCGGGAACTCGCCGTTGACGACGGCGGAGGTCGGGGCCAGCTGCACCGACTGCGCGGTGTCGACCGAGGTGTACCAGGTGACGATGCGCTGCTGCTCGGTGGCGCCCACGCCGAGGATGATGCCGGTGGGCTGGGTGGCCTCGGCGGCGCTGGCGGGGACGGCCAAGCCGGAGCCGAGGGCCACGGTCAGGCCCAGCGCCACCGCGGTGGCACCGGCGGCCACGCGACGACGCTGTGTTTTGGTGGATCTCATGAGGTCCGTCCTCTGTCAGGAAAACGTGCACGATCAAGCTTTAGGCGCCCCGTGAACGCCGCATGAACAAGATCAATATCGGGAGTGGACCGTCCCGGAAGACCTAAGCAGCGACCAGGCGCTGGACGAACCAGACCAGGCCCATGACGGACACACCGGCGGAAATCGCGCCGGTGGCCCAGCGGCCGGCCGCCGGGCTGCGCCGGCGAAGCAGCATCAGCAGCGGAAAGACGACGGCGATGATGCTCAATTGGACGACTTCGATGCCGATGTTGAACACGAGCAGCGACCAGAGGAGCGTCCACGACCAGGCCTCGTCGATGCCGAGCGCCCCGGCGAACCCGAGCCCGTGCACGAGCCCGAAGCCGAAGACAACGGCGAGCCGCCCCCAGCCGGTGCCTTGCTCCTCCTTCTTCCTCCGCAGATTCCACAGACCCCAGGCGGCGACCACGGCAATGGACAGCGCGATGATCGGTTCGACGACCTTGGCGGGTACGTCCACCAGTCCCAGCGCGGCAAGCACGAACGTCACGGAGTGCGCCACCGTGAAGCTCGTGACGGCAAGCACGATCTCCTTGAGCCGTCGCGAGCCGGCGATCAGGGCGAGCACGAAGAGGATGTGGTCGATACCGAAGAGCAGATGCTCGGCGCCGAGGAGGAAGAACTCGCCGAAGCGCTCGTACCAGGTCTGCCCGATCGAGAAGGTGGTGTGCTCCCGGTCGAGGGCCGCGCTGCCGGTCTTGCCGCCGAGGTCGTACGTGACGATGGTCTTGACGTCCTTGATGTAACCCTCGCCGTCGGGAAACAGCTCCGCCCGGATCTCGTGGTCGTCGCCGGGACAGTCCCAGTCCAGATCGAGGACGGCGTACGGAACGCCCTCGCGCTCGGTCATCGCGAAGTCGCCGGCGCGGGTGGCCGTACAGTCGTCGACCCCGAATCGCTCCGTGACGTAGCGCACCGCATTGTCCGCGTGGGCGTTGAGGGCCGCGGCCATGCCTTCGGTGTCGCCGGCCTCGAAGGCGGGAGTCCCCGACCGGAACAGCGGATCGTCGTGCTGCGTGTCGGCGGCCGACACGAGGAAGAGGTCGTACTCGAGCTCCAGCCGCGTCCGCACATGCCCCTCGTCGCCGGCGGTGACATCCGCGTAGACGGTCGACGAGAAGCCGTGTGCGAGCGCCGGCTGGGCGCTCAGCAGGGAGAACGCTGTCGCAGCGACCCCCAGTGCGATGACGGAGATGCGTCGCAACATGGTGCTCCTTCACTTGGCCAGAGCACGTTCCATGCCGCGGGTGAACGGCAGAAGATCACTCGGCGAACCGAGGGCGACAAGCTGCCAAGATCACCTGGTGCGGGGCGGAATCCGCGGTAAGACTGCCTCCGTGCGTCCCTTCCTCCGCGCCTCGGCCCTGGTCACCGCTCTGTTGCTCGCCGGCTGTGGCTCCGCCGACGACTGGTCCGAGCCGCGGCCCCAGCCCTCCGCGATGGGCGTACTCGGCGCGGGCTTCGTCACGGCCACCCCGGCGCCCGAGGCCACCATCACACCGGCCCCGGGATCGTGGGACGCGGTCCACCCGTCGGACGGCTACCGCGTGGTCCTGCTGACCAAGGGCGCCGACGCGTCGACGGCCGCCCTGGTCACGGGCGTCAAGGAGTGGGCGGCGGCGCTGGACGTCGAGCTTCGCGTCGTGACGGCCGGGCACGATCCCGTACCGGACATCGTGAAGGCCATGAACATGCACCCGGACCTCATCGTCACCGCCGGCAACGACCTGATCGACCCGCTAGCCGTCGTCACCCCGAACCACCTCGACCAGCAATTCCTGGTCGTCGGCGCCGAACTGGCCGAACCAACCAACAACGTGACATCGGTCGACTGGGCAGGCGCCTCCTTCCGCGGCGAGGGCCTGGGCTCCGCCTCCACCTACGACCCGGCATCCTTCACGGCGGCCCGCTGCGCCGACGCGATCCGCGCGGGCGTGGCAGCGGTGCTGACCGGCCTGACGGGCATCGTCGTGTGGCTGGCCTGATGCAAATTCTTCCTCACCTGCAAAACGTCGCCGCCCGGCTTCGAACCTGAGCGGCTGCGATCCGAGGTCGGAGGCCAAGGCCGCTGACGACCCGGAGAGTCTGGGGTTGTCAGGAGTGCGCCGGCGATGCCCCGTCAGTGAGATAGATCGTCGTGCCTTTGGTCCGGGCGGCAAGTGCGGCCTCGACGCGCGGTGCGACGCGCGGCGGGAGTAGACGTCGGCACTGCTCGGGGTGATGGAATCCGAAGGTTTCCAGCTCGTCGGAATCGACGCGGATGCTGTGGTTTCTGGTGAGCCGACCGCCGTCGAAGATGAAGTTCACCAGGGCCCGCGGGCGCGGCCCGGCCGGCGAGGCCCAGTCGACGACGAGCAGGTCACCGACGTGCAGGGCGAGGCCGAGTTCTTCTCGTAGTTCGCGTCCGGCAGCAGCGTGTGGGCTCTCGTGTTGGTCGACGTAGCCGCCGGGGATGGCCCAGTGATCGCGGTAGTTCGGCTTGACCAGCAGCACCCGGCCGGCGTCGTCCGTGATGAACAGGGCGGCGGCGTGGAAGGACGCCAGCTGCGCGTACCACTTTTCCGGCTCTACCCACGTCATCCGGTGACTCTATCCGTGGCTGGCGGTGGAGACATAGGCGTGAGCCCTGTGCAAGAACCCGTCGACGGAGTGATCGCCACGATGGGGGGAAAGGTGCGGGCTGGAAACTCGCCATCGATGTCGGCCTCGGCGCACCTAGATCATCCCACTGTCCGCGCTGACATCTTCCGACGCAATGCCCGGCCCCACCGGGTGCAGACGTCCACGCGCTCAGGCATCCTGACACGGCGCGGGCCAGCGGCCATCGGCTGTCGGGTGGCCGACATTTGCGCTCGGCCGCCGGAGTTGTCGTACCCGCGAGGCATACTCGCCGGGAGTGTCAGGTTCCGCGCCGAGCGGTGAGGATGACGGGTCGTGTCTCGAGGCAAGAAGGTCAGCCGGCAAACCCTCATCGGTGAGGCCGGCATGGCGCTGATCCATACTCGGGTCACCGCGATGGGCTTCCTCTTCGAACCACACCGGCTCGATCATGGAATTTGATGGCCGCATCGAGCTCGTCGATCCCGTCACCCAGGAGGCTCTCAACCTGACACTGCTGGTGCAGAGCAAGGCCAGCACGCTGCCGTTCCCGGGCGAGACCGACACGTCTTTCCGCTACACCTGCCGCGAACGCGACCTGCACTACTGGCTGGGCGGCAATGCCACCGTCATTCTGGTCCTGTCGCACCCGGACGACAACGAGGCCTGGTGGGTCGACATCCAGGACGCCTTCGCCGATACGGCGCGACGGGCTTCCCGCACGGTCACGGTCGACAAGCGCCGGCAGGTGTTCGACGCCTCCGCTGCCCCCGAGCTCCTGCGGCGCGCGATGAAACCCCGCTATTCGTACGGCGCGGACGAGGGCCCTGGCCGCCCGATATCCGAGGCGGAGAGCCCGTTCGTCCTCGACGTCCACGAGGCGATCACCCCGTTCGGAGACACCACCGGCCTGCCCGCGCTGCCGCCGTACGTTCCCCGCCAGCACGACGGTGATCTCGAGAAAATTGTGCAGAAGGCGGCCGCCGGCGACAGCGGAATCGCCCTGCTGCTCGGCAACTCCTCGACGGGGAAGACCCGCTCGGCCTGGGAACAGGTCCACCGCCTGCCGAGCCACTGGCGGCTGTGGCACCCGGCGTCGCCCGACGAACTAGTCGAGCGATTGCCGTCGGTCGGGGCGCATACCGTGCTGTGGCTGAACGAACTGCCCCGCTACCTGTACACCGACGACATTCGCCGGGATGAAACGATCGCGGCCGGGTTGTCGGAAACGCTCCGCAACCCCGATTGCGCCCTCGTCCTGATCCTGGGGACGCTCTGGCACGAGTACCGGTTGCGCCTGGCCCCGGCCGAGGTCGAGATCGGCAGCGACACCCGGCCGAACACGCGGATCCTCCTCACAGGCAACCTGATTCCCGTTCCGGAAACCTTTGGAGCCGTCGAATCGGGCCGACTCGCCGAGGCCGCGGTCACCGACGCCCGCCTCGCCGAGGCCCTCGCCCGGGCCGAGGAAGGGCACATCACCCAGTACCTCGCCGGCGGCCCCGCGCAGATCCAGCGGTATCGAACGGCCGACCCGGCGGCCCGAGCCGTGCTGCACGCCGCTATGGACGCCCGCCGTTTCGGTTGGGGT
>NZ_JAUQWH010000271.1 GCF_030757795.1 Actinoplanes oryzae
GTCGCGTGCACCAGCCGGTGTGCCCACCGGCTGCCGGCTGCGCGAGCCGTGCCGCAGAGCACGACCGGGCCGCCGGCGGCCAGCACCCGGCTCGCCTCGGCGATCAGGCTTTCGCCGACCAGCACCGTGCCTTGATGCACGACTTCGTATCCAGCGGCCGCAAGGGGCGCGGCTACCTGTTCGGCATGCTCCTCGTCACCCACGGCGTGCGCGATGAGAATGGGGCGGCGCCGGGGCGGGTCACTCATCGGATGGCTGCCAGGAGGCGGCGTACTCCGTCATCCCAATCAGCGACAAGGTCGGCATACTTCAGGTCCGCGAGTATGGCGGGTACCGCATCACCGGTGAGACGTACCGGCAGAAGTTTGATCGACCGGCCATCCAGTTGGCGGGCCAGACTCGACATCCATTCCCGGCTCATCCATGGCGAGTCGATTCCGGAACTCGAGTAGCAGAGAACCAGGTATGCCGTGCCGGTCAGCCCAGCCGATATACGCTCCACCACAGAGTCGCCAAGATTGATTCGCCACTCGTCGAACCAGACGCCATGGCCGGCAGCTCGCAGCGCCTGGGACAACGTGCGTGCCTTCGCGGCATCGGCGGACCGGTAACTGACGAAAACCTCGGCCATACTCCTCCTTTGCGAAGGTGAGATGCCACCTGATGACGCTACAGGGATGGGGGGTGTGTGGCGAGGCCGGATGTCCTCGCGAAACCTCCGTTACCCCTGATGTGGTGAAGGGCCTTTGCTTCGGCAAGCGGTGAAGTCAGGTTTATGACAATGGTGTGATGAGTGCGTCCGGCAACCCGCATGCACGGCTGCCGCCGTATTCGGAACGATCTCCGCAAGGGATGGCAGCAATGATCACGAGCGGCGGCTCTGCCTGGAGAGGTGGTGAGCGCAAGTGAGAGCATATGGACGCTTCAGGGCCGCGGGACGGCGACGACGTGCACAGCATGACAGGCTTCGACGCCTGGGTCGCCGGGCTGCGCGGCGGTGCTGATCCGCACGAGGCGCTTCCGCCCGGTCATGTCGGGCGCTCGACCTACTGATGGATCACGTGGCGTGACGCCGTGCCGGGGCCGGCCGAGTTGCGGTTGCTCGAGGCGGGCGGCCACATCGGTTACAGCGTGCGCCGCGGCTGTCGCGGAGTGGGCCCTTGCGACGTGGCGCTCGGGACGACGCTTGGCCGGGCGCGCGCCCTGGGGCTCGGCGGCGTCCTTTTGACGTGCTCGCCAGACGATGCCGCGTGCGCGCGCATCATCGAGGAGGCCGGTGGGCGTGCGGGAGACGGCTGTCGGGGTCAAGCGGCGTTACTGGGTCAGTCTTTGACCGGGAGCAGGGCTCGGACCAGGTCGTCGAGGGGGCCGACGAGGTCGGCCTCGGAGGCGGAGGCCAGGGGGTCGGTGGCCAGGGAGGCTCGGAGCATGGTCATGCCGAGGGTGGTGGCCAGGACGATCTGGGCTCGCAGCAGGACGCCGTCGTCGGTGGAGGTGCCGGGGCCGGCGACTGCTTCGGCGAGGCGTTCGCTCATGGAGCGCAGGAGGGCTCGGCGCATGTCGTCGATGCGTTCGTCGCCCGAGGAGCGCAGGAGCAGGAGCATGGCCTCGTGGAGGCCCTCGTCGCTGGCGGAGCCGAGGACGCGGCGGGCGATGCCCTCGGCGATCCGGGTGCGGGTCAGGCCCGTCGTCTCCTTCTTGAGGGCGAGGAAGGCCGTGGTCAGGCACGCCTCGAAGAGGCCTTCCTTCGAGGTGAAGTAGCGGTTGATCAGGGCGACGTTGACCCCGGCCGCGTCGGCGATGTCGCGCACGGTGGTGGTCGCGTAGCCGTCTCGGGCGAAGCGGGTGCTCGCCACCTCCAGCAGCAGCTGGCGGGTCTGCGAGGCGTTGCGCCGCCGGCGGGGGGTCTCGCCGGCACAGGCGGCGGTTGGTGCAGCCACGGACCGTCCTCTCGTCTCCTCCCTGCAGCGTAACGCGCCCGCAACCAAGTGTAAACAGTCGTTGACTTGCGGGCGGGGCCGAGGATGCGGGAGGGAGTTGTTCTCCCGCTCACATCGTAGTGAACAAAGGGCGACGGCTCACTACGTTGAAGTCAGCAAGCGTTTACTCCAACGGGGGAGGGGTCCATGGCGCGAGCAATGGCCCGCGGAAGGGCGGCGCTGCGCGAGCTGCTGCTGGTTGTCGCGCTCTTCATGGCGTACAAGGCGGGGCGGATCCTCACCACCGGGCACACCGGGGAGGCCATGGCCAATGCCGGCTCGGTGTGGGACTTCGAGCGCCTGCTGCACCTGCCGGGCGAGCACGTGCTGCAGGGTGCGCTGCTGGAGCACGGCTGGCTGGTCGTGGCCGCCAACAGCTATTACGCGTACGTGCACTTCCCGGCGACCGCCATCTGCCTCGTCTACCTCTACGTGCGGCGTCCGGAGGTCTATCTGCGGACCCGTCGCATCCTGGCCGGGCTGACGGCCGCCGCGCTCGCGCTGCACATCGCCTTCCCGCTCGCGCCGCCGCGTCTGGAGCGCGGCACGGGCATGGTCGACACCGGCTCGCTGTACGGGCCCGCCGTCTACGGGCCGCCGGACACCGACACCCTGAGCAACCAGTACGCCGCCATGCCCTCCCTGCACGTCGGCTGGGCCCTGGTGATCGCGCTGGCCCTGATGGCGGCCGCCGGCCCCGCGGCCAGGTGGCGGTGGCTGTGGCTCGCCCACCCGCTGATCACGCTGCTCGTCGTGGTCTCCACGGGCAACCACTACTGGCTCGACGCCCTGGTGGCGGTGGCTCTGCTGGCCGTCGTCGCCGCCGTCGTGCCGCGCACGGTCAGGCCGGTTATCCCCGGGCAGCGGACGAAGCAGGCGGCGCGGCAGGGGGATCCGGCGGAGGGCGCCGCAGGGGTGGCGAAGCGTGCATGACGCAGTGATCCGCGCCACGTAAGCATTTGTTGACTTGGCGCCGGGGCGGCCGATAATAAGTCAGCACGCGTTTACATCGACCGCTGAAGGAATCATGACCACCACCATCGAGAACGGGACCGTTCCGGACGAGGACCACGCCAAGGGCGGCGGGCTCCTGGTGCTGTACCTGGCGCTGGGCGGCCTGGCGTTCGCGGTGCTCCAGTCGCTCGTGTCGCCGGCGCTGTCCACCATCGGCCGCGAGCTGGAGGTGTCGACCGGCGACGTCAGCTGGGTCGTCACGGCGTACCTGCTGTCGGCCTCGGTCCTGACCCCCATCCTGGGCCGGCTGGGCGACATGGCCGGCAAGCGCAAGGTGCTGATCGCCGTGCTGGCGATCCTGGCGGCCGGCACGGTGGTGGCCGCCCTAGCGCCCAACCTGGCCGTGCTGATCGCGGGCCGGGTGCTGCAAGGCGCGGCGGGCGCGATCCTGCCGCTGTCGATCGGCATCGTCCGCGACGAGCTGCCCCGCGAGCGGGTCGCCACCACGGTCGGCCTGATCTCGGCGATCTTCGGTGTCGGCGCCGGCATCGGCATCGTGGCCGCGGGCCCGATCGTCGAGCACCTGTCCTGGCACTGGCTGTTCTGGCTGCCGCTGGTGCTGGTGATCGTGGCGCTGATCGGCGCGATCTTCGGGATGAAGGAGTCGCCGGTCCGGACGCCGGGCAAGCTCGACATCCTCGGCACGGTCATCCTGTCGGTGTCGCTGGTGGCGCTGCTGCTGGCGATCAGCAAGGGCCAGGCGTGGGGCTGGGGCGACGCGAAGACCGTCGGCCTGCTCGTGCTCGGCGTGGTGGGCCTGGTCGTCTTCGTCTTCGTGGAGCTGAAGGTCAAGGAGCCGCTGATCGACATGCGGCTCATGACGATCCGCGGCGTGTGGGCCACCGACCTGGTCGCCCTCATCCTGGGCTTCGCGATGTTCGGCACGTTCCTGCTGGTCCCGACGCTGCTGCAGCTGCCCGAGGCGACCGGTTACGGCTTCGGCAAGTCGGTCTCGCAGGCGGGCCTGTTCCTGCTGCCGACCGTCGTGATGATGGTGCTGTTCGGCCCGCTGGCCGGCATCCTCAACCGCAAGTACGGCCCGAAGCTGCCGATGTTCCTCGGCGCCGTGTTCGTGGTGGCCGCCTTCACGCTGCCCGCGCTCGCGCACGGCCAGATCTGGCAGGTGCTGGCGTCCGGCATCCTCACCGGCGCGGGCATCGGCTTCGCCTTCGCGGCCATGTCCAACGCGATCATCGAGGCGGTGCCGGCGAGCCAGACCGGTGAGGCGACGAGCGTCAACACCATCGCCCGGACGATCGGCAGCAGCATCGGCACCGCGGTGGTCGCCGCGGTCATCACCTCGCACACCACGCCGCAGGGCCTGCCCACCGACGACGCCTTCACGTACGGCTTCTGGACCTGCGCCGGCGTCGCGGTCCTGGCCATCGGCGCCGCCCTGGCCCTGCCGGCGGCGCACAAGCGGCACGAGGAGGCCGTCGCCCACGGGGTGAGCGACCTGCCGCCGGAGCCCGAGGAGATCCACCTGCCGGGGACGCACGCGGCCAAGTAACAGTCGGGGAGACGACAGTCCCAGGGGGCCGGCGGCCGGCCGGTGCGAGATTGCCGGGATGGAACTCGGAATCGCGCTGCCGACCTCCGGCCCCCTCGCGTCGCCCGACAGCATCGTCCGCATCGCCGGAGCGGCCGACGAGCTGGGCTACAGCACCATCTACACGTACGAGCGCCTGCTGCGGCCGATCGCCCCGGCCGTGCCCGGGCCGGACGGCACGCTGGAGCGGCTGCCCGAGGCGTACCGGCTGACCTACGAGCCGCTCGAAACGCTCAGTCATGTCGCCGCGACGACCACCCGGGTCAAGCTCGGCACCAGCTGCCTGATCGCGCTGCTGCACACGCCCGTGATGCTCGCCCGCCGCCTGGCCACCCTCGACCGGTTCAGCGGCGGCCGGGTCGTCGCCGGGCTGGGCCAGGGCTGGCTGCCGCAGGAGTTCGCGGCCGCCGGCGTGCCGTTGCGGCGGCGCGGCGCCGGCATGGACGACTTCGTGGCCGCGCTGCGCGCCTGCTGGGGCCCGGATCCGGTGGCGTACGAGGGCCGCTTCTACGCGATCGAGGCGTCCGAGGTGAACCCCAAGCCGCTGCAGGAGCATCTGCCGATCCTGCTCGCCGCGAACTCCGAGGGCGGGTTGCGGCGCGCCGCCCGGATAGCCGACGGGATCAACCCGTCCGGGTTCTCCGCCGAACAGGTCTCGGCGGCCGTGCGTACCTTCCGGGAAGAGGCCGCCGCCCACGGCCGTGACCCGGCGACGCTGCCGGTGGTCGTCCGCGCCGTGGCCCCCATGAGCGCGCACCCGCTCGGCCCGGACCGGCCCTTCCTCGGCGGCTCCCCGGCGGAGATCGCCGAGCAGCTCAAGCCGCTCGCCGAGGCCGGCGTCACCGAGGTGATCCTGGGCGACCCGCCGTACGAGAGCGTGGACGCCGACCTGCGCCTCTACGAGGACCTGATCACGCTCGTGGGGTGAGTTTCAGGGAGTTGCCGGAAGACGGGGGGCCGCCGCGGGCGAATCCTGGGAGGGATGCCTGAGGAGGGGGACGGCCGTGATCGTTGCGATGGGGTTCGGGACCGCGCAGGTACGCCCGGGGACCGACCGGGTCCGGCTGAGCCCGGGGGAGGAGCTGACCGTCGGCCTGGGCGTCACCGCCACCGAGCGGTCCGAACTGGACAGTGCCGCCGCGTTCGTGTGGACGAACTACAACGCGGCGGATCCGAGGCAGTTCCGGGCTGAGCCGATGACGCCGGTGGAACCGGAGGACCACCATCAGGTCGCGTGGCGGGCGACGCTGCCGCCGGCGCAGCGGGGGACGTTCGTGGCGACGGCGTTCGTGGAGCTGGGCGGCGTACGCCACTGGGCGCCGGACCACGGCGAACCGCGCCCGCACGACCTCGGCAACCGGCTGGTCTTCCGGGTGCGCGACCCCGGGGTGGCGAGCCTGTACGTCCGGCAGGTCCCGATCGACAAGGCCAACGCCCGCTCCGACAGCACCGACATCTCCACGATCGACGACATGCTGCGCGGCGACGGCGGCTTCTACACCCTCGACAAGCTGGCGGCCGACGGCGTGGGCTGCGTGTGGCTGCAGGTGCCCTACCGGCTGGACCTGTGGGACGGGCTGGCGGCGGTCGACGACGCGGGCAGCGACTACGCGAGCACGGACTGGTTCGCGATCGACCCGGAGCTGTCCGAGCAGGCGCGCGCGGTGCCCGGCTGGGACCTCGACCGGCAGCGCACCGTGGCCAACGACGCCATGCGCCGGCTGGTGCACCGGGCGCACGAGCTGGGCATGAAGGTGCTGTTCGAGATCGCGCCCAACCACGTGGGGCACAACTTCGTCTTCCGCGACCGGTTCCCGGAGGGCGACGTGCGGCGCCGCGACTACAGCCAGGTGGCCGTGGACGAGGGGCAGCTCGGGCAGGTGCGGCAGCGGCTCGAGGGCCCGGTCGACGAGAGCATCAAGAACTACGCCGAGTGGATGCTGCCGCAGCTGTACGCCGGGCGCTTCCCCGACGGGCACTACAACCCGTTCGGCGCGGCCGACGTGCGGGAGACCTACTCGCCCGACTGGTACGGCACCTGGCCCGACGTGAAGCACCTGAACCACGGCGGGCACCCCGGCGAGCGGATCTGGCACGCGCGGACGCAGCAGAACGCGCGCGTGCTCGCCTACATCGGGCGGGCCATGGCCTGGGCGGCGACCGACCTGGGCGCCGACGGGTTCCGCATCGACCACGCGCTCGGCATGCCGTACGAGTTCTTCGAGCAGACGCTGCCGTGGGTCGAGATGAAGGTCCGCGAGCTGCGCGGGCCGGACGCCTCGCTGCTGATCGTCCCCGAGGACCACGACCGCAAGGACTACAGCGCGCGGGTCGGCGACGTCATCCAGTCCAAAGGGTACGAACAGCTTCTCGACGCGTTCACGCACCAGGACGTGGAGGCGGTGTTCCGGTGGATCGGCAGCTCGTTCCTCACCGAGGAGTTCACCGGCACGGGCAACCACGACGAGGTGCGCGGCGCCGAGTTCTTCGCCGGGGACCTGCTGGCGTACGGCAACGCGGTCCTCACGATGCAGCTGCTCGGCGGCCCGATGACCATGCTGGCCGGCGACGAGTACGCCGAGTCGCAGAAGCTGCGGTTCAAGGCCA
>NZ_JAUQWH010000272.1 GCF_030757795.1 Actinoplanes oryzae
GCCTCGGGCGGGCACGCGGGCTCGCGCATCTCGGCGACCGTGTCCGCGGACAGCACCCGGTCGTCGCCGTGCAGCAGGAAGGTGGCGAACCGCGCCAGGTCGGCGGTCGTCGACCACAGCTGCCCGGCCGGGGCGAGCAGTTCGGCGTCCTCGGCGGGCTCGGGCAGCAGCACGTCGGCCCACGGGTGCACCGCCCAGCCGTGCGCGTGCGGGGCCTGGGGCATCAGTGACGTGCGGGTCAGGCGCAGCGGCTCCAGCACGTCGCGGCGCAGCACGTCGAACCACGGCTCGTCGTGCAGCCGGCCGACCAGGGCGCCCAGCAGGCCGTACCCGGCGTTGCTGTAGTGGAAGCGCCGCCCGGCGGGGTGCTTGCGCGGGTCGGCACCGAGGATGTCGGCGATCTCGGGCCGCACCGCGCCCGGCGAGCGTTCCCACCACGGCGCCGGGGTCTCGGCCGCGAGCCCGGAGGTGTGCGCGAGCAGCTCGCCGACGGTGACGTCGCCCGCCGCGGTGCCGGGCAGGTGCTGCTCCAGCCGGTCGGTGAGTGCGAGCCGGCCGGCGTCGCGCAGCCGCAGCACGAGGACGGCCACGAAGGTCTTGCTGATCGACCCGATCCTGTACTGCACGTCGTCGCCGGGCGTTGCCCCGTCGACCGTGCCCCAGCCTTGCGTCCAGACCGGCTGCCCGCCTCGTACGACGGCCGCGACGACGGACGGCGCGCGTCCCTCCACCTGCCCGGTGGCCAGCCTGTGCAGCAGGGCGCGACGGGTTTCCGGCAGCAGATCGATATCAGTCACCCGCCGAACCTACAGGGTCACGAATCCGGGTCGCGGAGCACGCGGAGCGCGTCGAGGGCGACCGCGGTGAGGGCGGCGCGCCCGACGCCCGCGCGGCCGAGGAGCTCCATCCCCCGGGTGATCGCGACGAAGTACATCGCCAGCGACGGCACGTTCGCGTCCGCCGGGAGGTCGCCGCTCGCCCGGGCATCCTCCAGGCAGTGCCCGTAGATCTCGGCGAGCTCCTCGATGCCGGCCTTCGTCGCCGTCGCGAGCTGGTCCTGCTCGCCGGTCGACTCGACGAGGGCCCGCGTGGTGAGCGAGACCCGGGTGTCGGCGCGGCTGAACTCGATCGCCAGGCGCAGCATGTGCCCCCGGATCAGTTCCACCGGGGCGGCGTCGCGGTGCCCGAGCGCTTCGGTGACGGCCCGGGCGGCCTCCTCGCGGTCCTCCGAGAGCGCCCGCAGGAACAGCTCCCGCTTGCCGCCGAACGCGTTGTAGAGGCTCTGCTTGCCGAGGCCGGTCGCCTGCACCAGGTCGTCCAGCGTGGTGGCGGCGAGACCGTGGACGGCGAACACCTCGCCGGCGCTGCTGACGACATCGCGCTCGACGAACTTGCGGGGGCGTGGCATGCCTCCCAGCGTACGAGCCGTTCCGGGGGCCGTGGAAAACCGGTGGAGCCGCGCGCCGGGCGCCGCTAGCGTGCCGGTCATCCGTGTCGGCCGGACAGAGGACATGCCGTTGTACACCCTGTGAGCTTCTCCGAGCGCTGAATCGTCGCGCGCCGCTGCCCAAGGCGTCGCGCTTCTTCTTGCTGCGGTTTTTCTCACGAAGAATGGGTGTCCTTCCCGTGCTCAGTTCCTGGGCCGTCGTGCCCACCTGCCCGCCGCTCGTGCTCCGCCGGTGCCACGTGTGCCCGGCCGCAACCTTCCGGGCGAGCGGCAAGTTCCGCGTCAATGCCAATCACAAACTGCTCGACGTCTGGCTTCTCGTGCTCTGCGCGGGGTGCGGGACGACGGCGAAGCTCTCCGTCCTGGAGCGGACCAATGTGCGCGCGATCCCGCCGTACCTGCTGGATCGGTTGCACGACAACGATGCCGGGCTGATCGCCGAGGTGCTGCGGGACCCGGTCGTGCAGCGCCGCAACCGGATCGCCCTCGACTGGGCGGGCGCGTGGCGGCTCGTCACCGACGGGACGGATCCGGTCGAGGACGTCGCGGTCCGCTTCGCGGCGCCCATTCCCGTACGCCCGGTGCGGTTGATCGCCGAAGGCTGCAAGCTGTCCCGGGCCGAGGTGGAACGCCTGATCGCCGGCGGGAGGATCGTCTCGGCGCACCGGTTGAGCGGGAAGCTCTCCGGCGACTTCACGTTCACCGTCAAGCGGTGACGCGGCGTCCGGCGGGTGGCACGGTCAGCGTGCCCTCGCCGGCGTCGAGCACCGCGGGCACGCCCAGGGCGAAAGACTCCTGTTCCGTCCCGTGGCCGACGGCCAGGCCGCCCAGCACGGGCACGCCGAGGGGCAGCAGCCGCTCGGCGAAGACCTGCTGCACGTGCTCGGCCGGTCCGCAGCCGGTGAACTGGCCCAGGGCGACGCCGGCGAGCCCGTCGAGCCAGCCGGCGCGCTGCAGCTGGACGAGCAGGCGGTCGAGCTTGTAGGGGACCTCGTTGACGTCCTCGAGCACCAGGATCGCCCCGGTCAGGTCGGGCTTGTGCCGGGAGCCCGCGGTGGCCGCCAGGACGGCCAGGTTGCCGCCGAGCAGGACGCCTTCGGCGCGGCCCGGGGAGCGTACGGGAAAGGTGTCCTCCGTGGGGTCCGCCACCAGCACCGTGGGCGCGGACGTCATCAGCGCCGAGCGCAGGCTGCGCGCGGTGGCGGTGCCGGCGCCGCGGTCGAGCAGGCCGACCGTGGCGCCGTGCACCGTGACCAGCCGGGCCTCGCACCAGAGCGCGACGTGCAACGCCGTGATGTCGGAGAAGCCCAGCACCAGCTTGGGATCGGCGCGTACGGCGGCGAAGTCGAGGTCGTCGACGATCCGTTGCGCGCCGTAGCCGCCGCGCAGGCACAGGATGCCGCGCACCTCCGGGTCGCGGAAGGCGTCGTTGAGGTCCGCCAGCCGTTCCTCGTCGGTGCCGGCCAGGAAGGTCCACCGGCTCAGGGCATGGGCGCCGAGGCGCACCCGCAGGCCCCACGACGTCAGCACCTGCTCGGCCGCGGCGGCGCGCTCCGGCTGCATGGCCCCGGACGGCGCGACGAGGGTCACCAGGTCCCCGGGAGACAACACCGCCGGCCGTACGGGCGCCACGTCGATCATCAGCGCAGTGTAAGCACCGCCTCGGTGAATTCCGCCGGCTGCTCCACGTGACCGAAGTGGCCGCTGTTCTCCAGCCACCGCATCTCGGCGCCCGGGATCCCGTCGGCGAGCAGGGCCGTCCAGCCGGGGGCGCACAGGAAGTCGTGGCGGCCCGCGACGATCACCGTGGGCACCTTGAGCTCGCCCAGCCGCTCCCGGACGTCGAAGACCACCGGGTCCGGTGCCGTGGCCGGCTCCTTGCTCATCCGGATCGCGGCCCGGAACGGCTCGAGCTCCTCGCGCCGCGACCAGAAGTCCGCGAAATAGACGGGCAGCGCCGCGGCCAGCTCCCGGCTGATGGTCTCGTCGTCCGGGGCTGCGAGCGCCCGCTGGAAGGCGGCGGGCACCTCGGCGGCCTCGGGCACGTCCGGGTGCCGGGCCGGATAGGCGGCCAGCCGGCTCATGCCCTCGGTCCAGAATTCCGGTCCCGCGTACGGCGACGTCGAGTACAGGATCAGCCCGGCGAGCCGGTCCTGGTGCGCCAGCGCGTACTGCTGCGCGACGAAGCCCCCGTGCGAGTGGCCGAGCAGGTGGACCTGGTCCTCGCCCAGCTCCTCGATCAGTCCGGCGAGGAACCGCACGTACGTGGCGAGGTGAAAGTCGGTCACGGCCCCCGAAGCCCCGGTGCCGACCGGCGAGAGGTAGACCATGGTGAAGTGGTCCTCGAGCCCGGGCGAGCGCAGGTAGCGCCAGTCCAGCCCGGGTCCGCCGGCGTGGGCGACGCAGACCGGCCCGCGCCCGGCCACGTGGAAGACCTGACGGATTCCATCGATAATCGTCTCTTTTTCCTGCACACCTCCACTCAACACCACCGGACGGCGCCGGGGCCATGCTCGGGACGCGCCGGTTCCATACGACTTTGCCCCCGCAGTACCATCCGGTCGGTGGACAAGATCAGCGAGGCGGTCGCCACCACGCGCGCCGGCCGGGCCGTGGCGACCCGCAACCGGTTCGCCGGCTCGTGGTCCATCGGGTTCCCCGAAATCAACGGCTCGGGGCTGCACATCGTGCGCCGGGGCTCGCCGTGGCTGCTCACGCCGGCGCGCGAGCCGATCCCACTGCGCCCGGGCGACATCGTGTTCCTGCCGTTCGGGCCGCCGCACGGGTTCGGCGACGTGCCCCTCGCCGGCGTGCCGCCGGTCGAGACGCGGGCGGCGCACTCCGGCGCGTACGACGTCGAAGTGGTCTCCTGCTGTTATCACCTCGACCGCGGGCGCGTGCACGAGTCGTTCCGCGGGCTGCCGGAGGTCGTCACCGTCCACCTCGACGAGCAGGACGACCCGGCGCTGCGAGCCGTCGCCGACCTGCTGGTCGAGCACGCGGGCGGGGACGGGCCCGGCCATGACATCGCGCTGCCCGCCGTCGTCGATCTGCTGCTGGTGCATCTGCTGCGGGTGCGGCACGACGGCGACGGCTCGGTCGACCCGCCGATCGCGCGGGCGCTGCGGGCCGTACGCGACGATCCGCACCGGCCCTGGACGGCCGCGCAGCTGAGCGGTGTCGCCGGCCTGTCCCGCACGGTGTTCGGGCGCCGGTTCACCGCCGCCGTGGGCGAGCCGCCCGGCGCGTACCTGCTCAAGCGGCGCCTCGATCAGGGCGCCCAGTTGCTGCGCTACACCGAGCTGCCGCTGGCCGCCATCGCCGCACGGCTGGGCTACGCCACCGAATTCAGCTTCGCCGCCGCCTTTCGTCGCGAGTTCGGCATAGCCCCGGGTCGATTCCGCCGGCGTGAGCGGGTCGTGTCATAGGGTGCGGACGTGGCTGACAACGTCATCGGAATCGTCGGCGCCGGGATCGTCGGGCTGGCCGTCGCCCGCGAGCTGACCCGCCGTCGCCCCGGCATCCGCGTCGTGGTGGTCGAGAAGGAGGACCGGGTCGCCGTCCACCAGACCGGCCACAACTCCGGGGTCGTGCACGCCGGCATCTACTACCAGCCCGGCAGCCTCAAGGCGCGGCTGTGCACGCGCGGCGGCGCGTTGTTGCGTGACTACTGCGCCGAGCGGCACATCCCCTACGACGAGTGCGGCAAGCTGGTCGTCGCGGTCACCCCCGATGATGTCGTACGCCTGGACGCGCTCGCCGCCCGCGCGGGCGAGAACGCGGTCCCGGGCCTGCGCCGGCTGGACGCCGCGGGCATCCGCGAGATCGAGCCGCACGCCGCCGGGCTGGCCGCGCTGCACTCGCCGCGCACCGCCATCACCGATTACGTCCGGGTCGCCGAGTGCTTCGCCGAGGACGTCGTCGCCGCCGGGGGCGAGGTGCGCTTCGGCTTCCCGGTCACCGCGATCAGCCAGGCGCCGGGCGGCCTGCGCGTCGGCTCTCCGGATGACAGCGTCACCGTCGATCGGCTGGTCATCTGCGCGGGCCTGGGCAGCGACACCGTCTCGGGGCTGGCCGGCTTCGCCGCCGAGCCGCGGATCATCCCGTTCCGCGGCGAGTACATGCGGGTCGTCCCGGAGAAGGCCGGCCTGGTCCGCGGGCTGATCTATCCGGTGCCCGACCCGCGCTACCCCTTCCTCGGCGTGCACTTCACCCGCCGCGTCGACGGCACGGTCGAGGTCGGACCCAACGCCGTGCTCGCCACGGCCCGCGAGGGCTACCGCCGCCGCGACCTGTCCGTGGCCGACCTCTCCGCGATCACCGCGTGGCCCGGCACGTGGCGCATGGCCGCCCGGCACTGGCGCACCGGCGTCCGCGAGATGTACGGCTCACTGTCCAAGCGCGCCTACATGAAGGCCGCCCGCCGTTACGTCCCCGCCATCGGCGCGGCCGACGTCGTGCGCGCCGGCGCCGGGGTGCGCGCGCAGGCCCTCGACCGCGACGGCAGCCTCGTCGACGACTTCCGCATCCAGCGCAGCGGGCCGATCACGGCCGTCCGCAACGCCCCCTCCCCCGCTGCCACCTCGAGCCTCGCCATCGCCGAGCACATCGTGGACGTCCTCACGGAGTGAGCGCCACGAAGCCCAGGCCGGTCGTGCGCTCCGCGAGGTCCAGCGCTGCCGCCGGGTCGTCGAGCCCGGCCGTGCTCAGCTCCACGGCGGACAGGTCGAGCGCCCCGGACCGGATCAGGTTCCACACCGTGGCCACCGTCCGGTCGTCGCTCATCCACGAGCCGCGCACGGTGAGCCGCCGGTGCATCAGGTCGCCGTACGGGATGGTGAGCTCCTGGCGTACGCCCCCGACCAGCACCAAGGTGCCGCGCCCGCGCAGGCTGTCGTACGCGGCCATCGTCGCGTCCGCCGTCGGTGTGGCGCCCAGGGCGTCGAGCGCCACGTCCACCGGGCCGATCCCCCGCGCGTCGGTCGCGCGGTCGCCGGTCAGCCGGTGGGTGCGCACGCGTGGCCCGAGCTCGGCGAGCCGGTCGAGCGCCTCCTTGTTGCGGCCCACCGCCGTCACCGTCGCCGCGCCCTCCGCCAGCGCCACCAGCACCGCCGCGCCGCCCAGCTGACCGGTCGCGCCGATCACCGCGACGTCCCGGCCGGCCACCGGGCCCGCGGCGTGCAGGCCGGCGGCAGCGATGCCCAGCCACGGCAGGAAGGCCAGCCGGGCCGGGTCGGGGTGGTGCTCGGCGCCGGGCAGCTTGACCATCGTCTCCTTGGCGCAGAGCGCGCGTTCGGCGAAGACGCCGTCGTGCCAGAGCGCGCGCATGCGATCCGTACGCCCGCTGCCCGCCCCGGCGCCGCCCAGGCCGACCCAGCCCACCAGGATCTCGTCCCCGCCGCCCGCGTCGAGCAGCGCCGTGTCCAGCACGATGTCGCCCGGCGCGACATGGAACACGTCGGGCGCGACATCGATCACCCGCCCGATGCAGGACGGGCCCAGGGTCAGCGGCACGGGCAGGCCGCCGCGGTTCCCCCGCACCACCATCTTCGTGTACGCCGGCAGGTGCGCGGCCAGCACCTCGACAAGCACGCCACCGCCGCGCAGCTGCGGCTCGGGGACCTCGGAGAGGCGTACGTGATCGTCGTGGGAAGCAACAG
>NZ_JAUQWH010000273.1 GCF_030757795.1 Actinoplanes oryzae
GGGCCGGGCCTTCACGGTCTTCTGGCCGGTCAATCGGGCGACGTGGGGATCAAGAAGGCGGCGGCGAGCGTGGCGGCGGAAGATTCGGTAGGTAAGGCCGCCGACAGGGCGCCACTCGCCGACCGGGGCGCCGCTGATCGTGGGGCCGGGCGCCGTCTCCGCCACGGCGCTGTGCGACCCGCTCAACCGCGGCGACCCCACGTAAGGGGGCAGGCGGGGTCAGGCCGACGCCGGGGGCTCGGCGGGGGCCTGGGCGACGAAGGTCTCGGCCGCCCCGGCGTCCACCCCGAGCGTGGCCAGCACCCCGTTGCCGTTCTCCTCCTCCAGCAGCCCCAGCAGCACGTGGCCGGTGCTCACCCCCTCGGCGCCGAGGCGCAGGGCGGCCCGGAAGGTGAGTTCGAGGGCCTTCTTGGCTCGGGCGTCGTACGGGATGAGGACCGGCTCGTCGTCCCCGCGCGCCGGCAGCGTCGCGATCACGGTGTCGCGCGCCTGGCCCAGGTCGAGCCCCTGCGCACGCAGCGCCGCGGTCGCGGTGCCCTCGGTGCCGAGGAGGCCGAGCACGAGGTGGGCGGGGACCATCTCGGCGTTGCCGGCGAGTTTCGCCTCGCTCATGGCGGCGACGACCGCGCTGCGGGCGGCCTGGGAGAACTTGCTGAAGCCGTGCGACGGGTCGGCGTCGGGCTTGCCCACGAACCGCTTCTGGGCGGCCTGCTTGGTCACGCCCATGCTGCGGCCGATGTCGGTCCAGGAGGCGCCGGACCGGCGGGCCTGGTCGACGAAGTGGCCGATGAGGTGGTCCGCGATCTCGCCGATGTGGTCGGCCAGCAGCACCGCGTCGGAGAGCCGGTCGAGGGCGTCGGTGTTGTTCTTGGTGATCGCCGTGATCAGGTCGTCGAGCCTGACCGGCGGGGTCGTCTGCGTCATGCCGTCAACCATAGGTTGACGACACGTCTCCGTCAACCCCAAGTTGACGCCGCCGGATGAGGTGAAAATCGGGTGCAAATCGGTGCGGCCCTGTGACCGGCGTCGCCGCCAGCCGAACAACCGATCGTGTGGAGGATGACGCGGCCGGCCCTGGTTCTCATCGCACTCACCGTGCTGGGGCAGGCAGCGGCCCTGCTGCACGGCGAGCTGCGCGGCGTCGTGATGCTGGCGTCGCTGGTGCTGCTGGACGGCTTCGGCGCGGTGTACAGCGTGCGGGCCGCCCGCCGCGGCACGTACCGGATGTCCTGGCTGCTCGCCGGCGCCGGCCGGGCGTTCTCCCTCGGCGCGACCCTGGCGTTCACCGCGCACGAGGTCACCGGGCTGCGCGGCTGGTGGTGGGCCGGCGTGGCCAGCGGCCTGATCATGTTCGGGTGCCTGACGGCGGCCGCGCTGGCGACGTCGGCGCAGCGGCTCGAGCGGGGGGTGCGACGCTCGTTCGTCGCCGAGGTGGTCACCGTCTTCAGCAGCGGCTTCCTGCTGGTGTGGTACTTCGTGCTCGACCCGGTGCTCAGCCGCGGGGACCGGGGGGCGGACCTGATCTTCGAGGTCGGCTATCCGGTCGGCAACCTGCTGCTGCTCGCGGCGGTCGGCGCTGTGCTCATGCGCGGGCCGGTGAGCAAGCTGACCGGCTCCTCCATGCTGCTGCTGATGGGCATCCTGCTGTACGCCGCCGCGGACACGATCTTCTCCGCCATCCGGATCAACGGCGCGCAGACCAGCGGCTCGGCGGTGTCGAACGGCGCGTTGCTGCTCGCCTCGCTGGTGATGACGGTCGCCGCCGTACGCCAGGCAGCCGCCCCCACCTCCGGCGACAGCGGCACCGGCCGCGTACCCGCCTGGTCGGCGTACGTGCCGTTCGCGGCCGTGGGCGCGGGCAACCTGCTGATCGTGGGCGTGACGATCCACGAGGACGTCTTCCTGCACTGGGGCGCGCTGACCATCGCCCAGGCCGTGACGACGAGCGCGCTCGCCCTGCGCCAGTGGTTCTGGCTGCAGGACAGCCGGCGCCTCAACGTCACCGACCGGCTCACCGGCCTCGCGAACGGCACCGGGCTGCGCGCCCGGCTGGACCAGCTCAAGGACGAGCGGGCCGCGCTCATGCTGCTCGACCTGGACGGTTTCAAGCAGGTCAACGACACGCTGGGGCACGACGCCGGGGACCGGGTGCTGGTCGAGTTCGCGCGGCTCGTACGCCAGTCGGTGCGCCGCGGCGACCTCCCGGCGCGGGTCGGCGGCGACGAGTTCGTGGTGCTGCTGCACGACATCGGCACGGACGCGCAGGCGACCGCCGTGGCCGAGCGCATCCTTGCCGCGCTGCGCAACAACCCGCTCGACCTCGACGGCGAGCGGGTCACCATCCGGTGCAGCATCGGCGTGGCGGTCACCCGCCCCGGCGACACCGCGCGCGAGCTGCAGCATCGTGCCGACGTGGCCATGTACGAGTCGAAGCGCTCCGGCAGCCACGGCTGGCTCATGTACGACCCCGCGATGGCCGACCGCCGCAACCGGGACACCGCGATGGCCGACGCGCTGGCCACGGCGGCCGCCTCCGGGCAGCTCCGGCTCGCCTACCAGCCGCTGGTGGACCTCGGCAGCGGCCGGCCGGTCGGGGTGGAGGCCCTGCTGCGCTGGGAGCACCCGGTGCTCGGGGCGGTGCCGCCGGCCGAGTTCGTGCCGGTCGCCGAGCGTACGGGCGTCATCGCCGAGCTGGGCCTGTGGGCGCTCGAGGAGGCGTGCCGCCAGGTGCAGCAGTGGCGATCGGTCCTGCCCCTCTACGCCAGCGTCAACGTGTCGGCGAAGCAGCTGCAGGATCCCGCCTTCCCGGAGCAGGTCCGGGCGGTGCTGGACCGCACGGGTCTGCCCGCGGAGGCGCTGGTGCTGGAGATCACCGAGTCGGCGATCGTGGACGCGGCGGTGGCCGTGCCCGCGTGCGAGGCGCTGCGGGCGTACGGGATCCGGGTGGCCGTCGACGACTTCGGCACCGGCTACTCGTCGCTGCACCTGCTGACGGACCTGCCGGTGGACATCCTCAAGATCGATCGCAGCTTCGTGGCGAAGCTCGACGGCACCACCCGGGGTGCCGGGGTCGCCGAGGCCGTCATCCGGCTGGCGGGCGTGCTCGGGCTGACCACCGTCGCCGAGGGCATCGAGACGGCCGCGCAGGTCGCCGAGCTGCAGATGCTGGGCTGCACGACGGCCCAGGGCTACCTCTTCGCGCGCCCGATGGGGGCCGGGGACTTCACCCTTGACCTTTCAGCACGCACGCCATCCCCACGAGCCACGGAAGGACCGCCAGCACCGCGCCCTTGACCCCGCCGAAGGCGAGCATGCCGAGTGCCACCAGGCAGAACGCGATGCCGATCAGCATCCGCACCCGGCCCGGCCGGCGGTGCGGCGACTCCTGGAAGGCGGAGGTGAAGCCCGGATCCTCGTGGTGCAGCCGCGCGACGATGTCGTCGAAGCGCCGGGCGTCGTCCGGGTCCTGCGCCATGGCCGCTCCTCAGGATCGCAGCGTCGTGGAGGGGCTCACCCCGAATCTCGTACGGTACGCCGCCGCGAACCGCCCGAGGTGGGCGAACCCGCTCCGGTACGCCACGTCGGCCACCGTGGTGACCGCCGGGTCGCAGTCGCGCAGCATCTCGTGCGACAGCTCCAGCCGCACGTCGCGCAGGTAGGCCATCGGGGTGGTGCCCAGGTGCCGCTGGAACGCGTACTGCAGGCTGCGCCGGCTGACCAGGGCGATCCTGGCGAGCTCCCCGATCGTGTACGCCCGCTGGGGGTCCGCGCGCACCGCCTCCACCACCCGGCGCACCGCGCGGGGCGAGGCAGCCACCGCGCCCGCCCCGTCCAGCAT
Source organism: Actinoplanes oryzae (assembly GCF_030757795.1). GTDB lineage: Bacteria > Actinomycetota > Actinomycetes > Mycobacteriales > Micromonosporaceae > Actinoplanes. The sequence continues at coordinate 3,839 of NZ_JAUQWH010000273.1, forward strand.
CGGGCGGTACTGGTGGTGGCCGGCCAGCAGGAGCCCGGTGATCACCGAGTCGCGCAGCCGGTCGCCGACCTCGGGATGGTGCAGCAGGCTCTGCTGCTCCCGGGCGTCGACGCTGATCAGCTTGAGCAGCCGCAGCCAGCTGGCGCCCTCGCCGCGGCTCAGGTCGAAGGTCGGCGCGAACATCACCCGCTGCACGACCGGGGCGTCGAGCATCGCGGCGAGCTCACGCTCCAGCGCCTCCTGCTCGATCTTGACAGCGAGCAGCTGGCAGTCGCCGCTCCAGCGCTCGAGGGTGCACTCCCCCACCGGCTGGAAGACCGCGGCGCACGTGGGGGTCGCCACGGACAGCTCGCGCGGCGCCTGCCGCCACACCAGCTCGCCGGTGAGGGGGACGTCGACGTGGTATGCACCCAGGTCGCCGAAGCGCATCCGCACGTCGGCGCCGAAGTAGCAGTCGCCCACGGTCACCGCGTCACCGGTGGCCACGTGGAACTCGGCGCGCCACGGTGCGGGCGACAGCACGTCGACGGCGTGGGAGTAGAAGTGATCGCGGATGAGCGATCGTGCCTGATCGAGGTCGGAGGTCGTCATGGTCACGGACTGCACTGTTCCAGCATGCCAGGCGGCCATCGCCCGCTTCCTTCCGTGGGACGGAAGTCCCGAAGGGCCCCGCTTGCCACGCCGCTGCCATTCCGAAACCCCGGCACACCAGATCGCCCGACAGGGCACCCGGGGGCCCGGGAAGCGGCGGAAAAGCCGTCCCGGAGCATACGCCGAGTGCCCCCGTCGGGGGACGTCCATAAGAGAGACGAATGGCAGATCAGTCCGGGCGGTAGACCGAGGTGTCGCCGGAGGTGGCCTCCTCGTCGTACCCGGCGTGCGGGTTCACCGCGGGGCTGTCGCCGGCCTCGGCGCCCGCGAAGTCGCCGATGCCGGCCACGGACGGGTCGTCGCCGGAGGGCGCGGGCTTGCTCACGGAGTCGCCCGGGCGGCGCAGGGAGGCTTCGTACGCGGTCGTGCCGTCCGGTTCGTCCGTCGGGTGCCGATCTTGTGCAGTCATACCGGACGGATTCCCCGCGGAAGCGCGTCTACTCCTCCAGCCGGCCGTCGCGCAGGGTGAGCACGCGGTCCGCCCGGTCCATGAGCGTGGGGTCGTGCGTGGCGACCAGCGCGGTCATGCCGCGGGCGTCGACCAGGGCGCGGAGCAGGTCCATGATCGCCCGGCCGGTGTCGGAGTCGAGCTGCCCGGTCGGCTCGTCGGCGATGAGCAGCGGCGGGTCGTTGGCCAGGGCCCGGGCCACGGCCACGCGCTGCTGCTGGCCGCCGGAGAGCTCGAACGGCCGCTGGTTCGCCTGCCCGCCCAGCCCGACCAGCTCCAGCAGCAGCGCCACGCGCTCCTCGCGCTGCGCGGGGTCGAAGCCGGCCAGGCGCAGCGGGACGCTCACGTTCTCGGCGGCGGACAGGATCGGGATCAGCCCGAACGACTGGAAGACGAAGCCGATCGTCGAGCGGCGCAGCTTCAGCAGGTCGTCCTCGCCCGCGCCGGAGACGTCGTGCCCGTCGACCTCGACGCTGCCCCGGGTGGGCTTGTCCAGGCCGCCGATGATGTTGAGCAGCGTCGTCTTGCCCGCCCCGGAGCGGCCGCGGACGGCGACGAGCTCGCCCCGGCCGGTGGCGAAGGACACGTCACGGACGGCGTGCACGATGCGGTCGCCCGTCCCGTAGTCGCGGCCCAGCCCGGCCGCGCGGATCAGCACGTCACTCATCGCCGGGCCGCACCTGCACGTGGTCGGGCTCGAGCGTGAGCTGCACCCGGTCCTTCAGCGACAGGGCCTCGACGAACCCGGCGGGGAGCTGCATGCGGCCCGCCCGGTCCAGCAGGGCGTACTCCTGGGACACGATCTCCTCCAGCCCGTCGGCGCCGGTGCGGGCGCTGCGGCGTACCTCCGACGCGGTCCGGCCGTCGCGGATCGCGACCGTCCGGCGGACCTGGTCCGCCACCGCGTGGTCGTGGGTGACCACGACGATCGTCACGCCGAGCTCGGCGTTGATCGTGCGCAGCGCGGCGAACACGTCCGCCGCGGTGGCCTCGTCGAGCTCGCCGGTCGGCTCGTCGGCGAAGAGCACCTCGGGATCGTTGGCGACCGCGACCGCCACCGCCGTGCGCTGCTGCTCGCCGCCGCTCATCTCGGCGGGCCGCCGGTCCGCCAGATGGGCGACACCGGTCATCTCCAGCAGTTCCAGGGCGCGGCCACGCTTCTTGACACCGGCGAGGGTCATGGGCAGCTCGACGTTCTCCCGGGCGGTCAGGTACGGCAGCAGGTTGCGCGCGGTCTGCTGCCACACGAACCCGACGATCTTGCGCCGGTAGCGCAGCCGCCGCCGGGCGTTCATGGTCAGCAGGTCGTAGCCGGCGACCCGGGCGATCCCGGCGGTCGGCACGTCGAGGCCGGACAGGATGTTCAGCATCGTGGACTTGCCCGAGCCGGACGCGCCGACGATGGCGAGCAGCTCGCCGCGGTCGACGGTCAGGTCGAGGCTCTGCAGCGCGACCACCTCGACGCCCTCGGTCTTGAAGATGCGGACGAGGCCGTCGCAGACGATGTGCCCGCGCAGCCGGTCGGTCCCCCCGGCCCGCGCCGCCGCGCGGTCGGCGGCACGGCGCTGCAACTCCCCCAGATCGGGACTGGTCATCAGCTTTCCTCTCCCAGCCGCAGCGACTGTCCGAGACCCATCCGGCGGTGGGCCAGGCTCTCCACGGTCACCGCGCTGACCATCCCGGCCACGAGCAGCGCCAGCGCCCGCAGCGGCAGGTCCCAGCCGACGCTGGGCGCGGCGCCGGCCCCGGCGGTGAACGCGTCGAGGCCCAGCACCGGGCCGAGCAGCTGCGGCAGCGCCCAGCCGACCAGCGCACCGGCCAGGAAGGCGACCGCCAGCAGCGGCGTCAGCTCCAAGATCAGCAGGTTGCGGCCCTGGCGGCGGGACAGGCCGAGCGTACGCAGCCGGGACAGCGCCCGGCCGCGCGCCGGCGCCCCGGCGAGCACCGCCAGCCCCACCGCGAGCAGCGCCAGCGCCGCCGAGCCCGCCGCACCGGCGGTGAACACGAAGCTGAGCAGGCTGTTGACGCCGCTGTCCTGCAGCCCGGTGCGGTAGTCGGCCCAGGTCGTCAGGGCGGCCCGGCGCGGCAGCATGGCGTCGGTGACCTCGGTGACCGCGTCGCCGCCGATCGTGCGGCGCAGCACGCCCAGGTAGTACTCGCGCTG
>NZ_JAUQWH010000274.1 GCF_030757795.1 Actinoplanes oryzae
TCACCACGCCCGGTCCGGCGGGCGTCAGCGCGTTCGCCGTCGCGTCGGCGGAGCCCCGCGATTCCCTCGTACGAGCGGAGGCCCTGCTCGCCCCGGCGCACCCGAACGTCCGCGGCCCCGGCGAGGCGGACCTGGCCGCGATCACCGCTCCCGACGGGACGAGCATCTTCGTGACCGGCCCCGGCGACCCGTGGCGGCGTGACTTCCTGGCCACCGGCGAGCCCGCGGAGCCCGGGGCGGGACTGCTCGCCACCGACCACCTGGGCCTGTCCCAGCCCTTCGACCACTTCGACGAGGCGCGCCTGTTCCACCGCTCGGTGCTGGACCTGGCCGACGTCGCCGAGGAGGACTTCGCGGCGCCGTTCGGCCTGATGCGCTCGCGCGAGCTGGGCAATGCCGCCCGTACGGTCCGGATCGCCCTCACCGTCGCCCTGCTGCGCCGCGGCGCCTGGGCCCCCGCCGTCACCGACCCGCAGCACGTCGCCTTCCGCACCGCCGACATCGTGGCCACCGCCGAGGCGATCGGCGCCCCCGCCCTGCCGGTGCCGGACAACTACTACGCCGACCTGGAGGCCCGCTTCGCCCTGCCCGCCGACCTCCTGGCAAACATGCGCCGCCACGGCCTGCTCTACGACCGCGACCCGCACGGCGGCGAACTGCTCCACCTCTACACCCCGGTCCTCGGCGGCCGGGTCTTCTTCGAGATCCTCGAGCGCCGCGGCGGCTACGACCGCTCCGGCGCCGGCAACGCCCCGGTCCGCATGGCCGCCCAGCTGCACCACCGGCTCAGAACGTCCCCCTGACCTGAGCGCCCCTCGCGCCGGGCACCGTCATGGTGCGTACGGATTCTGATAGCCGGGGTGGGGCTGATAGGTGCTCTCGCTCGTGAAGAGCCCGACCGCCCCGGCCATCAGAAGGGACAGAATCACGCCCACGACCATGGCCAGCAGCCAGCCCCCGGGCGGTCCATCGTCGCCGCCCAACCACATCATCAGCAACCACACCCCGGCGAGCAGCACCAGGCAACCACAACCGGCAGCCGCGATGAGCATGACAACCCCTTTCCGGGGCCGGCACGCGCCGGTCCCGGAGAGGTCGAGGTGTCACCGGCCCCGGCGGATACGAAAGCCGGGACCATGTCAGGATCGCGACTTCGTGGTGCTGCGGAACCCCGCGCCTGCACGCCCACGCCGGCTGCTCCGCCGGCCCGGCCGTCGCGACGGTGCGTGCCGGGGAGCTAGAACGTGCCGCGGACGGAAGCCTGCTCAGCGCCGGCGGTGGCAGTGACCCGCCAGGTGTCGCCGCTGGTGGGGCGGTTCTTCTCGTGGTTGTACTGCGACGCGAAGGTGTATTCGCCCGGGGCGACCGTGTAGCCGTCCTTGAGCAGGAAGTGGTAGACGATCGTGTCGCCCTGCTCGGTGTAGGTCTTGTCGGCCAGGTGGTCGTCCGGGATCGTCGTCCAGATGCCCGGGGTGGTGGCGCCGCCGGTCCGCTTCACCGTCACCGTCACCTCGAGGGCGGTGACCTCCTTGGTGAGGGTCATGATCAGGTCGGCCTGCGACCAGACCGGGTTGGGGTTCGGGTTGATCCCGGCCGCGACCGTCAGGTGGCCGTCCTTCTCGGTCGAGCTGGGCGTGCCCGCCCCCGTCGACGCCGGGGTCTGCGGGCTGCGGCTGCTGCCCCTGGTCGACGACGGCCCGGCCGACGGCTTGGACGAGGGCGCCTTCAGCGTGCCGGAGGAGACGCCCGGCGCGGGCACCTCGCGTGGCGTGCTGCTCGCCGGCGCCGGGGTCGCCGGGGCCGAGGCCGTCGGGGTGGGCGCGGCGACCTGGTCGTCCGGCTTGTCGTCGCTCGCCGCCAGGCGGATCCCGGCGAAGCTGGCGACGACCACCACGGCGACGCCGGCCGCGGCGGCCACCGGGTTCAGGCGGGGGCGGACCGCGCGGCGCTTCTCCGCGCGGTTGCGGATCACCCGCTCGAACATCGCGTCGCGGTCCGGCCGGTGCCGCTCCGCCTCCTGCTGCAGTGCGGCCCGGAGGCGGCGTTCGTCGTGCTCACGCATGTCGGCCTCCCAAGCCCAGTTCGATCGGTGAGTCCTGCAGGAAACTGCTCAGTTGCGCGGCGCCGCGCGAGGTCTGGCTCTTCACGGCGCCGACCGAGATGCCCAGGATCTCGGCCACCTCGCGCTCCGGGACGTCGAAGGCGTAGCGCAGCACCACGCACTCCCGGCGCCGGACCGGCAGCTTGCTCAGCGCCGCCCGGACGTCCAGCACCGCCGGGGTGTCCGGCTCGCTGCGGTCCCGGCGCAGCAGGCCCAGGCGGAGCATGCCGTGCCGCTCGCGGGTCTGCCGTTTGATCCACTGCCGGGCCAGGTTGGTGACGATGCCCCGCGCGTACGCGAGCGGGCTGTCCGCGGCCTGCACCCGCGCCCAGTGCCGCCACACCTCGGTGAACGCGTCCGCGGCCAGGTCGTCGGCGCTCCCGGCGTCGCCCGTGACGAGGTACGCGAGCCGCGACAGGTCCGCGTGGTGCTGGTCGAAGAAGCGCCGGAAGGCACGTTCGGCGTCGAGGTCGGTCACTCAAGCCTTCCTGGGGGTGGAGCCGGCTGCCCCGGCGCGTGGGGGCACTGGGGTCCGGGACAGCCGGAGTATGTCAGCCGTTCGGAAAGCCGGTCCCACGCGGGGAGGCCGGGAGGTCCGGGACCGGCCTCTCCGCGCGTGACCAATCCCCTAGTTGCTCGGGGGCGCGGAAAGGTTGCTCGCTCCGGAGAAAAAGTTTCCGGCCGCCTCCCGGGTGCGGGAGACGGCCGGGCACATGGTGCCTCAGGCGCGGCGCAGGACCGTCACGCCACGGGGTTCGAGCAGCTCGGCCGAGCCGTGGACGGCCTCGCCCCCGAGGCCGGTCAGCTCGACCGGCTCGGCGGTGCGGTTGACCACGAAGGCGTACTCGCCGCGGACGGCGAGCTCGACCTTGCCGCGCAGCGCGGCGGGCAGCTCACTGCCGATGCCGGCCTGCTCGAGCAGATCGCCGAGGACCGGCGCGATGCCGTCCGGGCCGAGGCGGGTCGACACGTACGCCGCCGAGCCCGTCCCGACGGCACGCCGGGTGATCGCGGGCTCACCGTCCTTGTACGTGGCGAGCACCTCCACCCCGTCGCCCGTCACGTCGATCTTGTCGGTCCACAGCGTGCCCACGGTCCCGTTGGACAGGGGCGCGGTCTCGCCGTCGAACAGCGGCGCGAACTCCTCGATCCGGATGCCGAGCAGGTCGCGCAGCGCCCCCGGGTAGCCCCCGAGGTACACGTGGTCGTCCTGGTCGACGATGCCCGAGAAGTACGTGGCCACGAGGTGACCGCCGCCGGTCACGTACGCCTCCAGCCGCTCGCGCAGCCGCTGCGGCACCACGTGCAGGATCGGCGCCACGACGAGACCGTAGCCGGACAGGTCGGCGGCCGCCGGGACGACGTCGGCACGCACGCCCAGCGTCAGCAGGGCGGAGTACCAGTCGAGGGCCTCCTGCTTGTAGCGCAGGCGGTCCGTCGGGTGCGAGTCCTGCTCCGCGGCCCACCACGAGTCCCAGTCGAACAGGATCGCGACGCGGGCCGGCGTACGCCCGGTGCCCTGCAGGGGTGCGAGGCGCTTGAGCGTCTCCCCCAGCTCGGCCACCGACCGGAAGACGGCACTGTCCGTCCCGGCGTGCGGCAGCATGCCGGAGTGGTACTTCTCGGCGCCGGCGCGGGACTGCCGCCACTGGAAGTAGCAGACCGCGTCCGCCCCGTGCGCGACGTGCGTGAGCGCGTCGCGGGACAGCTCGCCCGGCAGCTTGGCGAGGTTCACCGGCTGCCAGTTGACCGCGCTGGTCGAGTGCTCCATGAGGAACCACGGGTGGCCGCCGGCGATGTTGCCGGTCAGGTTCGCCGAGAACGACAGCTCGTCGAGCGTCTGCTCGCCGGGCAGCCGGTAGTGGTCGTTGCTGACGAAGTCGACGTCGGCCGCCCACGCGGCGTAGTCCATGGCCTTCGTCTCGCCCATCACCATGAAGTTCGTGGTGACCGGCACGTCCGGCGTGATCTCGTGCAGGATGTCCCGCTCGGCGCGCAGGTACTCGCGCAGGGCGTCCGACGAGAAGCGCTTGAAGTCGAGCTGCTGCGTCGGGTTCGGGTGGGTCGCCGCGAGCCGGGGCGGGAGGATCTGCGCCCAGTCGCTGTAGTGCTGCGACCAGAACGACGTGCCCCACGCCTCGTTCAGCGCGTCGAGCGTGCCGTAGCGGTGCTCCAGCCACGTACGGAAGGCCGCCGCGGCGTCGTCGGAGAAGTCGTAGACGTTGTGGCAGCCCAGCTCGTTGGAGACGTGCCAGGCGGTCACCGCGGGGTGATTGCCGTAGCGCTCCGCCATGGCCCGGACGAGGCCCAGGGCGTACCGGCGGAAGACCGGCGAGGTGGGACGCCACTGCTGGCGCCCGCCCGGCCAGATCGTGCGGCCCTCGCGGTCGACGGGCAGGATCTCCGGGTGCTTGGTGGTGAGCCAGGGCGGCGGGGAGGCCGTCGCCGTGGCCAGGTCCACCGCGATGCCCCCGGCGTGCAGCAGCTCGATGATCTCGTCGAGCCACGACCAGTCGTACCGGCCCTCGGTGGGCTCGAGGCGGGCCCACGAGAAGATGGCGAGCGACACCACGGTCACGCCGGCTTCCCGCATGGCCCGGATGTCCTCGTCCCACACCTCCCGCGGCCACTGCTCGGGGTTGTAGTCGGCGCCGTACTCCAGCCGGGGCGGCTGCCCCGGCTGGGTCGGGCGCAACCAGCGCGCTGTCGTCACTTGGTCGTGAACCCCTGGTCCTTGGCGTACTTGAGGGTCTGGTCCTGCCACGCCTTGAGGCCGTCGGTCAGGGTCGTGTTCGACACGTACGCCTTGCCGACCGTGTCGTTGAAGACGCTGTTCGAGTAGACCTGCACCGGCAGGTAGGTCCAGCCGCTCACCACGCCCTGGGCGGACTTGGCGAAGACCTCGTTGGCCTTCTGGCCGCCGAAGTACTCGAACTCGGTGTTGAGCCACGCCGGGTCGTTCAGCGTCGCGCTGGTCGCCGGGAAGGCGCCGTTGTCGACGCGGATCTTGACGCCGTCGCCCTGGTTGGCGTACTTGAGGAAGCCGTAGGCCAGGGTCGACGCCGCGGCCTTCTCGGTGATGGCGAGCGAGGAGCCGCCGTTCTCGGCCGACGCCGTGCCGCCCGCGGTGTACTGGGGCAGCTCGGCGGCGCGCCACTTGCCGGAGCCGCTGGCCGCGCTGGTCACGAAGTTGGCGGGCATCCAGGCGCCGGTGGCCAGCGAGGCGATGCTGCCGTTGGCCAGGCCCTGGAACCACTGGTCGCTCCAGGAGGTGATCGGCGCGAGCAGCTTCTCGCTGATCAGCGTCTGCCACACCTTGACGAACTCCTGGGTGCCGGCGTCGGCGAAGTTGATGCCCACGGTCTCGCCGTCGACGGTGTACGGCTTGCCGCCCGCCTGCCAGATCATGCTGGTGACGAAGCCGGCGTCGCCGGTGTCGTTGGCGATGTAGACCTTCGGGTCCGCCTGGTGGATCTTGCGGGCGGCGTCGAGGAACTCGGTCCACGTCGTGGGGACCTCGACCTTGTACTTGTCGAAGACCTCCTTGTTGTAGAACAGGGCCATCGGGCCGGAGTCCATCGGCAGGCCGTAGATGCCGCCACCGCTGTTCACCGAGTTCCACGGGCCGGTGTTGTACTGGTCCTTCAGCGACGCGGCGCCGAAGGTGTTGAGGTCCTTCAGGTTCTTCTGCAGGGCGAACTGCGGCAGCGCGTAGTACTCGATCTGCGCCACGTCCGGGATGCCCGAGCCGGCCTGGAAGGCGTTCTGCAGCGCGGTGTACTGGTCGGCGCTGGTGCCCACGTTGGCCAGGTTGACCTTGACCTTCGGGTACTTCTTCTGGAACTCCTCGACCACCTTGGTCAGCGTGGGCTCCCAGGCCCACACCGTCAGGTTGCCGCCGGCCTGCAGCGCGGCCTCGACGTCGGCGTCCGAGACGGACTGCGCCGCCGCGGTGCCACCACCGGTCGAGCTGTCGTCGTCACTGCCACAGGCGGCGAGCCCGATGGTCACAGCGGAGGCGAGGGCCGCACCGAGCAGCCGACGCCGGGTAAGAGCGGACATCTTTGACCTTTCTTATTCCTTGACGGAGCCGGCGGCGAGGCCGGACTGCCAGTAGCGCTGCAGGAGCAGGAACGCGGCGAGCAGCGGGATGATGGTGAGCAGGGACCCGGTGATGACCAGGTTGAAGATGGCCTCGCCGCCGGCGGTCGCGGCCTGGGCGTTCCAGGCGTTGAGGCCGAGGGTCAGCGGATACCAGTCGGGGTCGCGCAGCATGATCAGCGGCAGGAAGTAGTTGTTCCAGGTCGCGACCATGCTGAACAGCAGGACGGTGACGATGCCGGGGGCCAGCAGCGGCAGCACGATCCGGAAGAACGTGCGGAACTCGCCGGAGCCGTCGACCCGGGCGGCCTCGAGGATCTCCGTGGGCACCGCCTCGGCGGCGAAGGTCCACATCAGGTAGAGGCCGAACGGGGTGATCAGCGACGGGATGATGACCGCCCACGGGGTGTTGGTCAGCCCCAGCTTGGCGAACATGAGGAAGGTCGGGACGGCGAGGGCCGTGCCGGGCACCGCGACCGCGCCGATGACGATCGCGAAGACCGCCTTCTTGCCGACGAAGTCGAACTTGGCCAGGCCGTAGCCCGCGAGCACCGCCAGGAACGTCGCGCCGCCGGCCCCGATGATCACGTACAGCAGGGTGTTGCCCAGCCAGCGCAGGAAGATCCCGTCGTTGTACGTCAGCGTGTCCGCGATGTTGCTGAAGAAGGCGAACGGGCCGTCGTCGAACCAGAGGCCGAAGGACGTGAACAGCCCGTCCTGGGTCTTGGTCGAGTTGATCAGCAGCCAGACGAGCGGCAGCAGGCTGTAGACCAGCACGATGCCGGTGAGCAGCGTGAGGACGATGC
>NZ_JAUQWH010000275.1 GCF_030757795.1 Actinoplanes oryzae
GAAGCAACGCCCGTTCCTGAGCCTTTACAGGCTCGGGGACGGGCGTTTCTGCATTTCTACGCCACCTCATTCGTCACGCCGGCGGCGTTGGGCGGGGATGCAGATTGTGCCTTCTCGCGTTGTGCGGCAGTCAGAACTTTTGCACTCGGCCGTTTGCACTCGGGCGTGGAATTGCGTCCCTCGGAGTGTCCGTCGCTGCCGAACATTCGCCCGACCCCAGTGACCGGGGACGGGCGTTTCGTGTTTCTGAGCTCGGGTTGGGAGTGGCCGGTTCGCTCGAGCGGCGATGAAGCCGGCCGCTCCGGGGAGCGGCCGGTGAGGGGCTGGTCAGACTGCGGGTCTGAGCGGCGTCGCGTCAGTTGCGGGTCTGGGCGGCGTCGCGGATGGTCAGCAGAAGCTTGGCGGCGTCGGCCTCGGTGCGGCCCGGGAACATGGCGAGGGCGAGGCTGCCGTGGTCGGCCCAGCCGCAGACGGGCATGTCGGTGCCGTCCGTCTTGGTGGTGCCGCATTTCATCGTGCCGCCGAGGGCGCCGGGGTCGACGTCGTGGATGCCGGTGACGGCGCCCTGCTCGTCGTCGAGGATGCGGAGGGACGTGTCCAGGTCGCTTTCCGGGGTCCAGATGAGGGTGGTGCCGCCGAAGAAGAGGACGTTGTTCGGGGTGCCGTCGGAGTAGACGCCTCCGACGGCTTCGTCCAGGTCGACCTCGGCGGAGAGGGCCGTCTGCAGATAGTCGGCCGTCGAGCGCCCCTCCTCGGTGGTGTCCAGCTTGAGGGCGCCGACCTGGGGCGGCGCGACGAGTGTGGCGTCCTTCTGGCTGGCTATGCGCCATCCTGCGTACCCGATGACTGCTGCTCCGGCGAGAGTGACCGCCAGGAGGGAGCCGAGCACGATGGTCTTGGTCCGGGAGCGGGGGGTCTTCTCGGTCTCCTCGCTCTCGTCGCCGGCCGGCTCGGTGAGGGCGAACGGCAGCTCGGAGATCTCCATCGGCTCGGGCGACGGAGACGTCGAGGCGGGACTGGTCGCCGGGTCGGCGTGGGGCTCGGAGGCCGGGGACTCGGCGGGCAGGCCGGGACGGTCGGGCATCGCGCGAGCCTAGCAACAGTCGGCGACCCGCCGAAGGCGTTGTCCACAGGCCTCCCGAGCCTTGTCCACAGCCAGGGGCATCCGTTTGCAGGCATCCGCCGTCCGCTCCGTAAACTTGCCGCGTGACCGAAGCGACCGATACCCGCACCCCCGACAGCCGGCCCACCGGTGCCCTTTCCGCTCAGTACCAGCCGGGCGAGGTAGAGCAGCGGCGGTACGAGCAGTGGGTATCGCGTGGCTACTTCAAGGCCGACGAGACGAGTGACAAGCCGCCCTTCGCGATCGTGCTGCCGCCGCCCAACGTGACGGGTTCGCTGCACGTGGGCCACGCGCTCGACCACACGATCCAGGATGCGCTGAGCCGCCTGAAGCGGATGCAGGGCTTCGAGGTGTTGTGGCTGCCGGGCATGGACCACGCCGGCATCGCCACGCAGAATGTCGTCGAGCGGCAGCTGGCGGCGCAGAAGCTGTCCCGGCACGATCTGGGCCGGGAGAAGTTCGTCGAGCAGGTCTGGAAGTGGAAGGCCGAGTCCGGCGGCGCGATCCTGGGCCAGATGAAGCGGCTCGGCGACTCCGTGGACTGGAGCCGTGAGCGCTTCACCATGGACGAGGGCCTGTCGCGGGCCGTCCAGACGATCTTCAAGCGGCTGTACGACGACGAGCTCATCTATCGTGCCAACCGCATCATCAACTGGTGTCCCCGGTGCCTCACCGCGCTGAGCGACATCGAGGTGGACCACTCGGACGACGACGGCGAGCTGGTGTCGATCCGCTACGGCGAGGGTGACAACGCGATCGTCGTGGCGACTACCCGGGCCGAGACGATGCTGGGTGACACCGCGGTGGCCGTGCATCCCGACGACGAGCGCTACAAGCACCTGGTCGGCACCGAGGTCGAGCTGCCGCTGACAGGCCGGCGCATTCCGATCGTGGCCGACGAGCACGTCGACCCGGCGTTCGGGACCGGTGCGGTCAAGGTGACGCCGGCGCACGACCCCAACGACTTCGAGATCGGCCAGCGGCACGACCTGCCAAGCATCACGATCATGGATGAGCGGGCCGTGGTGACGGTGCCCGGGCCGTTCGAGGGGCTGGACCGCTACGAGGCCCGGCCGGCCGTGGTCGCCGCGCTGCGGGAGCAGGGGCGGATCGTCGCGGAGAAGCGGCCGTACGTGCACTCGGTCGGGCACTGCTCGCGGTGCAAGACGACGGTCGAGCCGCGGCTGTCGCTGCAGTGGTTCGTCAACACCACGCCGCTGGCCCAGGCGGCCGGCGACGCGGTGCGCGACGGCCGTGTGCGGATCGAGCCGCCGGAGCTCGCCAAGCGCTACTTCGCCTGGGTCGACAACATGCACGACTGGTGCATCTCGCGCCAGCTGTGGTGGGGACACCGCATCCCCGTCTGGTACGGGCCCAACGGCGAGATCGTCTGCGTCGGTCCGGACGAGGAGCCGCCGTCGGGCGAGGGCTGGAAGCAGGACGAGGACGTGCTCGACACGTGGTTCTCGTCGGGCCTCTGGCCGTTCTCGACGATGGGCTGGCCCGAGCAGACGGCGACCCTGAAGAAGTTCTATCCGACGTCGGTGCTCGTGACCGGCTACGACATCCTGTTCTTCTGGGTCGCCCGGATGATGATGTTCGGGCTCTACGCGATGGACGGCGTGCAGCCGTTCGACGTGGTCAACCTGCACGGCATGGTGCGCGACGGCCACGGCAAGAAGATGTCCAAGTCGTTCGGCAACGTCGTCGACCCGCTGGACTGGATCGAGCGCTACGGCGCCGACGCCACCCGCTTCACGCTGGCCCGCGGGGCCAACCCCGGCTCCGACGTGCCGATCAGCGAGGAGTGGTGCCAGGGCTCGCGCAACTTCGCCAACAAGCTGTGGAACGCGACCCGCTTCGCGCTGATGAACGGCGCCACCGTCGAGGGTGATCTGCCCGCCCCGAGCGAGCTGTCGACGATCGACAAGTGGGTGCTGTCCCGGCTGCAGCACGTCGTGGGCGAGGTCGACGAGCAGTTCGCCGCCTACGAGTACGCGAAGGTGTGCGACACCCTCTACCACTTCGCGTGGGACGACGTCTGCGACTGGTACCTCGAGCTGAGCAAGCCGGTGCTGGCGGGGACCGGCGCGGAGGCCGCCCGGACGCGGCGGGTGCTGGGTCACGTCCTCGATCAGCTGCTGCGGCTGCTGCACCCGGTGATGCCGTTCGTGACCGAGGAGCTGTGGACCGTACTGACCGGGGGTGAGACCGTGACGCGCGCGGCCTGGCCCGCGGTCGACGCAGCGCTGATCGACGACGCCGCGGAGGAGGAGCTGGCCGCGCTGCAGAAGGTCGTGACCGAGGTCCGCCGGTTCCGCTCGGACCAGGGGCTCAAGCCGAGCCAGCGGGTCAGCGCGGCCCTCACCGGCCTGGGCACCGCCGGCATCGACACGCACGAGCCGCTGATCCGCTCGCTGGCCCGGCTCGACGCGCCGGCCGAGGGCTTCACGGCCACGGCGACGCTGGCGATCACGGGCGGCGTGACGGTCGACCTCGACACCCGGGGGACGATCGACGTGGCCGCCGAGCGGGCACGCCTCGAGAAGGACCGGGCCGCGGCGGAGAAGGAAGCCGCCCAGTGCCGGGGCAAGCTCGGCAACGAGGCCTTCGTCGGCAAGGCCCCCGAGCACGTCGTGGCGAAGATCAAGGACCGGCTCGCCACGGCCGAGGCGGACCTGGAGAGAATTGCGGCGGCCCTGGAAGCGTTGCCCACGGCATGAGCACCTCACTACTTGAGCAGGGACGGGTGCGCGCATGAGCACGTACGAGGAGGTCGAGGCGGCGCTCAACGGGCGCGGCTTCACCCGCATGGCGTTCGACATGCAGAAGATCCGTGACCTGATGGACGTCCTGGGCACGCCGCAACGGGCGTACCCGTCGATTCATCTGACCGGCACCAACGGCAAGACCTCGACCGCCCGGATGATCGACAGCCTGCTGCGCGCGCACGGGCTGCACACCGGGCGCTACACCAGCCCCCACCTCGAAACGGTGCGCGAGCGGATCAGCCTCGACGGGGAGCCGGTGTCCGAGGAGCGGCTCGCCGCCACGTACGACGAGGTGGCCCCGCTCGCGGACCTGATCGACCAGCGGGCCGCCGAGCCGCTGACCTACTTCGACATGACGACGGCCATGGCGTACGCGACGTTCGCCGACGCGCCGGTGGACATCGCCGTCGTCGAGGTCGGGCTGGGCGGCGAGGAGGACGCCACCAACGTCATCGAGGCGGGCGTGTGCGTCATCACCCCGATCGGGCTGGACCACACCGAGTGGCTCGGCGACACGATCGAGGACATCGCCTGGGCCAAGGCCGGCATCATCCACAAGGGCGCCACCGTCATCACCGCGGTCCAGACCGAGGAGGCGATGCGGCCGCTGCTCGAGCGCACCGCCGAGATGGGCGCCACGCTGGCCCGGGAGGGCAGCGAGTTCGGCGTGATCCGGCGCGACCAGGCGGTCGGCGGTCAGGTGCTGACCCTGCAGGGCCTCGGCGGCGTGTACGACGAGGTGTTCCTGCCGCTCTTCGGCGCGCACCAGGCACAGAACGCCGCCCTCGCCCTCGCGGCGGTGGAGGCCTTCCTGGGCGCCGGGCCGAACAAGCAGCTGGAGCCCGACCTCGTACGCGAGGGCTTCGCCGGCGTCGACTCGCCCGGCCGGCTCGAACGTGTCCGCAGCGCCCCCACCATCCTGCTCGACGGCGCGCACAACCCGCACGGCATGGCGGCCACGGTCACGGCGCTGGAGGAGGAGTTCGCCTTCCGGCACCTGGTCGTGGTGGTCGCGGTCCTCGGCGACAAGGACGCCTCGGGGCTGCTCGAGCTGCTCGAGCCGCTGGCTGCCCGGATCGTGGTCACGCAGAACAGCTCGCCGCGCTCGATGCCGCTCAACGAGTTGTCCCAGCTGGCCTCGGACATCTTCGGCGAGGACCGGGTCACGGTGGCGCAGAGCATGCCGGACGCCATCGAGGAGGCGGTGGTTCTCGCGGAGGAGGACACCGACGGCGAGCTGAGCGGGGTCGGCGTACTGATCACGGGGTCCATCGTCACGGTGGCCGACGCCCGGAAGCTGCTCAAGAAATGACCACACCGGCGCGCGACGACCAGCCCGTGGACGACACGATCAACGGAGTACGCCGGTCGGGGCTGAAGAACCCCGCCGCGGCGGTGCGCGGGCTCGGGGCGGGGACACTGACGCTGGAGGCGATCGTTCTCCTCCTGGCAATCCAGCCGATCCGCGTCCTGGGCGGGCACCTCAGCGGCTGGGGCGTGGGCTCCGTCGTGGCGCTGGCCGTGCTGGCCGCGCTGCTGGCCGGCATGATGGGGCGCCCGTGGGGCTGGACCGCGGGGTCGGTCCTGCAGATCCTGCTGCTGGCCACCGTGTTCTTCCACTGGTCGCTGGGCGCGCTGGGGCTGATCTTCGGGGCGACCTGGCTTTACGCGTTGTACGTGCGCCGGGCGCTGTTGAAGGAGCCGCCTCCGCGCGAGGGGCCGCCGCCTACGGCGTGAACTCAGACGAACGGCCGCCGGGTTGCTCCGGCGGCCGCTTTGTTTGGTAGCGCTTTTCCGACAATTGCTCGGGTGCTCGGGTGCTCGGGTGCTCGGGTGCTCGGGTGCTCGGGTGCTCGGGTGCTCGGGTGCTCGGGTGCTCGGCGGGTCAGCGAGTCGAGTGCTTGTGGCTCTGTGATCTGCGCTGTGCTTGGGTGCGCGGCTTGGGCTGTCGGTGGCTCTGTTGTTCAAGTTGGGGTGTGGGCTGGGTGCTGGGCGCCGGCCGGGTGTGGGTGGTCAGCGGATGGCTCGCCATTGGGTGATGGCGATGTTGTGCTTGTCCGGGTCGAGGAAGGACGCTGCCCACAGCTCCAGCTTGTCGCCGCGGTTGACCGGGCGGGGGCCGTGGACGAACGTGATGCCCTTGCGCTTGAGCTCTTCGTAGACTGCTTCGACGTCGCCGACCTCGAGGTTCAGGTAGACCAGGCGGCCCATCGAGGTCAGGTCGTGCACCGCGCGGAGGACCAGGCGGGTTTCGCCGGAGGCCAGCACGGCGCTGCCCGGGCCGGCGTCGAGCTCGTAGAAGCCGAGCATCTCCTTGTAGAAGTCGATCGAGCGGGCGAGGTTCGTCACCAGGACGGTGATGCCCACGCCGTGGATCGCTCCGGCGGGGCCCGGGCGGGCGCTCGGGTACGCCGTGATCAGGTTGTCGGCCCGGTCCCCGGGCTCGAAGCCACCTTCCAGATCCGACCAGGGGCTGCTCGCTGCGCGGCCCGTGGGCGGCCGGCTCCAGGAGGCGCGGTCGGCGGGGGCCGGCGGGTTGCCGGGCGCGCGGTTGCCTGAGGGCTGGCTGCCGGGTGCGCGGTTGCCCGGCGACGCGTTGCCCGGGGCGCGGTTGGCGGAGAGCGGGTTGCCCGGGGTGCGCCGCGGGGGAGGCGGGGCGCTCTGGGCGCGGTCGGTCGGCGCTGGGCGGGTGTCCTCCGGGTTCGGTGCCGGGGGTGCAGGCGGGTTCTTTGACGAGACGGCTGCAGGCGGTTCCGCTGCGGGCGGCTGGGCGGATGCGAGCGGTTCCGCTGCGGGCGGCGGGGTGGATGCGAGCGGTTCCGCTGCGGGCGGCGGGGTGGATGCGAGCGGTTCTGCTGCGGGCGGTGGGGGTGCGTCG
>NZ_JAUQWH010000276.1 GCF_030757795.1 Actinoplanes oryzae
CGACGGTCATCGCCGGCGGCATGGTCGCGGCGAACATCGTGCTCGCGCTGGTCGTCCGCCCGTGCGGTTGGACGTCACGTAGGCGGTGGCGCCGGGAGCCTGCGCGCCCGGCGGAACCACGGGCGCGGGCCCGCTGGGCTCCGGCAGGACGACCGCCTGGCGGGCCGCCGTCACCGCACGGCTGTTCGTGAGGAACCGGCCGCCGAACCCGCCGACCAGGGCCACACCCGCCGCCGCGCCCACGCCCACGAGGAAGTGCCGCCGGGCGTCGAAATTGGCCTCCGAGCCGGACTCCGCGCTGCGCCGGGCGAGCGGCACCAGGAGGTGCAGCGCGAGCGCCGCCGCCCCGCCCGCCACGAGGGACGGCAGGGCCGCCGCGAGCCCCGCGTCGTGCCGGGTGAGGGCGGCGGTCACCCCGATCGCCGTGAAGATCCCGATGCCCAGGTACGCCATCAGCCGCGACCGCAGCGCCGCGAAGCCGACGAGCGCCGCGTACAGCGCGAGCAGGATGCCCGTACCGATGATCAGGGCCGTCTTGTCGTGGGTGCCGAAGACGCTGATGCCGAAGTCCTTGACCGCGGGCGGCACGTTGTCGATCACCGCTCCCCCGACCGCGTAGAGCGGCGAGGAGTCCGGGCCGGTGAACACGGCGACGATCTCGGCGAGGCCGAGCGCCACGGCGGCGGCGGCGAGGCCGGCCAGGGCGGCCCGGACGGGAAGCTTCACACGATCAATGTTCCACGCCGCAGCGGCGGCAATGCCATTACGAGGTCATTAAGGAGCTCGACCGCACAGCGCTCGGTGCGCGGCTCGGGCAGCTTCGGCACGCCCTCGGCGGACAGCTCCCACACGACCCGGCCGGCGTCCAGGCTGTCCAGGGCGGCGTACCACTGCTGCAGCGGCTCCCGCAGCTGCACGTGCTCCGCGAAGGCGCGCGGGGTGCGAGCCTCGCCGCTGTCCCGGCGGCGCTGCAGCGTCTCCGTGTCGGGCAGGCCCACGAGGACGGCGTCCGCGAAGCCGAGCCGGCCGGTGCGGAACGCCTCCCGGGTCACCACCAGCTCGCGGTCGAAGCGGGCGCGCGGGGCGAACCCGAGCGCGGCCATCCCCCACGCGTAGTGCAGCCGCACCGGATCGGTGTCGCAGAAGGCCAGGCCGTCCTGCTGCTCCAGCTCGCGAGCCGCGTCCCAGCGCCGGATGCCCTCCCGGACGATGTGCCGCGCGAGCAGTTGCTCGTCCGACGGCTCCAGCCCGGCGGCGGCGCGTGACTCGCCCACGAACCTGCCGACGTACCGCCGGCACCAGGTGGTCTTCCCGGCGGCGGTGGGTCCCTCCACCACGACGATCATGAGCGCTCCTCTTTCCCGCGCCGATTCTTCCGTACACATGGGAGAAGGGGCGCACCGCGGTGGCGGCGCGCCCCTTCCGTGTTGCGTACGGGTCAGAAGCCCGGGCCGTGCTGGTGACCGTGGCCACCGTGGCTGTGCCCACCGGCCGCGGCGGGCTCCGGCTCGGCCGGCTTCTCGACCACGAGGCTCTCCGTGGTGAGCAGCAGGCCGGCGATCGAGACGGCGTTGGAGACCGCGTTGCGGGTCACCTTGACCGGGTCGATGATGCCGGAGGCGGCGAGGTCGACGTACTCGTCGGTGGCCGCGTTGAGGCCGTGGCCCCAGCCGAGCTCGGCCACCTTGCCCACCACGACGTAGCCGTCGTGGCCGGCGTTCTGCGCGATCCAGCGCAGCGGCTCGACGAGCGCCTTGCGCACGATCGAGACGCCGATGGCCTCCTCGCCCGTGAGGCCGAGGTCGCCGTCGAGCGCGGAGACGGACTGCGCCAGGGCGGCGCCGCCGCCGGGCACGGTGCCCTCCTCGACCGCGGCCTTGGTCGCCGCGATGGCGTCCTCGATGCGGTGCTTGCGCTCCTTCATCTCGACCTCGGTCGCGGCGCCGGCCTGGATGACGGCGATGCCGCCGGAGAGCTTGGCCAGCCGCTCCTGCAGCTTCTCGCGGTCCCAGTCGGAGTCCGAGGCCTCGATCTCCTTGCGGATCTGCGCGACCCGGTCGGCGACGTCGGACTTCTTGCCGCCGCCGTCGACGATGGTCGTGTTCTCCTTGTCGACCACGATGCGCCGGGCGGTGCCCAGCATGTCGACGGTGACCTGGTCGAGCTTGTAGCCGAGCTCGGGGGCGATCAGCTCGCCACCGGTCGCGATCGCGAGGTCCTGCAGGATCGCCTTGCGGCGGTCACCGAAGCCGGGCGCCTTGATCGCGGCGACCTTGAAGGTCTTGCGCAGCGCGTTGACGACCAGCGTGCTCAGCGCCTGGCCCTCGACGTCCTCGGCGACGATGAGCAGCGGCTTGCCGGTCTGGAGCACCTTCTCCAGCAGCGGCAGCAGCTCCTCGACGCTCGAGATCTTCTGCGTGGTGATGAGCAGGTAGGCGTCCTCGAGGACGGCCTCCTGGGCCTCCGCGTCGGTCACGAAGTTCGGCGAGATGAAGCCCTTGTCGAACTGCAGACCCTCGGTGACCACCAGCTCGGTGGAGAGCGCGGAGCCCTCCTCGACGGTGATGACGCCGTCGCGGCCGACCTTGTCCATCGCCTCGGCGATCAGCTCGCCGATGGTGGCGTCCTGGGCCGAGATTGTGGCCACGTTGGCGACCGACTTGTGATCGGCGACCTCGACGGCCTTGCCGAGCAGGGCCTTGGAGACGGCCTCGGCGGCCTGGTCCATGCCCCGCTTGAGGGCGATGGGGTTGGCACCCGCGGTCACGTTGCGCAGGCCCTCGCGGACGAGCGCCTGGGCGAGCACGGTCGCCGTGGTGGTCCCGTCGCCGGCGACGTCGTTGGTCTTGGTCGCCACCTCCTTGACCAGCTGGGCGCCGAGGTTCTCGTACGGGTCGGTGAGCTCGATCTCCTTGGCGATGGTGACGCCGTCGTTGGTGATCGTGGGCGCGCCGAACTTCTTGTCGAGGACGACGTTGCGACCGCGCGGTCCGAGGGTGACCTTGACCGTGTCGGCGAGCGTGTTGACGCCGTGCTCCAGCAGGTGGCGGGCGTCGTCGGAGAAGCTGAGAATCTTCGCCATCTATGGTCCCTTCACGCACCGGCGCCCTGGTCCGGAGGTCGGAACAGGGCGCAGGCGCAGTCGGTAGGTCTTACTTCTCGATGACCGCGAGGACGTCGCGGGCGGAGAGCACCAGGTACTCCTCGCCGGCGTACTTGACCTCGGTGCCGCCGTACTTCGAGTAGAGGACCGTCTCGCCGACCTTGACGTCGATCGGGACGCGGTTGCCCTTGTCGTCGATCCGGCCGGGGCCGACCGCGAGGACGGTGCCCTCCTGGGGCTTCTCCTTGGCGGTGTCGGGGATCACGAGGCCGGAAGCCGTGGTGGTCTCGGCCTCGTTCGCCTGGACCACGATCCGGTCCTCGAGCGGCTTGATCGCAACCTTGGTCGCGGTAGTCACGGGCATACCCTCCTGGGTATCAATCTGCCGGCCAGCGCTGGCCGAGCTCATGCCTCATGCCACCGGGCGGGGCCGTCGTCGCGGGTGCCGGTCCGCCTGGCGCAAGCTCGCGGCCGGTGTGAGCCGCGCGCTGGCACCCTCGGGTTGAGAGTGCTAATCGGAGATTATGCCGGAACTAGCACTCCGTCAACCAGAGTGCCAACACGGCAGAATGACTCCGCGTGAACCTCGAACTGCTCGCCGCCCTGCGCACCCCGGCAGGCCAGGACGCCCTGGCCGCTGCCGCCACGGTGACCGGCCGGGACCCGCTCGCCGCCGCTTCTTCGCTCAGGGCGAAAGGCGTGCCCGCCGACCTCGCCGCGGCCGCACTCACCCAGGCGGACCTGCGGACTCGCGCCGCCGCGAAGTTCGGGGCCGCGGCGGCGGAGATGTTCTTCACGCGCGCCGGGTTCGAGCAGGCGACCCGCGCGGTGGTCGCCGACCGGCGGGCCGCGCGGCTGCGGGCGGCCGGGGTCACGAGCCTCGCGGACCTCGGCTGCGGGCTGGGCTCGGACGCCCTCGCCGCCGCCCGGCAGGGCATCCGCGTGCATGCCGTGGACGCCGACCCGCTGACCGCCGCGATGGCCGCCGCCAACGCCGAGGCCGCCGGGCTCGCCGATCTCGTCGCCGTGGAGTGCGCGGACGCCACCACGGTCGAGGTGGAGAAGTTCGACGCGGTGTTCGCCGACCCGGCCCGGCGCAGGGCGGGACGTGGACGCGTGTTCGACCCGAACGCCTGGTCGCCGTCGTGGGACTTCATCGCCGCGCTGCCGCGGCGGGTGGAGAACACCGTGCTCAAGCTCGCGCCCGGCATCGATCACGCGTTGCTGCCGCCCGGCGCGGAGGGCGAGTGGGTCAGCGTCGACGGGGATCTGGTCGAGGCGGCGTTCTGGTGCGGGCCGCTCGCCGAATTCGCTCGACGCGCAAGCTTGCTGCCCGCCGACGACCAGTTGCACGGTTCGGGCGTCGAGAGCGCACCGGTCGGCCCGGTGGGCGGTTACTTGTACGACCCCGATCCGGCCGTGGTCCGCTCCCACCTGGTCGCGGAGTTCGCTGCCACGGTGGGCGGGCGGCTCGGCGACCCCGAGATCGCCTACGTCTACACCGACGAGCCGGTCGTCACCCCGTACGGGAGAAGGCTGGAGATAACTGACGTCATGCCTTTCTCGCTCAAACGGCTGCGCGCGCTGCTCCGCGAGCGGGGCGTGGGACGCGTCGAGATCCGCAAGCGCGGCTCCGCCCTCGAACCCGCGCAGCTGCGCCGTGACCTGCGCCTGAGTGGGCCGGCAGCGGCAAACATCGTGCTGACGCGGGTGGCGGGGGCGCCGGCCGTACTCCTGTGTCGATAACCTCCGTGATCGTGGCTAAGAAGGCATCAGGCACGCCCGCGACGGTTTTGCTCTCCTCCGCGAAGGTCGCGCACGAGCTGCACCCGTACGACGTCTCGCCCGACGCCCCGAACTACGGCGCCCTGGTCGCCGAGGCGCTCGGGGTCGATCCGGCATCGCTGTTCAAGACGCTCATCGCCGAGGTCGACGGCCGGCTGACCGTGGGCGTCGTCCCGGTCACCGGCGACCTCGACCTGAAGGCGCTCGCGAGCGCGGCGGGCGGCAAGCGCGCGACGCTCGCGGACCGGACGGCGGCCGAGCGCAGCAGCGGGTACGTCCGGGGCGGCATCAGCCCCCTGGGCCAGCGCAAGCGCCTGCCGACCGTGATCGACGACTCGGCCGGCGCCCTGCCCCTGATGTACGTGTCCGCGGGCCGCCGCGGCCTGCAGGTCTCCCTGGCACCGGCCGACTTGATCCGCCTCACGGACGCCAAGCTGGCCCCCATCCGCGCGTAGCCCTTTCGCAAACCCGACCTTTCTCCGCCGAACCACCGATTTCACAACGCAAAGTGACCTAGCGTCACGTTGTGGAGCGAAAGGTGGCCGCGAAGGGTCACCGGCCGGGTTGACCGAGAGGACTCGTGGGATGCGTAAGGGAATGGTCGCACTTGCCGCCGTGGGCCTGATGGCCGCCGGCAGCACGGCTGCCTGCGGTGGCGACGACAGCACGGAGAGCTCGGGCAGCAGCGGCAGCTCGTCGGTGGGCAAGGTGGGCGTGATCCTGCCCGACACCGCCAGCTCGCAGCGCTGGGGCTCGGACGACCCCAAGTTCCTGAAGGCCGCCTTCGACGCGGCCGGCGTGACGGTCGACATCCAGAACGCCCAGGGCGACAAGAGCCAGTTCCAGACCATCGCGGACGGCATGATCTCCAGCGGGGTCAAGGTCCTGATGATCGTCAACCTGGACTCCGGGACCGGCAAGGCCGTGCTCGACAAGGCCAAGGCCGCCGGCATCGCGACCATCGACTACGACCGCCTGACGCTCAACGGCGGCGCGAACTACTACGTCAGCTTCGACAACACCGCGGTCGGCAAGCTCCAGGGCGAGGGCCTCGTCAAGTGCCTGACCGACATGAACGCCGAGAAGCCGGTCGTGGCGGAGCTCAACGGCTCCCCGACCGACAACAACGCGACCCTCTTCAAGGAGGGCTACGACTCGGTCCTCAAGCCGAAGTACGACTCCGGCGACTACGTGAAGGGCCCGGACCAGGACGTGCCGGACTGGGACAACGCCCAGGCCGCCACGATCTTCGAGCAGATGCTCACCCAGAACAGCAAGATCAAGGGCGTGCTGGCCGCGAACGACGGCCTCGGCAACGCGGTGATCTCCGTGCTGAAGAAGCAGAGCCTCAACGGCAAGGTGCCGGTCACCGGTCAGGACGCCACGGTGCAGGGCCTGCAGAACATCCTCGCCGGCGACCAGTGCATGACCGTCTACAAGGCGATCAAGCAGGAGGCCGACGCGGCCGCCGACCTGGCCATCTCGCTGGCCAAGGGCGAGAAGAAGGACGTCACCCAGAGCGTCACGGACCCCGAGTCCAACTCCAGCGTCCCGGCCGTGCTGCTCACGCCGAAGGCCATCTACAAGGACAGCGTCAAGGACGTCGTCGCGGACGGCTTCGTGACCAAGGACCAGCTCTGCACCGGCGACTTCGCCAAGCTCTGCACCGACAACGGCGTCAGCTGAGGTCCGACACCGCTGCTGATCGGCGCCGCCCACGCCCAAGGGCGTGGGCGGCTTTCGTCTAAGGAGAACCATCCGTGGCCGCGACACCTCTGCTGGAGCTGCG
>NZ_JAUQWH010000277.1 GCF_030757795.1 Actinoplanes oryzae
CGCCGAGGCGAGGTCCAGGTTTCGCGTCGCAAGGGGGGCGGGCGGTCCGATACCGGGGTTGTATCGGGCCGTTCGCACCGCGCAGCGAGGCGGAAGCTGGGCCCGCCGCAGGCCGCCGATGATCGGCAGGACAGACCCTAAGGACGCACCAGGGAGCGGGCCAGCCGCAGTGCGACCCGGCGGCGCTCCGTGTCGGTCCCGCCGAGCCGGTCGCCCCGGATCGCCGCCATCATCAGCGTGTCGATCGCGAGCCGCCCGCGCATGCGGGACTCGACGTCGTCCCCGGGCGCGACCCGGACGGCCAGCTCCTCGAAGGCGCGCCGCAATCCCACGGCGGCCGGCATCCCTTGCAGCGCGTGCTCGTTGACGCGGCTGCACGTCAGCAGGTCCCCGAAGTCGCCGGCGAGCAGCTCGGCCAGCCGGTCCAGCGGCTCCGGGTCGCCGGCGGCCGCCGTCACCAGGGGCAGCAGGTCGGCGTACGCCCCGGTGAGCACGTCCTCCTTGCTCCGGAAGTGGTGGTAGACCGCGGGCCGGGTGATGCCCAGCCGGTCGGCCACCTGCGCCAGCGTCGTGTGCTCGTACCCCTGGGTGATGAACAGCTGCATCGCGGTGGCGCGGATGCGCTCCCGGGTGTCGGTCCGCCTCATGCCGCATAGCTTACTTACGCGTAAGTAAGCTATGGTGCCGGGCATGGAGCAGAGAGTTCTGGTCACCGGCGGCAGCCGGGGCATCGGCGCGGCGACGGTCCGGCGCTTCGCCGAGCGGGGTGCGGTCGTCATCGCGGCGGCGCGGCAGGCCCCCGCCGAGGCGTTGCCCGCGACCTTCATCGAGGCGGACCTGTCCACCGCCGAGGGCGCCGAGCGCCTGGGCCGGGAGGTCATCGAGCGCTTCGGCGGCGTGGACGTGCTCGTCGACAACGCGGGCGCCGGCTCGGCGCCCCAGCCGGCGCTGGGCCGCGACGACGCGTCCTGGCTGGCCGACTTCCACACCAACCTGATGAGCGCCGTACGCCTCGACCGGGTCCTCGTGCCCGGCATGGTCGAGCGCGGCCACGGCGTGGTGGTGCACGTCTCCTCGATCGCCAGCCGCACGGCCCAGCCCGTCCAGGTCGCCTACGCGGCGGCCAAGGCGGCCCTCAACGTCTACAGCCGCGCGCTTGCCGTCGAGCTCGGCCCCACGGGCGTACGCGTGGTGACCGTCCTGCCCGGCTTCGTCGCCACCCCCGGAGCCGTCGCTCAGCACCAGCGCCTGGCCGACCAGCGCGGCCTGCCGCTCGTGGAGTTCCAGCGCGAGCTGGCGAACACCCTGAACGTCCCGATGCGGCGCCCCGGCGAGCCCGGCGACGCGGCCGAGCTGATCGCGTTCCTCGCCTCCCCGGCCGCCAAGTGGCTGACCGGCGCCCAGTTCCGCGTCGACGGCGGCATCCTCGCCGAGGTCTGACCCCCGGCGGGGATGCCGCCGAGTGCTACGCCGGTTCGACGGGCAGCCAGAGCTCGCAGGTGGCGGTGCTGAAATCGTCCGCCCGGTCGAGCACCGCGACGATCTCCGGTCCCGGGCGCAGCCGCCACGGGTTGGCCGGGAACCACTCACTGGCCGTGGCGGCCCAGGTCTGCTGCAGCGTCTGCGGATGCGGCCCCGAGGTCCGGAAGACCGCCCACCTGCCCGCCGGCACCTCGATGACGTCGAGGTCGCCGGGGGCCGGCGTCGCCGCGGAGACGGCGACCCCGTGCAGATGGGTCAGCTCGCTGCCCTCGGCGCGGTCGGGGTCGAGGTCGTCGCTGACCGCGAGCAGCCCGGCCGGTTCGGTGTCGCCGAGCGCCTTCAGACGACGGTGCTCCTCCTGCGGCAGCGCGGCGATGTGCCGCTGGATGTGCGGGTTGACCCCCTGGTGGATCAGCGGTACGCGGGCGGCGTGCCCCACGAGGCGGAACGCGGGGTGGTCGACGATGCGGGTGTCCATGCGGTCGCTCCCTTCGACGGTCAGGCGGAACCTGAGGTGTGGTTGGGTCCGGAGGGGGCCTCCGTCGCGGCGCACCTCGCCCGGGCCGGCGCCGTGCACCGCCCGGAACGCCCGGCCGAACGCCTCGGCCGAGCCGTAACCGTGCCGGACGGCGATGCTCAGCAGGTCCTGCTCGCCGCGGACGACGTCGGCGGCCGCGACGGTCATGCGGCGCCGGCGCACGTACTCCGACAGCGGCATGCCGGCCAGCGACGAGAACATCCGCCGCAGGTGGTGCTCGGTGGTGCCGAGCTCCCGGGCCGCCGCCTGGACGTCGAAGTCCCCCGTCAGGTGCTCCTCGACGAGGTCGACCAGCCGGTTGAGTGCCGTGATCATGAGGTCTCCTTCCGAGATCCACCCTCGCCGGCCGCGCCCGGCGCCCGCCCGATCACCGCGGACCGATGTGATCAGGGGAGGTCGGAGATCAGGGTCGCGTACCAGGCGATCGCCGTGTGGAAGCCCGCGACGCTGACGTGCTCGTCGGCCCCGTGGATGGCCTCGCGTTGCTGCCGGGTCATCTCGAAGGGCGTGAAGCGGTAGACGCGCGGGCAGATCGCGGTGAAGTGGCGGGCGTCGGTGGCGGCCATCGTCACGTACGGGCTGGTGACGGCGGCCGGGAAGTGCGCGGTGACCGTACGCTCCAGCAGCTCGAACGCCTCGTCGAGCGGGGCGGACGGCGACGGCTCGGCCTGTTCGAGGACCCGGACGTGGACCCGGTCGTCCGCGATGACCTTGCGCACGTGGGCGACGACACCCGCCACGGTGTCACCCACGAGGACCCGGATGTTGACGCCGGCGGTGGCGGTCGAGGCGACGACGTTGAGGGACGGCGAGGCCCGCAGGGTCGTGACGGCGATGGTGCTGCGGACCATGGCCGCCGCCTCGGGGCCGGCCGCCGGGAGCAGGCGGGCCAGCAGGGGCCGGCTGCGCACACCGGCCGCGAGGGCGTACCGGATCGGGCCCCTGGCGTGCCGGGCCGCCCGCCGCAGCAGCTCGACCGTGGCGTCCGGGACCGCGGCGGGCATCGGGGCCCGGTCGAGCCGGGTGATCGCGCGGGCCAGCCGGGCCGTCGGACCGTGGCGCGCCGGGGTCGCCGCGTGGCCGCCCCGGCCGTCGACCCGCAGCTCCAGCGAGGTCATGCCCTTCTCGGTGACGCCGATGACGGCCATCGGCACCCCGACGCCCGGGAAGGCGTCGTGCGCGACCGCCCCGCCCTCGTCGAGGACGAACCACGGGCGTACGCCGCGCCGGGTCAGCTCCCGCACGGCCAGCCCGGCCGACTCCCCCGCGACCTCCTCGTCGCACCCGAACGACAGCCACACGTCCCGCGCCGGCGTCACCCCGCGGGCGAGCAGGTCCTCGACGGCCTGGCAGAGGGCGGCCAGGCTGCCCTTGCAGTCGAGCGTCCCGCGTCCCCAGACGACGCCGTCCACCACGTCGCCCCCGAACGGCGGATGCGTCCAGTCGCCCTCCGCGGGCACGACGTCGAGGTGCGCCATGAGCACCACGGGCCCCTCGGCCGACGCGCCGGCCCACCGGAACAGCAGCCCGTGGCTCCCGACCCGGGTCAGCTCCAGCCGCTCGTGCAGCAGCGGATAGCGCCGCCGCAGCGCGCCGAGCAACTCGTCCAGCAACGCGTCGTCGCCGGCCACGGCCGGAATCCGCAGCAGCTCCCGGAAGGCGTCGACCGCGGTCACGACAGCGCCGCGTCGAGCCAGGCCCGCTGCGCACCGGTCAGCAGCGGCTCCACCCGCTCGTAGTCCGCCCGGTCCTTCTCCCGGCCGAGCGCGGCCTTGAAGAACAGGTTCACCTCGGGGCTGAGGTAGGGGATCCCGTCGCGGTCGAAACAGATCAGTTCCCCGTACGGCCGCCGCAGTCGCGCGTCCCGTCGCGCGACCCACACGCCGCCGTCGGACGGCTCGCGCAGCACGTCGAAGCGCCACACCCCGGCCGCCGGGTCGAGCGCCCATGTCTGGTAGTGCCGGGCGAGCGCCGCCGGGGTGACCGGCTCCACCTGGCCGTCGCCGGCGACGTGGAACTCGAGGTCGGGGAAGCGGGCGGCGACCGCCGGGAACGACGCGGCGGGGACGGCCAGGTCGAGGTCGTCGTGCGGCCGGGTCCGCTCGCCGAGGAAGAGGTCGATCGCCCAGCCGCCCGCCACGCACCAGGGCACGCCCACGCCGGCGAGCCGGGCCGCGACCAGCGGCGGCTCCCAGGCGTCCCAGGCGTCGAGATCCGGGGTCACCGGGCCAGCGTAGTCACCGCCGGGAACGTGACGCCGGTGAGCTGCTCGGAGACGGCCCAGCTGCGGGCGGCGTCGTCGGTGCTGCGCAGGCGGGAGTAGAGCTTCTGCTCGGCCGGGGCGCCACCGAGGTGGCCGGGGCCGGCCGGGCCGAAGAAGAGCCCGCCGGGCGAGGTGGCCGCGAGCAGGGCCGGGCCGGCGGCGGTCTCCGGGGTGCCGAGCAGAATGTTGTGCCGGCTCAGGAAGCGGATCAGCCGCACCTGAGGGGTGTCCTTGGCCCGGCCGACCTCGGGGCGCGCGGCCAGCAGGCTGGTCGGCGCGACGCCGGGGTGGCAGATGTTGCTGGTGATGCCCCAGGCGCCGGCGTTGCTGCGCCGGTCGAGCTCCAGCCCGAAGAGGCCGAAGGCGATCTTCGACTGGCTGTAGGCGCGCCCGCCGTTGTAGGACTTCTCCCAGTTGAGGTCGTCCCAGTTGATGGCGCCGGAGTTGGCGGCGACGCTGATCTGGGAGGTGACGTGGCCCCGCCCGGCGCGCAGCAGGGGCAGCAGGTGGGCGACGAGGGCGAAGTGCCCGAGGTGGTTGCTGCCGAACTGCAGCTCGAAGCCGTCGGCGGTGGTCTGCCGGTCGGGCGGGGTCATCACGCCGGCGTTGTTGACGAGCAGGTGGATCGGGCGGCCCTCGGCGCGCAGCGTCTCGCCGAGCGCGGCGACCGACTCGAGCGACGACAGGTCGAGATCGCGCAGCGACAGGGCGGCTCCGGGCTGCTGCTGCCGGATCGAGGCGATCGCCGCCTCACCCTTGCGCCGGTTGCGGACGGGCATGATGACCTCGGCCCCCGCCGCCGCGAGCCGCCGGGCGATGTGCACGCCCATGCCGTCGCTGGCACCGGTGACGACGGCGAGCTTTCCGGAAAAGTTTGTCATGTCCTCAGGCTGCCCGGGTGCCGCGGCGGTATCCACGGCCTGACGATCCGTGGCTACGCCGTCCCCGGCGCTGATAGAACGAACGGGTGATCGATCGCCCCGGGCTCGCCCTCTTCCTGCGCCGCCGCCGCGAGGCCCTGCAACCCGAGGACGTCGGGCTGCCGCGCGGGCAGCGCCGCCGCACGTCCGGGCTGCGCCGCGAGGAGGTCGCCGCGCTGTGCCACATCTCCGCCGACTACTACAGCCGGCTCGAGCGCGAGCGCGGTCCGCACCCGTCCGAGCAGATGATCGCCTCGATCGCGCAGGGCCTGCACCTCTCCCTGGACGAGCGGGACCACCTGTTCCGGCTGGCCGGGCACCACCCGCCGCTGCGGGGCGTGTCGGGCGACCACATCAGCCCGGGCCTGCTGCGCATCTTCGACCGGCTCGGGGACAGCCCGGCCGAGATCGTCACCGAGCTGGGCGAGACGCTGCGCCAGACCCCGATGTGCGCCGCGCTCAACGGCGACGCCACCCGCTACACCGGGCCCGCGCGGAGCCTGGGCTACCGCTGGTTCACCGACCCTTCGGTTCGCGCGCGCTACCCGGCCGAGGACCACGACCACCACTCCCGCGCGTTCACCGCCGGCCTGCGCGACGTGCTCGTGCGCCGCGGCCCGGCCTCGAAGGCCGCCCAGCTGGTCCGGTTGCTCGACGGCAACGAGGAGTTCCGCTCCTACTGGGACGCGGGCGAGATCGGCGTGCGCTTCGACGAGGGCAAGCGCGTCCTGCACCCCGAGCTGGGCCTGCTCGACCTCGCCTGCCAGGCCCTGCTCGATCCGAACCAGTCCCACCTGCTCGTCGTCTTCACCGCCACGCCCGGCACGGAGAGCCACGAGAAGCTGCA
Organism: Actinoplanes oryzae; assembly: GCF_030757795.1. GTDB lineage: Bacteria > Actinomycetota > Actinomycetes > Mycobacteriales > Micromonosporaceae > Actinoplanes. The sequence continues at coordinate 6,051 of NZ_JAUQWH010000277.1, forward strand.
GCTGCTGTCCGCCTTCTCACCGGACCGGTAATTCGATGCGGACGGTCGTGCCCTCGCCCTCGGTGGACTCGACGGCGATGCGGCCGTGGTGGTTGTCCACGATGGTGCGCACGATGGCGAGCCCCAGGCCCGTACCCGGGATGGCCTGATGGATCGCGTTGCTGGCGCGGAAGAAGCGGGCGAAGAGCTGCTCCTGCTCGGTGGGCGGGATGCCCATGCCGGTGTCCGCGACGGCCAGGTGCACCTCGTCGCCCTCGCGCCGGGCGGAGACCGTGACCGTGCCGCCGGCGGGGGTGAACTTCACCGCGTTGGAGAGCAGATTCATGAGTACGCGATCCAGCTGCTCGGTGTCGGCGGTCAGCTCGAGCGACGCGTCGACCTCCCGGCACAGGGTCACGCCGGCCTTGGCCGCGGCGGGGGCGACGGCGGCGAGCGCCTGATCGGTGAGCGTGACGAGATCGACGGGGCTGCGGGACGTACGGAAGGAGCCTGATTCGATCTTGGAAAGCGTGAGCATGTCCTCGATGAGCTCGCGCAGCCGGCGGGTGTTGCGGGCGATGACGTCCAGCATCTTGCGCTGCGGCGGGTCGAGCTCGCCCGCCTCGGC
>NZ_JAUQWH010000278.1 GCF_030757795.1 Actinoplanes oryzae
TCTCCGTGCTCCGGCCCGCCCCGCCGGTGGCCCCCGCCCCGGCGGAAGAGCCTGCCCCGCCGGAAGAGCCTGTCCCAGCGGACGAGCCCGCCCCGCCGGAAGACCCCGGCTCGGCGGACGAACCCGCCCCACCGGAGCTGCCAGCCGACGAAGCTACTCCCCCCGCACCGCCGGCGTCTCGCGAGGAGGCCGCCCGCCGAGCCGACGAAGCCGAACCGCCGGCGCCCCCGGAAGAAGCAGCACCCCCGGAAGAAGCACCGACCCCGGAAGAAGCAGCGCCCTGGGAAGGAGGGGCACCTCCGGAGGAAGCAGCACCCCCCGCGAACGCTGCGCCCCGGACAATCTTGCGCAAGCGAGGCAAGCGCTCCGCCAGCGCGCGCTCGGCCCCGTGCTCGGTAGGACGGTAGTACTCCGCGCCGGTCAGATCATCCGGCACGTACTGCTGCCTCACAACACCCTTGGGGTCGTCGTGGGGATAGCGGTATCCGCGCCCGTGGCCGAGGCCCTTGCTGCCCTGATAGTGCGCGTCGCGCAGGTGGGGCGGGACCGGGCCGCCACGGCCGGCGCGGACGTCGGCCATCGCGGCGGACAGGGCGGTGGTCGCCGAGTTGGACTTGGGCGCCGTGGCGAGGTGGATGACGGCCTGGGCGAGGTTGAGGCCGGCCTCCGGCAGACCCACGTTCTGCACGGCCTGCGCGGCGGCGGTGGCCACGAGCAGCGCCTGCGGGTCCGCCATGCCGACGTCCTCGCTGGCGAAGATGACGATGCGGCGCGCGATGAACCGGGGGTCCTCGCCGGCGACGAGCATGCGGGCCAGGTAGTGCATGGCGGCGTCGGGGTCGGAGCCGCGCATGCTCTTGATGAAGGCGCTGACGATGTCGTAGTGCGCGTCGCCGTCGCGGTCGTAGCGCACGGCGGCCACGTCGACGGCCTTCTCGGCGGTGGCGAGGTCGATCTCGGTGACGCCCTGGGCCCGCGCCGACCCCGCTGCCGCCTCGAGCGCCGTGAGGGCTTTGCGGACGTCGCCGGCTGCGAGCCGTACGAGATGGTCCTCGGCCTCGGCAGTCAGGGTGACCGCCCCGCCCAGGCCGCGCTCGTCGGTGATCGCGCGGCGCAGCAGGCCCCGGACGTCGTCCTCGCCGAGCGAGTGCAGGGTGAGCAGCACGCAGCGGGAGAGCAGGGGCGAGATGACCGAGAAGTACGGGTTCTCGGTGGTCGCCGCGAGCAGCGTCACCGTGCGGTCCTCGACGGCGGCGAGCAGCGAGTCCTGCTGGGTCTTGCTGAAGCGGTGCACCTCGTCGATGAACAGCACGGTCGGCGGCCCGCCCCGGCGCCGCTCGTGACGGGCCGTGTCGATGACCGCGCGCACGTCCTTGACGCCCGCGGTGAGCGCGGACATGGACACGAACTTGCGGTCGGTCGCCCCGGCGACCAGGTGCGCGATCGTGGTCTTGCCGGTGCCCGGCGGCCCCCAGAGGATGACCGACATCGGGCTGCTGCCGGTGACCAGCTGCCGCAGCGGCGCGCCGGGGGCGAGCAGGTGCTGCTGGCCGACCAGCTCGTCGAGGCCGGCCGGGCGCATGCGGACGGGCAGCGGCGAGTCGACGGAGTAGCGCGGAACCTCGGAGCCCGCGGGCGGCACAGCGGCCGGCGGCTCCGAGGTTCCCAGCGTGAAGAGTCCGTCGGTTTCCATCGGCAGAAACAGTACCGGCCCGCCCTCCGGTGCCGGAAATGCACCAAAAGAGCGGGCCGAGGGCGGGACTGTCAGCCGCGGCCGGGGCGACGGCCGTAGAACCGGCGGCCGCTGCCGCCGCCCGAGCCGGCCCGCGGGCCGCTGCCCACGCCGGCCAGGTAGAGCGAGAGCAGCAGCAGCCCGAGGGACGCGAACGTCGGGAAGTTGAAGAGGTCGCTGGTCTGCACGTCGAACAGGTCGAGCAGCAGGTAGATGCCGAAAACGACTGCCGCGGCGATCGCGAGCATGAGGGCCTCCATCAGGGGGGTGAGAGCACTGAGGTGCTGATACCCCCCTGGGGCTCGGCCGCAAACCGAGGACGCCTCGCGACCAGGTAAAGAGGAGCGGCGACGGCCAGCACGACCGCCCCGACGGCCAGCGCGGTCACCAGGGAGGCCCCGGAGGCGATCGCCGTGAGCACGATCATGCCCACCGAGCCGGCCGGCATGGCCACCATGGAGTTCAGGGAGAGCAGGCTTGCCCGATAGGGTCCCTCGACCTGGCGGTGCAACAGTCCCATGTGTACGGGCGAGGAGGCGCCGTGCACGGCATAGCAGACCAGGTACGACGCGACCACGCCCACCGGCCCCGCGAAGAGCGCCATCCCCGCCACCGTCACCCCCTGGGCCAGCCGCAGCGTGAAGCCGGTCCACGGGGCCCCGATGCGGCGTACCAGGAAGGGGATGAGCGCCGCCCCGGCCGCCGAGGCGAGCCACCCGACCGAGCCGATGGGTCCCATCAGGGCGGACGCGCGGTCGGCGTCGCCGAGCACGTCGGCGAGCCGGACCGGGGTCAGGCTCTCGAAGGCGACCATCCCGAAGCCCCAGAAGAGCTCGACCGCGATCAGGGCGACGATGATCCGGGATCGGCGGAGCAGGCCGAGCGCGCCGGCGACGGCCGCGGGCACCCCGCGTACGGACGCCAGCAGCGCGACCACCCCGCGAGCCGGACGATCCTCCGTCACCAGCACTCCGACGGCGACGACGGCGACCAGCTGGCACAGCAGCGCGCCGTAGACCGGCAACGTCAGCCCCAGCGGCCCGAAGGCGACCAGTCCGCCGGTGATCAGGGCGCCCGCCCCGATGGCGACGCCGAGCACCGTGCCGCTGTGTGCGAGGCCGGTCTCGATGTCGGCGCCGGGGTCGGCGGCGAGGGCGTGGTCGACGTACCAGGCGTCGAGCGGCCCGCTGTCCAGCGCGCGATAGAAGCCCTGCAGAACGAAGTAGAGGGTGAAGATCAGCACCGAGTCGGCGAACGTCAGCAGGCCGAGCGCCACGATGTCGATGACGCCGGCGAGGAGCAGCACCGGGCGGCGGCCGATGGCGTCGGCGAGTCCGCCGGTCGGCAACTCCAGGAAGAGCACGATCAGGCCCTGCACGGCCGCGGCCGAGCCCCACTGCGCCAGGGTCAGGCCGCGTTCGAGGGGCAGCAGTACGCCGACCGGGATCATCAGGCCGACGGGCAGCCACCGCAGCGCGGTCAGCACGAGGAAGCGCCGGCGCGCCTGCTGGGCGGTCATGAGCCGTCCGCCTGCCGCGGGAAGCCGTACACGTAGTAGTTGACCTTGCGGGCGTCCGCCTGGGCGGGCAGGGAGCGATAGCGCTCGATCACCGCGTCGATCTCCGACGTCAGCGCGTCCAGCTGCTCGGCGCTCAGCTCCAGCCAGTAGTCGGAGAAGCTCGCGGCGGCCCGCCACTCCTTCGAGTCGTTGCCCTGGTTGCGGTGCCACGCCTCGGCCTGCTCGGTGAAGCGGTGCAGCCAGAAGTTCTGCATCCACTCGGCGGCGGCCCGGGCGTCCGGGTCGCCGGCGAAGTCGTCGTTGTCCCAGCTGCTCGACTCGTGCGCGGCACGCCACCAGCGCTCCCGGCCGCGCCCGGGCGTGTCGTCCTCCGCGACCAGCCCCACCTCGGCGAGTTGCCGCAGGTGGTAGCTGGTGGCGCCGGTGTTCGTGCCGAGCCGCCCGGCGAGCTTGGTGGCCGTGGCGGGCCCGGCCAGGCGCAGCGCCCCGAGCAGCCGGGCCCGCAGCGGGTGCGCCAGCACCCGGATCTGCTTCCCGGAGAGATGCACTTCCATGGCTATGCACAATACTTGTGCACAGATATTGTGCAACCATGATTGCCCGCCTGGCCCACGCCGCCGACGCCGACGAACTGATGCGCCTCCGTGCCGTCCTGCTCTCCTCCATGGGCGACCCCGTCACCGACGGCCCCTGGCAGAGCGCCGGCGCCGACCGGTTGCGCAGCCGGCTCGGCGGCGACTCGCTGGCCGCCTTCGTGGTGGACGCCCCCGACGGCCCGGGGCTCGCGGCCTCCGTCGTGGGCGCGGTCGACGAGCGGCTGCCGGGTCCGCGCAACCCTTCGGGCCTCGTCGGGTACGTCTACAGCGTCGCCACCCATCCCGAGTACCGCCGCCGCGGCTACTCCCGCGCCTGCATGGAGGGCCTGCTCCAGTGGTACGCCGCCCGGGGCGTGACGAAGATCGACCTGCGCGCCTCGCCCGAGGGCCTGGGGCTCTACGAGTCGCTCGGCTTCCGGCGCACCTCCGACCCCGCGATGAGGCTTGACCTCACGTCGAGGTGAGGTCGCACAGTCGGAGAATGAGCTACGACGACGTGCTTGTCACCCTGCGGCGCACCGGCCCCGAGCGCAACGGCTGGCTGTCCAACCACGCCCCCATGGCCGCCGAGGCGCTGACCCGCCACGGGCGCGAGGACCTCGTGCCCCGCTGGATCGACGGCTATCGCGACCTGCTGACGGACGTTCCCCGGGGCATCGCGCCGATCGCCCGCGACGAGTGGCGCGACCCGCTCGGGGACCCGGTGCGCACCGGGGACTGGATCGCGTACTTCGACCGGGAGACGGCCGAGGCCCCCTGGCGCGACGTGCTCGCGCTGTGGTGGCCCCGCCTGCTCCCCGGCATCGCCGCCGGCGCCACGCACGGGGTGATCCGGGTCGGTCACGCCGTCCGCGCCCTGCTCGCCGAGGAGACCGCTCCCCGGGTCGCCGAGCTGGGCCAGGGCCTCGCCTACTGGGCCGCCCGCTGGCAGCCGCTCGCCCCGGCCGGCCACGGGCCCTACGCCCGCCGGGACCCGCGGGCCGCGCTGGACGCCGTACCGGCTGTCCCGGACCAGCGCTTCGGCATCCGCAACCGGCTCGCCCAGCTCGCGGACCTGCCCGGCTGGCCCGCCACGGCCGGCGCCATCCCCGGCGACGGCGAGGTGCGGGGCAGGCTGGCTGCCGTCGTCGCGGCCGCCGTCCGCCGCCACACCCGCTACGGGTACGGCAACCCGGTCATGATGGTGCACGCGGCGACCGCCCCGGCGGCTGTGCTGCGTACGCTGCCCGCCCTCCCCGCGGCGCTGCACGCCCCGAGCCTCGAGGCGGCCTGGGCCGCCTGCGCCGCGGTGACGGCGGCCTACTCCCCCGCCGAGCCGCAGCACGTGCACGTGCCGGCGGGGGACGCGGCGTCCGTGCTCGACCGGGCCGCGGACTCGGGCGACGCGCACGCCATCAAGTTCGCGGACGCGGCGGTCGAGGCCTGGGAAGCCGACCCGGACCCCGCCCTGCTCGCCGCCGGGCGCCACGCCACCGACCTGATCAGTCCGCCGGCTTGACCAGCAGCCCGTTCTCCCACCTGATCAGCCAGCCGCTCGACGAGGGGAAGGCCGTCCCAGCATCCCCTCGTCATGCCGCGTGGGTCACGGCTGACGATCCGGCCACCTCGTCGCCTGCAGCTCGCCGACCCAGCGGCAGAAGGGATCACGGGTGTTCTCGTCCCCCATCTCCGCCGGCTCCGGCACGATCTCGAGCGCGGTCGCCGGGACGGTGACGCCGAAGGTCCGCTGCACCCAGTCGCGATAGGGGGCGTTGACCGTGTCGCCGTCGTCGTCCCAGGGCCGCGGCGGGTCGGCGAACTCCTCGTTGACGCAGATCTCCGGATAGCCGATCGCCAGCAGCCGCAGGAAGTCGAGGGCGCTCCCGGCGAGCACGCACGTCAGCAGCGATCCGCTCCCGGATCCCAGGTGGACGATGCGGGTGTGCCGCTCGTCGTCCAGCCACAGCGCCGCCATCGAGCCGTCCCCGCCGGTCTGCGCGAACGGCCACAGCCGTGCGGCCGGAGCACCGGCCACGTCCCCGAACCAGGCGCTCACGTAGGACGCGGTCTCGTCCGAGGTGTAGCCGCGAAGCTCCACGGCGGTGCCGACGTTCGCATCACGGGAGAGCAAGCCGTACAGATTTCCGTCGTCGCCCGTCACCACGCGCCCCTGCGTCTCGACCCACGCGAACAGCAGCCGCAACGGCTCGGCGAAGTCGAAGCCGCCCGGGACCCGGGCCAGGGTCGCGTCCAGGAATTCACCCATCGTGACGGCCGGCGAGGACTTCGGCGACCGGGCGGAGGCGGGTGGTCAGCAGCTTGGTGGCGCGGGTGCTGTCGAGGCGGAGGATGCCGGGACGGGGGGCCGAGGCCACTGCCGGCGGTGGTGCGGACCGGGATGGCGGCCGGGTCGAGGCCGTGGGCGGCGGCGACGGCTCGGCCCAGGTCGGCGCGGGAGATGTCGTGCGGGCCGGCGATGTTGATGGGGCCCGCGTGATCGGTGGCGGACAGCTCGAGGACGGCGGCGGCCAGGTCGGTGGCGTCGATCGGGCGGCGGATCTCGTCGGCGAGGAGGAAACCCTCGCGGGTGCCGCGGGCCAGCTCCAGGGCCATGGTGACCTGCTTGCTGCGGGCGTCGCCGATGATCAGCGAGGTGCGGACCAGGGCGGCGGCCGGGTCGATCGCGCGGACCGCCGTCTCGGCCGCGGCCTTGGCGGCACCGTACGCGTAGACCGGCGACGGCGGCTCGTCGTCGGCGTAGGGGGTGTCGCGGCCGGCGTGGACGGCGTCCGTGGAGATGTGGATCAGGCGGGCGCCGGCGGCCGCCGAG
>NZ_JAUQWH010000279.1 GCF_030757795.1 Actinoplanes oryzae
CCGAACAGCTCGGAGAAGACGCCGAGCTCGAAGACGGACACCTCGTGCAGGGCGATGACCGCGACGCTGCGCAACATGCGGCCAGCGTACGCCGGTGGTGGCAGGATTTCGAGCAGGTATGGCATCTCTGCCACTGTCCCGCCTCGGGCGCCGGGTCCAGACTGGAGACAAGCAACCCGGTGCGCACCGGCTCATTCAACGGCTGGACAGGGTGTGACCGTCATGGAACTCGTACTGCTCGTCTTCTTCGTCCTTGTCGCCGTGCTCGGGGCGACCGGCCTGGTGGCCGACTCGCGGGACAGCGCCGACTGGAAGCCCACCGCGGACGGCGTCCGCGCCCCGGCCGGGCGCTTCTGACCCCGGCCGCTCCCGGTCCCGGCCTCTTCTGCTTCTTCTGCCGGTCCCGGCTTCTTCTCCTACGGACAGGCGAGTGGCGCGGCCCCCACCCGGAACCGCGCCACGTCCGTACCCCTGGTGTGCTACTTCTTGGCCGGGGCCGCGGACTCCTCCGCACCGGCCTCGTCACCGGCGCCCGCCTCGTCGCCCGCGCCCGCGTTCTCGCCGGCACCGGCCTCCTCGCCCGCGCCCGCGCCCGCGTCCTCGCCCGCACCGGCCTCCTCGCCGGCACCAGCGTCGTCACCGGCGGCGTCGCCCGCGGCGACCTTGGCGTCGGCCAGCGTCAGGCACGCGGTGAGCAGCGCCTCGCGGGCGTCGACCACGGCCTGGTCCTCGGCGGCGGCACCCTCCTCGGCACCTTCCTCACCCGCAGCGTCCTCGGCGCCGGCGCCCTCCTCGGCAGCGCCCTCCTCAGCGGCACCCTCCTCGGCGGCCTGCTCGGCGATCTTGCCGGCGTACTTCTTCGCGATCGCCTTCTTGGCCTTCTTGCTGAGCGGCGCCTCCTCGGCGGCACCCTCCTCGGCAGCGCCTTCCTCGGCGGCACCTTCCTCGGCCCCGGCCTCCTCGCCGGCGGCCTCGGCATCGGCGGCGGCCTGGTCCACGGCGAACTGGTCGCACGCCTCCTCGAGGGCCAGCGCCGACGCGGCGGCGGCCTCCGCGGCGCCGACCTCCTGCTCGGGCTGCAATTCTTCGCCGTCACAGACAACGGCACCGGCATTGATTTCCAGCGCCTCGCAGCCGGCCACGTCGAAGCTCGACCCGTCCACCACGATGATCTGCTTCGCGGCCTCGGCCTGCTCCCCCGCCGACGCCAGTTGCAGACCGGTCACCCCGCCCACCACCAGCACCCCGGCGAAGACTGCGGCGCCGATCGCCTTGCGGTTGACGCCGGTACCCCGTCGCTGACGCAGTCTCATCACCACTCCAAGTCGTCGCTGAACGTCGTTGTCGCGGATCGGTACGGGAACCGGCGCACGCGGGGTTCAAAATTGCCCCCACATTCGGAGGGTTCAATTTCGAACGGACTAATTTCCTTAAATTTCCGGCGGGTCCCGGCCGTTGACCGGTTTCGTCCCGCCGAACCCGCCGGACGCCCGGAACGACGGAGGAGGCGGCGGCACAGCCGGCCGTCAGCAGCGATCGTCCGCTGCAGCGCCGCCCTCGGGCTATGCGGCGGCAGGGACCGAGAAGACGCGCGGTGAGCACCCGGCCGCCCGTCGCGGCGCGGGCAGGGACCGGCGCGCGGACGGCGACTGTCTGGCGCGACACACCGCGCCGGAGGGAGGGTTGAACGCGCGGCGAGTGGTCATATGCGGGGCATGGCGTTGGACAAGACCGTGTTCGTGCTCTTCGGAGCCACAGGCGACCTGGCGCGCCGGATGGTGCTGCCGGCCTTCTACACCCTCTGGACCGAGGGGCTGCTCCCGGACGACTGGGTGCTCGTCGGCAACGGCCGCGGCGACGTGGCCCACGAGGACTTCCGCAAGCACGTGCACGACGTGCTGACCGAGTTCGGGCCCCGGCCGCAGGGCAAGCAGTGGGCCGGCTTCGCCGACCGGGTGCTCTTCGCCGGCGGCGGCTTCGGCACCGACTCCCCCGGCAGCCTGCTCGACGTCATCCACGAGGCCCGCGAGCGGGTCGGCGAGGACGCCCAGCTGGTGCACTACTTCGCCGTGCCGCCGGCCACCTTCGCCGGGCTGACCGAGGCGCTCGGCACGCACGGGCTCGCCGAGGGCGCCCGCGTCGTCTACGAGAAGCCCTTCGGCACCTCGCCGGACGACTTCAAGGCCCTCGACCGTACGGTCCACCGGGTCCTCGACGAGTCGCAGGTCTACCGGATCGACCACTTCCTCGGCAAGGAGGCGACGCAGAACCTGCACGTGCTGCGCTTCGCCAACGAGCTGTTCGCCGCCGCCTGGGACCGCACCCACATCGACAGCGTGCAGATCGACGTGCCCGAGGACCTGGGCATCGACGACCGGGCCGGCTTCTACGACGCCACCGGCGCCACCCTCGACATGCTCGTCACCCACCTCTTCCAGGTCGCCGCCGAGGTGGCCATGGAACCGCCCGCCGCCCTCGACGCCGCCGGCCTGCAGAACGCCCGCGAGAAGGTCATCAAGGCGTTCCGCCCGCTCGACCCCGCCGAGGTGGTGCTCGGGCAGTTCGCGGGCTACCACGACGTCGAGGGGATCAGGAAGCGCTCCCGCACCGACACGTTCGTCGCGGCGCGCCTCTGGATCGACAACCCGCGCTGGCGGGGCGTGCCGTTCCTGCTGCGTACCGGGAAGCGGATGGCCGGCAGCGCCCAGCGGGTGAGCATCGTCCTGCGCAAGCCCGCCGGGCCCTTCGCGGGGCTGCCCGACCACGCGAACGTCCTGAGCTTCTCGCTGTCCGGCGACGGCGAGATCAGCATCGGACTGCTCGCGAAGAAGCCCGGCGTGGCCCTGGACGTCGACCCCGCCACCGTGCAGCTGCCCTTGGCCACCCTGCCCGAGGCCGAGCCCCTGCCCCCGTACGCCCGGCTCCTGCACGACGTCCTGGAGGGCGACCGGTCCCTCTTCACCCGCCCGGACGGCCTCGCGGCCGCCTGGAAGGCGGTCCGTCCCCTGCTCGAGAACAAGCCGCGCCTGCACCGCTACGCCCAGGAGTCCTGGGGCCCCGCCGCCGCCCGCAAGCTCGCCGCCCCGCACGGCTGGCTGCTCGGCCAGTAACCGCGCGAGCCCCGCCACCACCCGCACGGCGGGTGACCCGCACGACCTCACCGCCGCTCACACGGCGGGTAACCCGGTCGAGTGATGGCGCCGTCACCATCCGGGGCATAGCATCGCGGGATGCCACTGCCCCGGGCGAGAGCGCGGCCGCACCGGGACGTGTCGCCGTGAGGTCCGGGGCCGCAGCCGACCGGCCGGGCTACTTCCACGAGGCCGTCCGCTACCACTCGGACGCCGAACTGCTCGACGTCGTCGTCCCCTTCCTGGCCGGCGGCCCGGTCGCGGGCGAACCCACCTACGTCGCCTGCGGCAACCGCACCACCGCCCTGCTGCGCGACGTCCTCCCGCCCAGCTCCGGCGTCGAGTTCCTGCCCGCCGGCGACACGTACGCCCGCCCCGCCGCCGCGATCCGCGCCTACCAGGCCCTGCTCAGCCGCGACCTCGCCACCGGCGTCGACCAGATCCGCGTCGTCGGCGAGGTGCCGACGGCCGGGCCCACCTGGCATTCCTGGGCCCGCTACGAGGCGGCGATCAACCACGCCTTCGACGGCTTCCCGCTGTGGAGCCTCTGCCCGTACGACGCCCGTGTCACCCCGCCCGGCGTCCTCGACGACGTGGCCCGCACCCACCCCAGCTTCGCCGCGCCCGGCGACCGGCACGAGCCCAGCAGCGCGTACACGCAACCGCCGGTCTTCCTCAGCGAGCACCGCACCGCCGCGCCCGACCCGCTGCAGGCCGCCCCGCCCGCCGCCACCCTCGTCGACGCCACCCCCGCCGAGGCCCGCCGCGCCGTCCGTGAGCTCGGCGCCGGCCTGGCCCCCGAGTCCCTCGACGACCTGATCATCGCGGTCAACGAGACGGTCACCAACGCCTTCCTGTACGGCCACCCGCCCGTCCACGTCCGCATCTGGGCGGGCGCCACGCGCGTCGTCGTGGCCGTCACCGACGCCGGGCGGGGCCCCGGAGACCCGTACGCCGGCCTGCTCCCGCCGCCCGCGGACAGCACCACCGGCCGCGGCCTCTGGATCACCCACCAGAGCTGCACCCACGTCACCACCAGCCGCGACGAGACCGGCTGGACCGTACGCATGACCGCGGAATAACCCGCCGCGGCAGGCGTTTACCTCCCTGGATCACCGAGGAGGTCACTCATGAAGACAGGTATCCACCCCACGTACGGCTACGTCGTCTACCGCGACCGCAGCGCCGACTACGCCTTCCTCACCCGCTCCACGGCCACGAGCGACAAGACGATCGAGTGGGAGGACGGCAACACCTACCCGGTCCTCGACGTCGACATCTCGGCCGGCAGCCACCCCTTCTGGACCGGCAAGCAGCGCCTCCTCGACACCGCGGGCCGCGTCGAGAAGTTCCGCCAGAAGTACGCCCGCTTCTCCGCCGCCAAGTAGCGGCCGCCGCTCCACCCCCGAGGCCCCGGTCACGCTCGTCGTGGCCGGGGCCTCGTCGTCCCACGACGAGCGAGAAAACGCACACGCCCTAAGCCATCCTAGGAACCTACCCCGGTTCTGGTCGGCGGCGCATCGAGCGCGCCCGTCGCACCCGGGCTCGCCGCGCCGCGGAGCGCGACGCCGGCGCGAATGCCGCCGCGCTCGCCCGCCTTCGCGCCGCGTGAGCGACCGCCCGCCGCAGCTCGTTCTCGACGTCACGGCGATCGCTGCCTGGACCCGCGGCTCCCTCGCGGTCGGTGAGCTCCTGGCCGAGGTCGACCGCACCGTCAGGCGTCGGTGATGGCGACCTTGACCGGGCCGACCCGGAGGAGGCCGTCGTCGAGGGGCACGCAGCGAGCCCCGCCCTTGCCGCGCATGGCCTTGAACTGGCCCGGGCCGATCACCACGTCCATCCAGGCGCACGGGTTGGCGCGGCGGCGCAGGTGCAGCCGGACCGGGCCGTCGCCGGAGTCGAGGGTCAGGACCTTGCCGATCAGGTCGTCGACCGGGACGCCGGCGAGGAGGATGTTGCGGCGCGCCTGGACGAGGCCGGCGCCCGGCGGGAGGGACGACGCCGACATGATCGTGATGCTCGCGTCGCGGTGGGCCGGCTTGGCGTAGTAGCGGTCGCCTTCGATGCCCAGGCCGGCGCGGATGCGTACCGCCGGGACGAGCTCGCCCGCCGGGGCCGGCGCCGGGCCGTCCGCCGGCCGCCCCTCGTAGCGGTGGATCGGCGAGGCGAGCAGCTGGATGATCTCGGCGGTCACAGCGGGGATCGTACGGTGAACTCCGTCGCCCGGCTGCTCAGGTCCAGCTTGTTGCGGCGCACCGCGAGGTAGCGCGACGGATAGTTGTGCGAGCGCAGCACCACGGTGTCCGGGCCTCGCTCCTCGGCGCAGAAGGTGGCGTCGCCGGCGTAGAGGCTGCCGCCTGCCTGCCGGTCGAGCCACACCTCGCCGTTGCGGTGACGCAGGAAGTAGCCCGGATAGTTCGACGACTCGAACGACACGCAGGACGCGTCGGCGAGCCCGGCCCGCACGACGAAGCGGGAATCGGCGCGGTCGAGGGCGCTGTTCCGCTTGGCGATGCGGTCGACGCGGGCGCGGTAGTCGCGGTGGCGTACGCGATAGCTGTCCATGCCGTCCGGCTGCAGCGAGATCGCCGCGCCGACGACGAACGGGCCGCTCGGCACGACGGGGGCGGCGGGGGCCGTGGTCGCCGGCGCGGGGGCCGGCGAGGTGACGGCGGGGGCGGCGGCCGAGCCGGAGGGCGCCGCCGACGCCGGCTGCGACGCGGGGGCGGACTTCTTTCCCTTGGTACGCGTGGAGCCCGCAGCCGACGCGGAAACCCCGGGCGCCACGGAACCCGACGCCGAGGCGGACGGCCCGGGAACGGGGAACGCGGGCACGGTCGGCACCGAGGGCAGGTTCACGAAGCGTGCGGTGGCGGCGTCGGTGGTGCCGGCCGTCTCGTACACGGCCACGCCGGTCACACCGAGAACCGCGAGCGCCGCGCTCGCGACGACCAGCACCCGCCGCCGGCCGTCCCGCCGGGTGGCGGCGCCGGGCGCGACCACGTGCGGGACCTCGGCGGTGGCCTCGGAGAAGACGCCGCCGTACGAGACCGTGCCGCTCTCGGCGTAGGGCGGCACCCAGCCCCCGACCCGCAGTCCGGGCGGCTGACGATCCTCTGTGGACATGCACATCCGTTCGGTGCGGAGCGGGGTGATGCGCGGATCCCGGCGCCCCTCGGGAACCGGGGTGACGCGAAGTGCGCCCGCAAATACTCGGGCAAGATCGACCGAAAGGCAAGTACGGGCCCGGGACGTCGCTACGCCCCGGCCCGCCCCTCCGCCGCCGGCGTTGACCCTGCGTGATCACCTGTCCCCGGGTCCCGCCGGGGCGCCCCCGCTGGTCATTGTCCGGGAAACGGGCGCGGCGGCGGGGGCTGCCTGT
>NZ_JAUQWH010000028.1 GCF_030757795.1 Actinoplanes oryzae
GCGTAGCGGTGCGCCTGATCGCCCTCGCTGTCCCCGTACGCGGCGAGGTTGTCCTGCCCCGACACGACGTTGATCAGCACCCGCCCGCCGGACAGGTGCTGCAGGGTCGCCGCCGCCGACGCGAAGTGGGCCGGCTGCCAGTATCCGGGCCGGATCGCGATCAACGGCCGGAACGTCGTGGTACGCGCGGCGAGGGCGGCCGCCACGGTGAACGTGTCGGGCCGCCCCCAGCCGGTGCCGAGCAGAGCACCGTCCCAGCCGTGCTCCTCGAGTGCGAGCGCCTGCGTGGTCAAGGTGTGCAGGCTGTTGTGGTCGTCGGTGACGTCGTCGCCCCGATGCCCGGGCCGGTTCTGATTCGGGATGTACCAGAGGTAATTCATACCTCCACGGTAGGCTTTTTCCGGGTAAACATTGTCATCTTTCGATTAAGGGCGTAGCTTCACCTCAGATCGAAGGAGCACCCCCATGCGAACGCTTCGATTTCTCATCCCCCTGCTCGCCGCCCTGCTGAGCGGCACCGTCCCCCCGGCGTCCGCGGCCCCGGCCGCCGCAGCCGCCGTCTGCTCGCTCAGGTGCGACACCCTGGATCCGTCCCGGGCGCAGCAGGACACCTTCCCCGTGCCCGACAAGGTGCAGAACGGCCGGCGCATCGCACTGCACCTGTCCGAGGCCGACGTGATGGCGTGGGCCAGCATCGACAACGGCACGACCGGCGACTCGGTGTGGCTCGACCGCTCCTGGGACGGCGGCGCCACCTGGGAGGGCCTGCTCGGCAAGGCCTCGATCCCGGGCACGTGGACCGGCACGCGCACGCTCATGTGGAACCTCGCCGACCCGGCACACCACCGCCGGGGACTGCTCCGGGCCTGCGGGGACGCCGGCGGTGTGCAGTGCACCGACTGGTTCCGGCCGCAGGCGTGCGACGCGGCCTGCGACGGTGCCGCCCCCGCGACCGGCGACACGCAGCCGGTGCCCGCCACGACGCTCAGCGGGCGCACGATCGCGCTGCACGCCGACGCGCGCGGCATGATGTGGGCCACCATCGCCGGCGGCGCGACCGGCGACGAGGTCTGGCTGGACCGGTCCTGGGACGAGGGCGCCACCTGGGAGATGAAGGGCCGCACCACCGGCACGCGCACGGGCCTGTTCGCCTCGCGGGACCCCCAGCTGCTGCTGTACGGCGGAGCCCTGCGCGCGTGCGGCCGGGCGGTGACCGGATCCAACGGCAGCTGCACGGCCTGGGCGCGCCCGGCGGGCGACCGGGCCGCCGCGGCCGCCGACGCGCTGATGTGGGCGTACCAGCCGGACACCGCGTGGTGGCCGTCGAGCTGGTGGAACTCCGCCGACGCCGTCACCGCGCTGATGACCTGGATGAAGCGCACCGGGCGCAGCGACTACCGGTGGATCGTCGACCGGACGTTCACCGTCAACCAGGGCGCCTTCCCGGCGGGCGTGAAGAGCAGCGACGCGATCGAGGGCCACTTCATCAGCCGGGCGATCGACGACGCGGCCTGGTGGGGCCTGGCCTGGATCCAGGCGTACGACCTGACGGGCGAGCAGAGGTACCTCGACGAAGCGGTCACCATCGCGACCTACGTGCACGGCTTCTGGGACACGTCGTCCTGCGGCGGGGGCGTGTGGTGGGACCGCGAGCGCACGTACAAGAACGCGGTCACGATCGGCCTCTCCGTGCGCCTGTCCGCCAGCCTGCACAACCGGATCGCGGGCGACACCACGTGGCTCGACCGGGCCGTGACGGGCTGGAACTGGTACACCGCCAGCGGCATGATCAACTCGTCGAACCTCGTCAACGACGGCCTGACCGGCTCGTGCGCCAGCAACAACGGGACGGTCTGGACGTACAACCAGGGTCTGGCCATCGGCGCGGCGGTCGAGCTCTTCCGCGCCACCGGCAGCACCACGGTCCTGGCCCGCGCCCGCGCCCTCGCCGACGCCGCGATCGCCCGCCTCACCACCGGCGGCATCCTCACCGAGTCCTGCGACACCGGCGCCGCCACCTGCGACGACAACGCCAAGGAATTCAAGGGCATCTTCATGCGCCAGCTGCTCGACCTGGCCGACGTCACCGGGCAGGCGAGCTACCGCACCTTCGCCCGCGCCCAGGCCGACAGCATCTGGACCACCGACCGCGACACGCTGAACCGCCTCGGCCAGCGCTGGACCGGCACCACCCCCAACGCCCGCGACTGGCGCACCCAGGCCTCAGCCCTCGGCGCCCTCGTCGCCGCGTAGGTAGCGGGTGACCATGTCGACCAGCTCGCTCTCGAAGGTGGCGGGCGTGGGGGTGCGCGGGTCGGCCATCAGGCGGTGGGTGTTGATCTCGACCGTGAAGGTGATGAGGCCGGCGGCCGTCTCGAGGTCGCGGACGCGCACGTCCGGGTGGCGGGCGAGCAGGTCGCGCACCTGACCGACGCGGAGCTTCTCGTGGCGGGCGATGGTGTCCATCAGCTCCTGGGAGAGCGGGGCCTCCTCGATCATCATGCGCAGCAGCCGGGGGTCGTCGCGGTGGTGGTCGATCGCGTCGCGGACCAGGGCTCGCACGGTCTCGCGCAGGCTGCCCGGGGACAGGTCGACCCGGTCCGCCTGCGCCCACGCGCCGCGGTCGACGTGCTGCACGAGGAGGGCGGCGAGGATGGCGTCCTTGTTCGGGAAGTACTGGTAGAGCGAGCCGATGGAGATGCGGGCGCGCTCGGCGATGCGGTTGGTGGTGCCGGCGGCGTAGCCGTGCTCGGCGAAAACGTGAGCAGCCGCGGTGAGGATCCGCTCGCGGGTGAGCTCCGCGCGCACCTGCCGAGGCTTGCGACGTGGCTGAAGACGGCGATCGGCCGCGGGCATCCGGGCTCCCTCCGGGGTGGGCAAAAGCGAGTAGCCAAAGACCTGAGCTATTACTCACAATAGTGCAGTGAACTGGGAAAACAACGTGACGTCGCGGGACGGGGTCGAGGCGGTCGTGGGCCGTCCGGCCGCCGTCATCATGCTCAAGACGATCCCGTTCCTCGACGACGGCTGCCGCACCGTCCTGGCCCGCAGCCCGGTCGCCGCCTTCGGCTACCGGGACGCCGGCGGCACGAGCCGGACGACGTTCATCGGCGGCGCTCCGGGCTTCGCGCGGGTGCTGTCCCCCACGCGCATGTCCGTTCCGGGCGCCGGCGACGTGTCCGGTCCGGTCTCGTTCTTCTTCCTGCTGCCCGGCGTGGGCGAGGTCCTGCGGGTCAACGGCTCGGCCGACGGGACGACGGTCCAGATCAAGGAGGCGTACGTGCATTGCGCGCAGGCCGTCCTCCGGGCCGGCCTGTGGGAGCCACCCGCCGGGGCCGCACCGGCGGCGGAGGTCGCGGGCGACGGGCCACTCCGGGCGCCGGGGGTGGCCGGCTTCCTCGCGGCAGCGCCCTTCCTGGCGCTCTCCACCTGGGACACCGAGGGGGGAAGCGACACCAGCCCGCGCGGTGATCAGGGGACGGTGGCGCGGATCCTCGACGGCCGCACGCTCGTCATCCCCGACCGCAAGGGCAACAAGCGCACCGACACCCTGCACAATCTCGTGCAGGACGATCGGCTGTCGCTCGCGGCGCTGGTCCCGGGGCGCAGCGGCGTGCTGCACATCCGCGGCCGGGCCGCCATCACCGCCGATCCCGCGCTACTGGCAACCATGGCGCTGCGCGGGCTGCCGCCGCACCTGGCCCTGCTCGTCGATGTCGAGCACGCCGAGGTGGCCGGGAACGACGCCGTGGCCCGCGCCCGGCTGTGGAATCCCGGCGCGCACCTCGGGCCCGGCACGGCACCGGACCTGCTGGCCATGGCCGGCACGCACCTCGCCATCGGATCGGCGCGGCCGGTGGTCAAGAAGCTCTTCGCCGTTCCGGGCGTGTCCCGGCTGATGCGCCTGGCCATGAACAGCGCCTACCGCTCGGGGCTGCGCAAGGAGGGCTACGACGCCGTCACCCTGCCGGCCGCCCGGACGGGGCCCGCCCTGCCCGACCCGCGGCGCGAGGTCCGCCTGACCGAGGTGCGCCGGGAGACGCCGAGCACGGTCACGCTCGTCCTCGAGGACGGCCGGCCCTTCGACTTCAAGCCCGGCCAGTACTTCACGCTCGTCGCCGACGTCGGCGGCCGGCCGGTGCGGCGCGCGTACTCGGCGTCGTCGGCGCCCGGCTCGACCCGCCTGGAGGTGACCGTGAAGCGCGTGGCGGACGGCCGCTTCTCCGGCCACGTGCACACGGCGCTGCGGGCCGGCGACCGGCTGGCGGTGCTGGGCCCCTCCGGCACCTTCCACCCGGCCGGGGACCAGCTCGTCCTCGTCGCGGCGGGCAGCGGCATCACCCCGATGATGAGCATGATCCGTGCCGCGACGACCGGCCGGATCGCCCTGCTCCACGCCAGCCGCACCGAGGACGAGATCATCTTCGGCGCCGAGCTGGAGCGGCTGGCCCTTTCCCGGCCCGGCCGGCTGTCCGTCACCCACGTGGTGAGCAGCACGGACGGTCGGCTCGACGCGGAAGGCGTACACCGGTGGCTCGCGGGACTGCAGCCGATGCCCGGCGCGCACTACTACATCTGTGGGCCCGACGCCCTGACGGACATGGTCCAGGGCGTGCTGACCGAGCGGGGCGTTCCGGACGAGCGGGTGCACAGCGAGCGCTACCTCAGCACCGGCGCCGCGGTGGCGACCACCGAGCCGCAGCAGATGACCGTGGGCTCCCTCGGCGCCGTGGTGGTCGAGCCCGGGCAGACGCTGCTCGACGCCGGGCTCGCCGCGGGCCTGCCGATGCCCTTCTCCTGCACGGTCGGCAGCTGCGGGGAGTGCGTCATGCGCCTGCGCAGCGGCCGGGTGACCCCGCCCCCGGCGGACGGCCGGGTGCTGACCTGCGTGAGCAGCCCGGAGTCGGAGGTGACGCTCGACCCGCTCTGAGCCTCCTTTGCTCCCGGCCGGCAACCGGCGGTCGCGCAGTCCGGACGGCGCGATGCCGAACAGGCGGGTATGGCAGATGCGCGCACGCACCTCTCCCGGTGGCTGACGGCGGCTGTGTGGGGCACAGGTGCCCTGCTCGGCCTGATCCTCGTGCAGTCCGTGACCGGCTGGGGCACCGAGGCCCAGGCGCAAGCGCTCAACGACCTGGCCCAGCTGCCGGTCACCCTCCTGACGGCCGTTCTGGGGCTCCGGCTGATCCGCCGCGGCGGCCTGGACCGCCGGGAGCGCCGGGCCTGGCTGCTGCTGGAGGTGTCCTTCGTCCTGCAGCTGGCGGGGCACCTGGCGGCGCTGGCCGTGCGCTTCGGGGGCCGGCAGCCCGGCTTCCCCAGCATGCCCGACTACCTGTTCTCGGTGGCGATCCCGTTCGTGGTCGCCGGGCTGCTGCTCCTGCCCGCCGAGCGCCGCAACCGCACCGACCGCCTCAAGCTGCTGATCGACTCGCTGATCGTGGTGGCGTGCGCCTGCATGGCCCTCTGGTACGTGGAGATCGGCCCGCTGCTGGAGATCCCCGGCGTGGACCCGTTCGTGATCCTCTTCTCGACCGCCGTGCCGGTGCTCGACCTGCTGCTGGTCTTCGCGCTGATCACCCTGCTGCTGCGCCGCCCCGAGGCCGGGGCGGCGGTGGGCCTGCTCGGCGCGTCCATGGCGCTGAAGGTGGTCGCCGACAGCACGTACACGATCGCGCTGGTGCAGTTCGGGATCTTCTTCGGGCCGGGCGACTGGCCGTTCCTGCTGTGGGCGGCGGGCAGCTTCTTCTCCCTGCTCGCCGTGCACCGCCGCATGACGTGGAACACCACGGCGCAGGAGGAGCGCGGGCGGCGGGGCCGGGTCAGCTGGCTGCCGTACGTCGCGATCGTCTTCGCGTACGCGCTGCTGGCCTTCGTCGCGCGCAAGCAGTCGCTCTATCCGCTCGGCGGGATGATCCTCGGCGTGGTCGTGCTCACGGCCCTGGTGATCGCCCGGCAGGTGTTCGCCCAGCGGGAGAACCGCCGCCTGGCCGTCACCGACCCGCTCACCGGGCTCTCCAACCGGGCGCTGATCACCGAGAGCCTCACCGAGCTGACCCGGCAGCCGGTGCGCGACGGCCGGCACGGCGCCGTCCTGCTCATCGACCTCGACCGGTTCAAACCGATCAACGACGCGTACGGGCACGACGCCGGCGACGCCGTCCTGCAGGGCGTCGCGGCGGCGCTGCGGGCGGTGATCCGGTCCGGCGACACCGCCGGCCGGCTGGGCGGCGACGAGTTCGCCGTCGTGCTGCCCGCCCTGCCGTCCCGCGACGCCGCCGAGGGCATCGCGGAGCGGCTGGTCGACGCCTTGCGCACGCCGGTCGTCTTCGGCAACCAGCTGCTGCACGTCGAGGCGAGCGTCGGCGTGGCCTTCCACGAGGAGGGCACGGCCGACGCCGAGCAACTGCTGGCGCACGCCGACGCGGCCATGTACGCGGCGAAGCGGGCCGGCCGCGGCCACTACCGCGTCTACACCCCCGACCTCGACACCCGCGCCCGCGACGCCGAGCTGTGGCGGGCCGTCGAGAACGACGAGCTGGTCGTGCACTTCCAGCCCGTGGTCGACCTCGCCGACGGCGGCTGCGTCGCGGTCGAGGCCCTCGTGCGCTGGAACCACCCGGAGCGCGGCCTGCTGCTGCCGGGCGCCTTCATCGAGCTGGCCGAGGAGACCGGCGCCGTCATCCCGATCGGCGAATGGGTGCTGCGCGAGGCCTGCCGCCAGGCCGCCGCGTGGCCCGTCAAGCTGAGCGTCAACCTCTCCGCCCGGCAGGTCGTCCAGCCCGGCCTCGTCGAGACCATCTGCGGCATCCTCGACGAGACCGGCTTCCCGGCCGAGCGCCTGGTGCTGGAGCTCACCGAGAGCGTCGTGCTGCAGCCCGACGAGCAGACCGTCGCGCGCCTGAGCGCCCTCCGCGACCGCGGCATCGGCATCTCGATCGACGACTTCGGCACCGGCTACGCGGCCCTCAACTACCTGCGCACCCTGCCGGTCAGCGTCCTCAAGATGGACCGCTCGTTCGTCGCGGCCGTCGACACCGACCCCGACGCGTACGCGGTCGCGGAGGCCGTGGTGCGCCTCGCCCACGCGTACCGGCTGAAGGTGGTGGCCGAGGGCATCGAGACGGCCGCGCAGGCCCAGTGCCTGCTCGAGCTGGGCTGCACCTACGGCCAGGGCTACCACTTCGCGCGCCCGATGCCGGGCGGCGCCCTGGCCGAGCTGCTGGCGGCCGCCCGCTAGCCCGGGATGTCAGTCCCCGGCGGGCTCGTCGACCTTCGCCACGGGGATGTTCTCCGCCACGGCCCACCGCAGCGCCTGGCGGATGTCCTCGGCCGGCAGCGGCCGGCGCCGGGTCACCGTGACCGCCACCGTCGCCGTGGCGGGCAGGAAGGCGTTGTGGGTCGCGGCCTCCGCCAGCTCGGCCCCGACCCGGTAGGCCAGCTGCACGGCGTCGTCGTCCGCCAGCCCCGGCACCAGCAGCAGGAACTCGTCCTCGCCCACCCGCGTCACCCGCCCGGCCGCCCCGGCGAGGTCGCCGAGCATCGTCAGCATGCTCTCGTCGCGCACCGCTGCCGTCCGCCGCCCGGCCTGCGCGGGCAGCCGATGCGCGGCCGGCACGCGCACCCCGAGCATCGCCACGGGCAGCACGCCCGAGGCGGTCACCCCGCCGGACCAGTCCCGGACCTCCTCGCCCGTGGCGAAGCGCGGCTCGGTCACCGGACGCGACGTGGCTCCGCGGCCGCCGCGTACCACCATGTGGTGGAACATGGCGTCGGCCCGGCTCTCGCCCGAAGTGGCCGGCATCTCGCGCACCCGGGTCACCACGTCGTCGAGCGCCGCGGCGGTCGCTGCCGGGAGCCGGTCGGCGAGGGCCCGCCGCAGCCGCAGGAGCTCGTGCAGGGCGTCGTCCCGGCGTACGCTCCACCGCCCGTCGAACAACCGCCCCGCCTCCAGCGTCTCCGCCGTGGCGTCGACGGTCTCCTGGTCGTACGCGACGAGCACCGCCCCGAACCGCGGGGTGAGCACGACGACCGTCCACTCCCGCGCGAGCGGATCGCGGGAGCTCAGCGGCACGAGCACGGTGCCCGCGGGCTGGTGCACCGCCGGGTCCCCGCCGACGAGGCCCATGACGGTGACACTCGCGCGCCGGGCGATGCGCTCGTAGACCTCCCGCTCGCGGTCCAGATAGGGCATCCGCTGGAACAGCGCGACGACGGCCATGGGCCCGTCCTCGCCGGCCGCGAGCGCCGCCCGCTCGATCGCGTGCGACACCGTCACGAGCAGACGCTTCGTGACCTGGCTTCCACTTCCCGCATCCGGCACCCGCGCAGCCTAGGGTCTCCTCGCCCCCACCGCGACCCGCCGGAGACCTGACCGGCCGTGTCCGTGGCGTGGCGGCACACGCCGCATCTAGGTGCGCTGCTGGGCTCGCTTCCAGACGAGGTGCTGGACGAGGAGGGTCAGCACGCCGGCCAGGACGATGGCCGCCGCGTTGATGAGGAGCTGGAGGGCCGAGCCGAGGGCCTCGTCGCGGACGCCGTAGGCCAGGGCGACCGCCGCGTTGGCCGCCGCCGGGATCGTGGTGACCGAGATCAGCACGCCGACCAGGGTGCCGGCCTTGGCCGACGTGAGCGACAGGATGCCCGCGACGCCGCCCAGGAAGCCGATGACCCAGGACAGCGCGTCCGGGCGCCAGATGAAGTCGGTCAGCGGCCGGTCGGCCAGCAGCATCGACCTGTCGACCAGGCCGGCCGCGGTGAGCAGCCACACCGCCCCGACGGTCAGCAGCATGCCGATCGGGAAGCCGGCGCCGAGGGCCAGCGCCGAGCGGCGTACCAGCGGAAGCTTGCGCTGCACCAGGCCCACGCAGAGCGCGGCGAGCGGGCCGAACTCGGGGCCGACGACCATCGAGCCGACGATGAGGATGGGCTGGTCCAGCAGGACGCCGACGGCCGCGATGATCATGGCGACGGTCATGAACGCCAGGAACGAGGCCGACAGCGCGGTCTCCTCGCCGGTCTGGTGCTCGATCTCGTGCCACACCACCGCGTCGACGCCCAGGCCGGGGACGCGCCGCTCGGCCCGGTCGGCCGCGGCGGACATGGTGGTGTCGATGCGCTCCATGACGATGGCGCCGTCGCGGTCGAGGCCCAGCCCGCGCAGCTGGTCGAGGACGGCGCTGGCGCCCTCCCGGACCACGTCGAACTCGATCAGGTCGCCCGGCGGGTCGAGGGCCACGCCGGGCAGCACGACGACGTGGGTGACGGCGTCGTGGCCCTTGAGCAGGTCCAGGACCTGCGCGGAGACGGTGGCGGGCGCGATCACCCGTACGTGCAGCATGGCCGCACGATACCTACCGCGGGTCGTCGAAGCCCTCGTCGGCACGCTCGCGGCGGAGGTGGGTCTCGGCGCGGCGGGCGAGCTGTCCCGGCTCGGCGGCGAGCCCGGCGTACATGGCCTCGATCTGCTCGTACGGGCGGCCCGGCGGCAGCAGCGGCACGGCCGGGTCGACCACCGCCTCGATGAGCACCGGACGGTCGGCGCTCAGGGCGGTAGCCCAGGCGTCGTCCATCTCCCCCGGCGACGTCACCCGCAGGCCGCGCAGGCCGAGCAGGTCGGCGTACTTCGCGTACGGCACGTCGGGCAGCTCCTGCGACGTGCCGAACCGCGGCTCGCCCTCCGCCTCGCGCTGCTCCCAGCTGACCTCGGCCAGGTCACGGTTGTTCAGTACGCACACGACGAAGCGCGGATCCGCCCAGTCGCGCCACCGGGCGGCCACGGTCACCAGCTCGGCCAGCCCGGTCATCTGCATCGCGCCGTCGCCGGTCAGTACGATCTGGGGGCGGTCCGGGGCGGCCAGCTTGGCGGCGATCCCGTACGGCAGGCCGCACCCCATCGACGCGAGCGTGCTCGACAGGTGCGCGGGGACGCCGCCCGGCAGGCGCAGATGCCGGGCGTACCAGTAGACGACCGACCCGACGTCGACCGCGACCTGCGCGTCGGTGCCCAGCCGCCCGCTCAGCGAGCGCACCACGTGCTGCGGGTTCAACGGCTCCGCGGGGGCGGCGGCCCGGCGGGCCGAGATCTCTCCCCAGGTACGCACCCAGCCCTCGACCCGTGCCCGCCAAGCCCCGTGCTCCCGGGGCTTCACCGCGCCCAGCAGCGCCCGCAGCGTCTCCGTGGCGTCGCCGGTCAGCGGCACCTCGACGGGATAGCGCACGCCCAGCTGCCGCCCGTCGATGTCGATCTGCACCGCCCGCGCCTGCCCCGGCGCCGGATAGAACTCCGTCCACGGGTCGTTGGTGCCCACCAGCAGCAGCGTGTCGCAGTTCCGCAGCAGCTCGTTGCTGGCCGTGGTGCCCAGATGCCCCATGACCCCGGTGTGGAACGGCAGACCCTCGTCGAGCACGGGCTTGCCCAGCAGCGACGCCGTCACCCCGGCCCCGAGCCGGTCGGCCAGCTCGGCGATCTCGCCGGCCGCCCCGTACGCCCCCTGCCCGACCATGATTGCGACCCGCTCGCCGGCCTCGAGCACCTCGGCGGCGGCACGCACGTCCGCGTCGTAGGGCACCACCCGCGCCCGCCGCAGCCCCGGGCTGGTCACCATGACCCCGTGCCGCTGGGCGGTGGGGTCCGGCGCCGGCATCGCCTGCACGTCGTGCGGCAGGATCACGCAGGTGGGGCTGCGGGTGGCGAGCGCGGTCCGGAAGGCCCGGTCGATCAGCATCGGCACCTGCTCCGCGGTGTGCGCCGTCTGCACGAACTGCGCGCACACGTCCCCGAAGAGCCGCCCGAGATCGATCTCCTGCTGATAGGCGCTGCCCAGCACGGTGGAGGCCTGCTGCCCGACGATCGCCACGACCGGCTTGGCGTCGAGCTTGGCGTCGTAGAGCCCGTTGAGCAGGTGCACCGCGCCCGGCCCCTGCGTCGACAGGCACACCCCCGGCGCCCCGGTGTACTTGGCGTGGGCGACGGCCATGAACGCGGCCGCCTCCTCGTGCCGAGCCTGCACGAACGCCGGCTTCCCGGCCCGCCGCAACGCCCCCATCACCCCGTCGATGCCGTCCCCGGAGTACCCGAAGACGCGCGGCACGCCCCACTCGGCCAGCCGCTCGACCAGGAGATCGGAAACCGTACGCTCACCCATGCCGCCCGGATGCCCCGAGCCGCACCCCTCAAACGACGCCCGGCGGCCTTCGTCCGGCGGCCCCGGGGGGCCTGGCGTGACCGTGAGACGTGCCGGCGTACGGGTATGCGGGCCCGATGAGACTGGACTTTCTGCGCCCCCTCTTCGACCAGCCCGGGCTCTGGGTGTCGGTCTACCTCGACGCCACCCGGGCCGGTGAGAACGCCGCCCACGAGGTGGAGCTGCGCTGGCGGGCCCTGCGGGAGAGCCTGACCGCGCAGGGCGCCGACGAGGCCACCCTGGACGCCGTGGCGGAGGCGATCGGCGCACACCCGTACCAGCCGGGCCGCTACGGGCTCGCCGTCTTCGCCCGCGCCGGGCAGGTGGCGCTGCTGGAGACGCTGTCCGCTCCGCCGGCGGCCGACGAGGCGTACGCCGGGCCGCTGCCGCACGCCATGCCGCTGGTGGCGCAGCGGGGCGAGGACGTCCCGTACGTCCGGGTGCTCGCCGACCGGACCGGCGGTGACCTGGACGCGATCTCCGCCGGCGGGGTGCCGCGGCACCGGCAGGTGACCGGGGACGAGAGCTTCCCGCTGCGGAAGGTGCATGCCGGCGGCTGGTCGGACCGGCGCTACGACCAGGCCGCCGAGGAGACCTGGAAGCGGAACGCCGGGAACGTGGCGACCGCGGCGGCCGAGCTGGCCGACAGCATCGACGCCGAGGTCATCGTGGTGGGCGGCGACGTCCGGGCGGTGGAGAAGTTCGAGGGCGAGCTGCCGAAGCGCTGGCGCGAGCGCCTGGTGCGCACCGATGCGGGCTCCCGGCACGCCGGCGCCGACGAGGCCGCGCTCGACGACGTGACCGTGCAGGCGATCGCCGAGACCGCCGACCGGCACGTGCGGGAGGCGATCAACCGCTACCGTACGCAGCTGGGCGACGGCACGGCCGGCACCGGCCTCACCGACGTGGTGACCCGGCTGCAGCGCGGGCAGGCCGACATCGTCCTCCTGCACAACGACCCGTCCTCGACGGACACGCTGTGGATCGACCCCGGCGACGTCACGCTGGTCTCGGTCGACGATCACGTCCTGCGCGAGGCCGGTGTCCAGGACCCCCGGAAGGTACGCGCGGACGCCGCCCTCCTGCGCGCCGTCGCCGGCACCGGCGCCTCGCTGATCCTCGTCGCCCCGGACGAGGTCGAGCTGGAGCACGGGATCGGCGCCGTCCTCCGCTACGCCGACGCGAGCAGCGCCGCCGACGTGTGAAGCCCCCGTGGTGCCGGGGTCGGAACCGGCCGTTGAGCTCGCCCGGACGCGGGCCCGGCGTAGACGACCACGTTGTGGCGGTGAGCGCCGTCGGCGGTCCTTCCGGGACGCCACCCGTCCGCCCCGCTGTCGCCCTGACGGCAACCGGCCTACGGTCTTGTCAACCGCGCGTCAGCCCCCAGGGGCCCCGGCGCGGCCAGGGTGTGCCGGTCCAGCAGCGCGGCCGGCGCACCCGAGCCCGCACCAGCATTCACATTAGTGATGAAACTATCCTTGACGCCCATCGGGGACGTATCTACCCTCGTCACCGTCCCGGACTCGCGATCTTCCTGTGCCACCCCAGGCCGGCGCCACGTCCGGGCGGAAGGGGAGGCGACCTGTGGGCACGCCCGGATATCGGGACCACCCGGTCGCCGAGTGGGATGCCGCCGCCCCGGCCGACGCCGGCGAGGCCGAGGACTTCCTGTTCCAGTTCCACGCGGAGAACCCGCACACCGGCCCGGCCGGGCCACGGCTGGCGGCGGTGCTGGCCGAGATCGACGCCACGGGCACCTATGTGCACACGGCCGAGGAGCTGGCGTACGGTGCCAAGCTGGCCTGGCGCAACGCCAGCCGCTGCATCGGCCGGCTCTACTGGCGCAGCCTCGTGGTGCAGGACCGGCGCGACTGCCACACCTCCCCCGAGATCTACGCGGGCCTGGTGCGGCACCTGGAGATCGCGAGCGGGACCGAGGCGCGGCCGGGCGGGCGGCACGCGCGGCGCGGCGGGGCCATCCGGCCGGTGATCAGCGTCTTCCCGCAGGCGGTGCCCGGCCGGCCGTACCCCCGGCTGTGGAACGACCAGCTCATCCGCTACGCCGGGCACCGCACCTTCGACGGCTCGGTGGTCGGCGATCCGGCGCTGGCGGACTTCACCGAGGCCATGGAGGCGCGGGGCTGGAAGGGCGCGGGCACCCCGTTCGACGTGCTCCCCCTCGCGATCGAGACCCCCGACGAGGGGGTACGCCTCTACGACCTGCCGCCCAGCGCGGTGCTCGAGGTGCCCCTCGTGCACCCGGAGCATCCGTGGTTCGCGCAGTTCGGCCTCCGGTGGTACGCGGTGCCCGCGGTCAGCAACATGCGCCTGACGATCGGCGGGGTGCACTATCCCTTCGCCCCCTTCAACGGGTGGTACATGGGCACCGAGATCGGGGCGCGCAACCTGGCCGACCGGGATCGCTACAACCTGCTGCCGCTGATCGCCCAGCAGCTCGGCCTCGACACGAGCAGCGAGCGGACACTGTGGCGGGACAGGGCGCTCGTGGAGCTCAACCGCGCGGTCCTGCACTCGTACGACGCCGCGGGCGTGAAGATGTCCGACCACCACACCGAGTCGGCGCGCTTCCTCGACCACGTCGCCCGGGAGCAGCGGGCCGGCCGGCTGGTGCCCGCCGACTGGAGCTGGATCGTGCCGCCGATCTCCGGGGCGGCGACGCCGGTCTTCCACCGCTACTTCCACGAGGCCGACCTCAAGCCGAACTTCTATCTGGACGAAGGCGCCCGGCTGCTGGCCCGCGGCATCACGCCCGCGGCCACGGGGTGCCCCTTCCACGGGGCGGACACCGGCGAGCTGCCCCTGTTCCACCGGCCGGACCTCCGCGAGGGAGACCCGGCCTGAGCCAGGCTCAGCGGGCCGCCTCGCCGAGCATGTGGGCGCTCATCCAGTCATAGACCCAGATCCAGGCCGAGCTGGTGGCGACACTCCAGTCGCCGCTCAGGTCACGCACCGCGCGGACGAGCGCATGGCCCACATAGGGATAGTGCTCGGGCAGGACGCCGTAGTAGCGCGCGTGGTGCACGCCCAGCATGCCGAGCATCCGCTCCATGTCCTGCGCGTAGCGGTCGGGCTCGGTCAGCGCCCGGATCCCGTCGAGCAGGGCCCGACACAGCTTCTCGGTCTGCGCCGTCATGTCCGGCGGGAACATGGCCCGGGCCTCGGGCACCAGCTCGAACAGGTGCCGGTAGAACAGCTCGGCCAGGGCGACCGGCCGATCGGCGACCAGGGACGCCGTGCTCTGGACGATGCGCATCGCCTCGGCGGAGGGCCTGCGGTGCGGACCGTGTCGCCGGGGAGCCCCGGGCACGGCCCCCGCCGCGGAACGTGAATCGCGGGGTCCAGACTCGATCATGCGGTCCAACCTAACGTGCCCGGTTTGCACCCGCGGCATCGGTACCGGCCTATTTGGTTGACTAGGCAGCTTTGTCCCTGGCAGCAGCCCCTCTTGCCCGTTTGTCCCGCCGCTGCCGCACGCCGGGCCGCGCCGCCGTAGCATGGCAGCACCCAGCGCGCGGAGGCACGGATGCGGTTCGAGGTCCTGGGACCGGTGCGCGTGCACACCGCCGACGGCGAGGGCGTGCTCGCGCCGAAGCCGCGCGCGCTACTGGCCGTGCTGCTGGCCGCCCGGGGCCGCCCGGTCACTGTGGAGCGCCTGGTCGCCGAGCTGTGGCCGGAGGGCGCCCCCGCGACGGCCACGGCGACGCTGCAGATGCACGTCTCGGCCCTGCGCAAGGTGGTCGGCGACCGGGTGCACAGCGCCGCGGGCGGCTACCGGCTCGACCTGACGGGCGCCGTTTTCGATGCCGCCGAGTTCGAGGAGAGCGGCGACCTCGGCCGGTGGCGCGGCGAGCCGTACGACGGGGTGCGGGCCGGGCCGATCGTCGCGGCCGCCGCCGCCCGGCTCGCCGAGCAACGGCTGAGCGCGCAGCAGGAATGGGCGCGCCGGACCCTCGCGGGCGGCCGGCCCGCCGAGGCCGCGACCGAGCTGGCCGGCTGGGTCGCCGCGCAGCCCACCGCCGAAGGCCTGGTCACGCAGCTGATGCTGGCGCTGCACCGGTCGGGCCGCACCGGCGCGGCACTGGCCGCCTATGACCGGGCCGTCGCAGCCCTCGGCGCGCTGGACGCCCGGCCCACCGCCGAGCTGGACGCGCTGGCCGCCGCCGTGCGCCGGCAGGACCCCACGCTCGACGAGCGGATCCTGGGGCTGCCCGCCCGGCGCAACCGCTTCATCGGCCGGCGCGCCGAGCTGGACCGGGCCATCGAGCTGCTCGGCACGGCCCGGTTGCTGACCGTCGCGGGCCCCGGCGGCGCCGGCAAGACCCGGCTCAGCCTCGAGCTGGCCCGCGAGACGGCCGCCGACCACGACGCGGTGCACGTCGTCGAGCTGGCCGAGCACCGCGACGGTCCGCTCGACGCCCGGCTGGCCGCGGCGATCGGCATCCGCGAGGAGCCGGGCACCCCGGTGTTCGAGACGGTGACGCGGCAGCTCACCGGGCGGGTGCTGCTCGTGCTCGACAACTGCGAGCATGTCCGGGACCGGGCGGCGCAACTCGCGGACGCCCTGCTGGCGGCGTGCCCGGGGGTGCGGCTCGTCGCCACCAGCCGGGAGCCGCTCGGGCTCAGCGGCGAGGTGGTCTGCATGCTCGGCGGCCTGTCCACGCCGGAGCCCGGCACGACCGACCCGCACGCGGAGGCGGTGCGGCTGCTCGGCGACCGGGTGGCGGCGGCCCGCGGCGGCGCCGGACTCACCGCCGCCGAGCAGAGCGCCGCCGCCGAGCTGTGCCGCCGCCTCGACGGCCTGCCGCTCGCCATCGAGCTCGCCGCCGCCCGGCTGCGCGCGCTGCCGCTCGCCGAGATCGTCGCGCGCCTCGACCGGCGCCTCGACGTGCTGACCGGCACCTCGCCGGTCCCCCGGCACCGGACCATGCGGGCGGCCATCGACTGGGGCTACGAGCTGCTCGACAGCCCGCAGCAGGAGCTGCTGCGCCGGCTCGGCGTCTTCGCGGGCGGCTTCGACCTGGCCGCCGCCGGCGAGGTGGCCGGCGCCGACCCGGTCGATCCGCTCACCCAGCTCGTCGACCGGTCCATGGTGGAGTGGCGGGACGGTCGCTACCGCCTGATCGAGACCATCCGGGAGTACGCCCGCGAGCGCCTCGGGCCGGTCGAGCGCGCCGAGGCGTACGCCGGCCTGGTGGGGTGGTGGCAGCGACGGCTCGCCGTGCCGCCGCCGACCGACGGCCCGGCGCACACCGCCTGGCTGGCGGAGATCGGCGCCGACCACGACACCGTCGTCGGCGCGATCGACTGGTCCCTGCGCGACGGCGACCCCGCGCGGGGGCTCGAGCTGGCGGCCGCGATGTGGTGGTACTGGTGGGTCGCCGGCCGGATGGCCGAGGGCCGCGCCTGGCTGGCCCGCGCCCTGGCCGCCGCCCCCTCGGCAGCACCGGCGCTGCGGGCCCGGGCGTTGCGGGCGGCCGCCGCGCTGGCCCGCAACTCCGGCGACCTGCCGCAGGCGCGACAGCTGGGCGAGGAGGGGCTGCGCCTGTTCCGCTCGCTGGACGACCGCCGGGGCATGCTGGCCGTGCTCAACAATCTGCTCATCACCGCGCAGGCGCAGGCGGACTATCCGGCTTCGCTCGCGTACGGCTACGAGGCGCTGGCGATCGCCGAGGAGGACGCCATCGCCCCGATGGTCGCGGCCCTCGCCAACAACACGGCGGGCACGCTGCGCTGCCTGGACCGGCTCGACGAGGCAGAGGAGCTGTTCACGCGCGCGCTGGAGGGCTTCCGCGCCCTGGGCGACCGCCGGGGCGAGGCGGCCGCGCTGAGCAACCTGTCCACGACCGACCGGCGCCGGGGCCGCTACGCGACGGCCCGTCCGGCGATGCGGCGGGCGCTGGCCCTCTACACCGAGCTGGGCCTCACCGAGGGGCAGCTCGACGCCGTCGAGGGGCTGGCGCAGCTGGACGTGCTCGCGGGCGATGCCGCCGGCGGGCTGCGGCTGCTGGCGCTGGCCGAGCGGGAGCGGTCGGCGCTGGGCGCCCCCGGCTTCACCCCCGACGAGATCGCGGACCGGGACGGCGCCGAGGCCACCGCCCGGGCTGCGCTGTCCCCGAAGGAGGTCGCCCGCGCCTACCGGTCGGCCGGGGAGACGACGCTGGCCGAAGCCGTGGCGGAGCTGCTGACCGACTGACGTTTGGCGGTTCTTTGGCGCCGCCTCCCATGCTCTGCGTCGTGATGCGATTCCGATCAGCCACCGCAGTCCTGCTGGGTGCCGCGACTCTCTCCGGGTGCACGGTCACCGTGCCGCTCTCCCTGCCCTCCCCCTCCTCCACTTCCCGGTCCGCCGCCGGCTCCCCCGCCTCGCCGCCCGCCGGGACCAAGGCCACTCATCCCGTCACCAAGGCACCGAAGTCCACGAGGGGGAGCTCCGCCCCGGACGGGCCGCGGATCGTCTCTCTGCGGATCGCCCGGCAGCCCAAGTGCGCCGAGGGCACGGCGGTCTTCCGCGCCGACCCGGTGCCCCTGGTCCTCGAGTGGAAGATCACGGGCGCGGCCGGCGGCGCGCTGTCGGTGGACGACCCGACCGGCACCCCCGGCACGTACGGCCCGGTCGGGCGCGAGGGCTCGCAGGAGTTCCTGTTCTCGTGCGCCGGCGAGGTCGGCAGCACGGAGACGCACACCTACACGCTCTACACCACCGGCGACGGCCCGGTGCGATCGAAGACCGTCACCGCCTCAGCCACCGTGCTCGACAAGGGCCCGGGCACCAACTGACCCCCGTACTTTCGTCCGAAGGAGCCACCGTGCACCACCGCCGCGTGTCCCTGGCCGCCCTCTTCCTCATCGTCGCGCTCGCCGGTGGCTGCGGGGTTCTGACTCCGGCCGCCGGAGGTACCGGGCCGGCGCCCGCGTCGACCGCCGCGGACAGCGGGCTGGGTCCGGCCGGCGAGCCGGGCGACCTGCCCGACCCGTGCACCCTGCTCACCGAGGCGCAGGTCACCGGGCTGACCGGCCGCGAAATCACCCAGGTCGACGAGGACGACGCCGCCGGTGAGCCGACCCGCTACTGCCAGTGGCAGCAGTCCGGCGGCCAGCTCGACATCTTCCTGACCCGCACCACGCCGGCCGGCTTCGACGCCGCCGTCGCCGAGGGCGAGCCGGTGGACGGCGTCGGCGAGGAGGCCTCCTGGCTCTCCGGCCACCTGTTCGTCCTCGGCGGCACCGTGCAGCTCGACGTCTACAGCCGCGGCGCCTCCGACGCCCGGAACCTGGCGGACGCGAAGCAGGTGGCGGCGGCCGTCCTCCCGGCGCTCGGGAAATAATCTCGAAACACATCTTCAATCATCGATGTCCTTCCCCTAGGCTGATGGGAGCGCTCCCAATCCCCCCTCGAGGAGAGCCCGATGAAGAGATTCCTCGCCGCCTGCCTGATCGCGGCCGCTAGCGTGACAACCGTGGCCGTGGCCGGCGAAGCACAGGCAGACACCCGCATCTGCGACCAGTACGGCAGCACGACCATCGGCGGCCGCTACACGGTGATGAACAACCGGTGGGGCACCTCCGCCGAGCAGTGCATCAACGTGACGAGCACCGGCTTCAGCATCGTCAGCCAGCAGGGCGTCGGGAACACGAGCGGCGCGCCCGTGTCCTATCCGGCGGTCTACTACGGCTGCCACTACGGCAACTGCTCGCCGGGCTCGGTGTTGCCGCGCCGGGTCAGCGACATCCGGAGCGCCACGAGCAGTGTCAGCTACACGTACGTGGGTGGGGCGACCTATGACGCCGCGTTCGACATCTGGCTGGACCCGACGCCGCGGACCAACGGCGTCAACCAGCAGGAGATCATGATCTGGTTCAACCGCCAGGGCGCCATCCAGCCCATCGGCTCGGTCGTCGGCAACGCGACCGTCGGCGGCCGCACGTGGCAGGTCTGGCGCGGCAGCAACGGCGCCAACCAGGTCATCTCGTACGTGGCTCCCGCACCCATCTCCAGCTGGAGCTTCAGCGTCCTGGACTTCATCAACGACGTCCGCAACCGCGGCGCCATCACCAGCTCGTGGTACCTCACCAGCATCCAGGCCGGCTTCGAGCCCTGGATCGGCGGCGCCGGACTGGCCGTCACCTCCTTCAGCGCCTCGGTGAGCTGACGGCACGAACGCGCCCCGGCGAGCCGACCGCGCGGACGCGCCCCGGTGAGCTGACCGGACCCCGAGACCCGATGAGCTGACCGAACCCCGAGACCCGGGCCGCCCCGACCGCCGGAGAAACCGGTGCCGGGGCGGCTCGTTCCAAACTCGGGGAGCACGGCAGGCGAGCGCGACACGAGAACGCGGCACGGACAACGCGACTCGCGGAATCACGCGGCCAGCAGGGACCGCATCGAATCGATCTCCGCGGTCTGCTCGTTGATGACGTGCTTCGCCAGCCCGTGGATGTAGACGTTGGTCCCGCCGCCGGCGAGCAGTGTCCGGGACATGTCGATCGCCCCCTCGTGATGGTCGATCATCAGCCGCAGGAACAGGCCGGTGGCCTCGCCCGTGCCCGCCCGGTCGAGCGAGCCCAGCTGCGCCTCGCTCAGCATGCCGGGCATGGCGCCCGCGGCCCGGGCCGGCGGCGCGTTCCAGGCCGCCAGCCACGCGTTCGTCTCGTCGATCTCGCGCTGCTGGTCGTGCGCGATGAAGTCGGCGATCAGCCGGATCCGCTCCGGGACGCCCGGCTTGGCGAGCAGCGCCCGGCTCATCCGGACGGCCTGCCCGTGATGGTCCGCCATCATCTGCGCGTAGTGCACGTCAGCACCGGACGGCGCCGCCACGGAGGCGGGCGCTGCCACGGGAGCGGGCGCCGCCGCGGAAGGCGCCTGCCCGTCCCGCGTGGAGAGGGCGAGCACCGCCGCGCCGGTCACAGCAAGGACCAGCGCGGCGGCGACACGACGGAACAAGGCTCAGTTCCTGGCCGCGGACGAAGGCGGCGTGGAGGGCTCTTCCTCCTCCGGGTACGGGTTGCCGTTGACGTTCTCGCGACCGTCCGGCGCGATCGGGTTGATCGCCGTGAAGTCGCGCGGTGCCAGGTCGAAGCCCTGCCAGTGCATCGGCATCGGGCTCTGGTCCTCGTCGCGCGGCACGTGGTGGAAGCCGACACGCACCCACATCACCGGGTCGGTCATCTTCTCCTTGTTGCTCGCGAAGTCGAGGACCGTGTTGATGCCGAGCGGGCACTCCGGGTCCGAGACGTTGTCGGAGGCCCACTTCTCGCAGAGGTTCGCCTGCGTGAAGGTGACGTCCGGCTGCGTCTCCGGGTGCCCCTCGTACGGGTCGTCGGCCCCGGTCACCAGCTCGTAGGAGCGCTTGTGCCCGTCGGCGTTCGTACTCGCGGGGCTGGCGACCCGCCACCAGCGGCGGTCGACCTTGTTGAAGCTGCCCTCCTTGGCGATGGTCTTCTTGGTGGTGGTGAGCTTGGCGGCCATCGCGCCCTCGCCGTCGAGCTTGGTGTCGTACTGCTCGACGACCTCGCCGCCCTTGCCGCCGATGTTGAAGTCCACCCGCCAGAACGCGCTGTGGTAGTGCATGGTCGCGTAGTCGCGGGCCTGCTTGCCGATCGGCCAGCCCCGGTCGGCCTCGGAGTACTCGCCGGGGGCCAGGTCACCGGTCGCGCCGAGACGGGCCGAGATCTGGCCGGTGTCGCCGAGGCGGTACTCGGTCACGTACTCGTACCAGCCGACCTTGCTGATCGCCCGGAGCACGAGCTCGTGGCCCTGCCGGGAGTAGACCTTCTCGGTCCCCTCGCCCGTCTCCTCGTCGTACTCGTAGTCGTGCAGGCGGTTCGCCAGGCCCGCCGGCTCCGCGCTGACGCAGAGCAGCTCGCGCTGCTGCGGGTCGGCGCCGCCGTCGGAGCCCGTACGCGCGGAGCCGCCCTTGCAGTCCTCGCCCGTGAGCGTTTCCATGTTGTAGCTGCCCAGGCCGTACTCGGTGAGGTCGTTGTACTCGGTGTCACCGGTGTCGTAGGGCACGTTGAGCTGCGCGAGCCGGATGGAGTTGAGCACCTGTACGGGCTCGGGCTGGCGCGGCGAGGACACGTAGACGTTGTTCAGGACCAGGCCGGCGCGGTCGTTGATGCGCCAGCAGAGCTGCCACGTGGTGCCGTTGGGCAGCGTCTCCTTGACCGTGGCGGCGGCACCGCACGGCGACGGCTCCGGTGCCGCCTCGGCCCGGCCGGGCGCGACCAGGGCCAGCGAGCCCGTGGCCAGCAGGGTGGCGGCGATGGTACGGAACTTCATGCGGCCCTCGTTCATGAAAGGCGGGCGACCTTGCGCCCGGACAGGTCGACAACCACGTCGGTCACGTTGATGAACTGACCGTCGCCGGTCTGCACGATGAGCTGGACACAGCGCTTCTTGCCGCACTGGGCGGCCCCGGTGTCGGCGGGCTTGGCCTGGTAGATGTGCGCGGTGACGTTCAGCCCCTCCTTGCCGGCGAAGGGCTTGCCGGTGGCCTCGGCGTACGCGGTCTTGAAGCCGGCGCCGAGCGGATCGGCCAGCAGCAGATCCAGCGCGACGGTCGCCTCCCGCGGCGTGGCCGGCGGCTGCATGCCCGCGGCGGAGTAGCTGTTGGCCAGCTTGCCGGTCGTCAGGTTGACGACCTGCTTGATGAGCTTGTCGGTCCGGTAGTCGTAGAAGTAGAGCTCCGCCTCCCGGCCGGCGCCGTCGAGCCCCAGATCGGCCGACAGATACTCGGGGCCGGCCTCGCCGGTCACGCCCCGCGCGTCGGCGGCCAGCTGCGGAGTCAGCGCGGCGGCCCGGGCCTTGTCCACCTCGGTGGAGGTCAGCGCGTCGCTGCCGGTCCCGGCCGCCGCCTCGGGCACCGGGTCGGGATCGGACACCTTCGGCAGCATGCCCCCGACCCCCGGGCTCGGGTCGCCCGGCGCCGCGTTCGCCTGCCATGAAGCCACCCCGAAGGCGCTCACGGCGGTGACGGTCGCGATGCCGAGACCCCACCCCCATTTCCTGTACGAACCCACTGTCGACAGTCCTCCTCGGTCTTGATCGGCCCTGAGACCGTGCCGGGTGACCGGTAAGATCGACGTAAAGTGATGTCTGTCTAGGCTAGGGGCGGAAGCGGTAGCCCATCCCCGGCTCGGTCAGCAGGTGGCGCGGGCGCGACGGGTCGTCCTCGAGTTTGCGGCGCAACCGGGCCATGTACTGGCGCAGGTAGTTCGTCTCGGTGGAGTACTGCGGGCCCCAGACGTCGTGCAGCAGGGCCCGCTGGCTGAGCAGCTTGCCGGGGTGGCGCAGCAGGTGCTCGAGGAGCTGCCACTCGGTGGGCGTCAGCCGCACCTCGCCGTCCCCGCGCGTGACGCGGCGCGCGCCCAGGTCGACGGTGGTGGCGCCGACGGCGACCGTGGGCAGGGCGTCGCCGGGGGCGTGGGCGCGGCGGGTGACCGCCCGGATGCGCGCCAGCAGCTCGTCGATCCCGAAGGGCTTGGTGACGTAGTCGTCGGCGCCCGCGTCGAGCGCGCCGACCTTGTCGTGGCTCTCGACCCGGCCGGAGAGCACAATGATCGGCACGCCGGTCCAGCCGCGCAGCCCCCGGATCACGTCGGTGCCGGCCATGTCGGGCAGGCCGAGGTCGAGCACGACGAGGTCGGGGTGCCGGTCGCCGGCCAGCCGCAGCGCCGAGGCACCGTCCGGCGCGGCGTCCACCTCGTAGCGCCGGGCGCGCAGGTTGATGGTCAGCGCCCGCACGATCTGCGGCTCGTCGTCGACGACGAGAACGCGCGTCATCGCCGGACCTCCGCGAGCAGGGCGGCGACGAGAACGAGCGTCATCGCCGGACCTCCGCGAGCAGGGCGGCGACGGGGACCCGGGTCACGGCCGGGCCGCCACGGGCAGGGACACGATCATGGTGAGTCCGCCTCCGGGGGTCTCGTCCGGCGTGAGGGTGCCGCCCATCGCCTCGGTGAGGCCGCGGGCCAGGGCCAGCCCGAGCCCGACGCCGGTGTGGTTGTCATGGTCGCCGAGGCGCTGGAACGGCAGGAAGACGTCGTCCCAGCGGTCCTCGGGGATCCCCGGGCCCTGGTCGGCGACCCGGAACTCCACGGTGCCGCCCAGCGCGCTGGCGGAGATCATCGGCGGCCGGCCGGGCGGGCTGTGCCGCAGGGCGTTCGCGGTCAGGTTGACGAGCACGCGTTCCAGCAGCCCGGGATCGGCGCGCAGGGCGGGCAGGTCCTCGGGCACCTGGACCCGCACGGTATGGCCCTCCGGCCCGAGGTCGTCCAGGACGCGCGGCACGATCTCCTCGGCGCCGAGGTCGGCCGCTGCCACGCCGAGCGCCCCGGCCTGCAGGCGGCTCATGTCGAGCAGGTTCGTCACCAGCCGGATGAGCCGCTCCAGCGACTCGTCGGCGGTCGCCAGCAGTTCCGCGCGGTCCTCCTCGCCGAAGTCGACGTCGCCGCTGCGCAGGCTCGCCACCGCCGCCTTGGCCGAGGCCAGGGGCGTACGCAGATCGTGGCTGACGGCGGCGAGCAGGGCGGTGCGCATCCTGTCGGCCTCGGCGAGGGGCTTGGCCGTGGCGGCCTCGGCGGACAGCCGCTCCTGGCGCAGCGCGACCGCGGCCTGGGCGGCGAACGCCTCGACGATGCGCCGGTCGGAGGCCTCCAGCGGGCGGCCGCAGAGCAGCATCGCCAGGTCGTCGTCCACCTTGACCTCGACGTCCGAGTCGCCGGCGCTGGTGCAGGGGCGCTCACCGACGCTGGCCACCACGACGCCCCGGTCCAGCAGGGTGACCGAGCGCAGGGTGAAGGTCTCGGTGAGCCGTTCCATCAGCGCGATCAGCGGCCGGTCGCCGCGCAGCACGCTGCCCGCGACGGTGGCCAGGGTCTGCGCGTCGGCGCCGGCCTGCGCGGCCTGGCGGGTCTTGCGGGCCGCGGTGTCGACCACCCAGCTGACCGCCAGGGCGACCACGATGAAGATGGCCAGCGCGAGCAGGTTCTCGCCCTCGGCGATGGTGAACCGCCGCACGGGCGGGGTGAAGAAGTAGTTGAGCAGCAGCGACCCCGCGACCGCGGCGAGCAGTGCCGGGCCGAGGCCGCCGATCAGGGCGACGCCGACGACCGCGGCGAGGAAGACGAGGATGTCGTTGGTCAGCGACAGCCCGTCGCCGATGCTCAGCAGGCCGGTCAGGGCGGGCAGCGCGGCGGCCACGGTGACGAACCCGGCGACGCGCCGCCGCCGGGACAGGGCGGCCGGCATCCGGCTCGTACGCCGGCCGGCTCCGGCCCGCTCGTGCGGCACCAGGTGCACGTCGATCGTGCCCGACAGCGCCGTGGTGGTCGCGCCGACGCCGGCGGAGAACATCTGCGCGAGCCGCCCGCGGCTGGAGGCGCCGAGCACGATCTGCGTCGCGTTGACCGCCCGGGCGAAGTCGAGCAGCGCCTGCGGGATGTCCGCGCCGACCACCTGGTGGTAGGAGCCGCCCAGGCTCTCCACCAGGACCCGTTGCTGAGCCAGGCGGGCCGGGTCGGCACCGTTGAGGCCGTCGTTGCGGGCGACGTGGACGGCCATGAGGTCTGCGCCCTTGGTCCGCGCGGCGATCCGGGTGGCCCGGCGGATCAGCGTCTCGCCCTCGGGCCCGCCGGTGAGCGCGACCACGACCCGCTCCCGGGTCTCCCAGGTCTTGTCGATCTTGTTGTCGGCGCGGTACTTGCCGAGCTGGTCCTCGACCTTGTCCGCCAGCCAGAGCAGGGCCAGCTCCCGCAGCGCGGTGAGGTTGCCCGTACGGAAGTAGTTGCCCAGCGCCGCGTCGATCTTCTCCGGCTGGTAGATGTTGCCGTGCGCCATCCGCCGGCGCAGCGCCTCGGGCGTCATGTCGACCAGCTCGACCTGCTCCGCCGCCCGCACGACCGCATCCGGTACGGTCTCCCGCTGCTCGACGCCCGTGATCTGCGCGACCACGTCGTTGAGCGACTCCAGGTGCTGGACGTTGACCGTGGTCAGCACGTCGATCCCGGCGCCGAGCAGCTCCTGCACGTCCTCCCAGCGCTTGCCGTGGCGGGCGCCGGGCACGTTGGTGTGCGCCAGCTCGTCCACCACGGCGAGCTCGGGCTTGCGGGCCAGGACGGCGTCGAGGTCCATCTCGGTGAAGCCCGCGCCGCGGTAGCGCATCTCCGTGCGCGGGATCACCTCGAGCTCGCCGATCATGGCCCGCGTGTGCTTGCGGCCGTGGGTCTCGACGAAGCCGATGACCACGTCGGTGCCGCGTTCGGCGCGCCGGTGCGCTTCCTCCAGCATCGTGTACGTCTTGCCGACGCCCGGTGCTGCGCCGAGATAGATGCGGAGCTCCCCGCGCGCCATGGCCGTTACTTTCTCTCGTCGAGGGCCAGGTTGAGCTCGAGCACGTTGACGCCGGGCTCGCCCAGGAAGCCCAGGGCGCGGCCGTCGGTGTGCTCGCCGACCAGGGTACGGACGGCGTCCTCGCTCAGCCCCCGTTCCCGGGCGATCCGGGGCACCTGCAGCGCGGCGTACTCCGGGCTGATGTGCGGGTCGAGCCCGCTGGCGCTCGCGGTGACCGCGTCGGCCGGGACGACGGGGTCCCCGGCCGAGCCGCGGACAGGGGTGATCACCCCGCCGAGCGCCTGGTAGTCCTCCCCCGGCCGGGGCGCCTCGACGGTCACGCCCTCGTAGGTGGCGACGAACGGGGTCCCGTTCACGGAGACCGCCCGGGTGACCGGGCCGGTGAGCCCGTCGCGGTGGTAGACGGCCAGCACCGCCCCGACGCCGTCGGCCGTGCAGTAGGGCCGGCGGCCGTCGACGCCCTCCAGCTGTCCGACCGCCAGGCTACGGGCGCACACCTGGGTCAGCAGGCTCTTGCGGTCCCCCGTGTCCACCACGTCCTCCGGGCCGAGGTTGCTGGCCGAGGTCGACGTGGGGTCGTAGCCGTCGCCGGCCGCCGACGGCCGGGACTGGAAGTAGCGCGGGTCCGGGTTGCCGTCGGCGTCGGTGAAGGCCTGGCCGATCAGGCTGCTGCCCACGACCGTGCCGTCCCTGGTCAGCAGCGAGCCGTCGGCCTTGCCGGCCAGGCCCGGGACGCGGCCCACGGCGACCAGGAGCAGCGGGTAGATCAGGCCGGTGAGCACGGTCAGGACCAGCAGGGCGCGCAGGGCGGCCAGGTGCTGGGAGATCCAGGATGGGAGTCGCATGGTGATCAGATCCCCGGGATGAACTGGACGAGAAGGTCGATGAGCTTGATGCCGAGGAACGGCGCGATGACGCCGCCCAGGCCGTAGACGAGCAGGTTGCGGCGCAGCAGGGCCGCCGCCGACGAGGGCCGGTAGCGCACGCCGCGCAGGGCGAGCGGGATCAGCGCGACGATGACCAGGGCGTTGAAGATGACCGCCGACAGGATCGCCGAGCCCGGCGAGTGCAGCCGCATGACGTTGAGCGCGTCGAGGCCCGGGTAGACCGCGGCGAACATGGCCGGGATGATCGCGAAGTACTTGGCGATGTCGTTGGTGATCGAGAAGGTCGTCAGCGCGCCGCGGGTGATGAGCAGCTGCTTGCCGATCTCCACGATCTCGATGAGCTTGGTCGGATCGCTGTCGAGGTCGACCATGTTGCCGGCCTCCTTGGCGGCCGACGTGCCGGTGTTCATGGCCACGCCGACGTCCGCCTGGGCCAGCGCCGGGGCGTCGTTGGTGCCGTCGCCGGTCATCGCGACCAGCCGGCCGCCCTCCTGCTCCCTCCTGATGTACGCGAGCTTGTCCTCCGGCGTCGCCTCGGCCAGGAAGTCGTCGACCCCGGCCTCGTCCGCGATCGCCTTCGCGGTCTGCGGGTTGTCGCCGGTGATCATGACCGTACGGATGCCCATGCGGCGCATCTCGTCGAACCGCTCGCGCATGCCGCTCTTGACGACGTCCTTGAGGTGGATCACGCCGAGCACGCCCTCGGTGCTGGAGGCGACGACCAGCGGCGTGCCGCCCGAGCTGCTGATCCGCTGGACGATGTCGGTCACCTCGACCGGGTTGGTCCGCGCCCACTTGAGCACCGCGGCCGCGGCGCCCTTGCGGATCTGCCGGCCGTCGATGTCGACCCCGCTCATCCGGGTCTGCGCGGTGAAGGGCACGAAGGTCGCCCCGGCGATCAGGCCCGGCTCGCGCTCGCGCAGCCCGAACTGCTCCTTGGCCAGCACCACGATCGAGCGGCCCTCGGGCGTCTCGTCCGCGAGGCTGGACAGCTGCGCGGCGTCGGCCAGCGCCTCCACACCGACCCCCGCGACGGGTACGAACTCGGCCGCCTGCCGGTTGCCCAACGTGATCGTGCCGGTCTTGTCCAGCAGCAGCGTGTTGACGTCACCGGCCGCCTCGACCGCGCGCCCGCTCATCGCGAGCACGTTGCGTTGCACCAGCCGGTCCATGCCGGCGATGCCGATCGCGGACAGCAGGGCGCCGATCGTGGTCGGGATCAGGCAGACGATCAGCGACACGAGCACGATGCCGGTGACGCCGTTGCCGTCGATCGCCGCGGTGTCCGGCGCCGCCGCCTGCCACTGCTTCGAGAAGATGGCGAGCGGCTGCAGGGTCACCACGGACAGCAGGAAGACCAGGGTGAGCGCGGCGAGCAGGATGTTCAGCGCGATCTCGTTCGGGGTCTTCTGCCGGTTGGCGCCCTCGACCAGCGCGATCATCCGGTCCACGAAGCTCTCGCCCGGCTTCTGCGTGATCGTGACGACGATCCGGTCCGACAGCACCTTCGTGCCGCCGGTGACCGCCGACCGGT
This sequence comes from Actinoplanes oryzae, assembly GCF_030757795.1. Taxonomy (GTDB): domain Bacteria; phylum Actinomycetota; class Actinomycetes; order Mycobacteriales; family Micromonosporaceae; genus Actinoplanes. Next base: position 27,973 of record NZ_JAUQWH010000028.1, read on the forward strand.
CGCCGCCGGACTCGCGGATGACCGGGGCGGACTCGCCGGTGATGGCCGACTCGTCGACGCTGGCGATGCCCTCGACCACGTCGCCGTCGCCCGGGATGATCTCGCCGGCCTCGACGACGACCAGGTCGCCCTGCTTCAGCTCGGTCGCCGGGGTGGCCCGCTCGACGCCGTCGACCAGCCGCCGGGCGACGGTGTCCTGCTTCGACCGGCGCAGCGTGGCGGCCTGCGCCTTGCCCCGGCCCTCGGCGACCGCCTCGGCCAGGTTCGCGAAGACCACGGTGAGCCAGAGCCAGCCGGTGATGATCCAGGACAGCGTGCTCGGCTGCGCGATCGACAGGACCGTGGTGAACAGCGCCCCGGCCTCGACGATCAGCATGACCGGGTTGCGCCACAGGGTGCGCGGGTCGAGCTTGCGCAGCGCGTCGGGCAGCGACTTGACCAGCTGCCCGGGGTCGAGCAGGCCGCCCTGGACGGACTTGCGCTGGGTCTGCGCCGGCGCCGCCGGCTTTTCCATCAGATCGGTCATGACAAGCCTTCAGCGATGGGTCCGAGTGCGAGGGCGGGGAGGAAGGTGAGCGCGACGAGCACGACGGTCACGCCGACGACCATGCCCACGAACAGGGGCTGGTGGGTGGGCAGCGTGCCCTCCGACTCCGGGGTGGCCTGCTGCCGGGCCAGGGCGCCGGCCAGGGCGAGGACGAGCACGATCGGCAGGAAGCGGCCGAGCAGCATCGCCAGGCCCAGGGCGGTGTCCCACCAGGGCGTGTTGACGGTGATGCCGCCGAAGGCCGAGCCGTTGTTGTTCGCGGCGCTGGTGAAGGCGTACAGGACCTCGGAGAGGCCGTGCGGCCCGGTGTTGAGCGCCGTGCTGTTGTTGCCGGTGGCGAAGGCCGCGGCCGTGCCGATGAGCACGAGCGCCGGGGTGATCAGGAAGTACGACGAGGCGAGCTTCATCTCCCGGGCGCCGATCTTCTTGCCCAGGTACTCCGGCGTGCGGCCCACCATCAGCCCGGCCACGAAGACCGTGATGACGGCCAGGATGAGCAGCCCGTACAGGCCGGATCCGGTGCCGCCGGGCGCCACCTCGCCGAGCATCATGTTGAGCATCGGCATCATGCCGCCGAAGGACGTGTACGAGTCGTGGAACGAGTTGACCGCCCCGGTGGAGGTCAGCGTCGTCGCCGCGGCGAAGGTGGCCGAGTCCGGGATGCCGAAGCGGACCTCCTTGCCCTCCATCGCCGCGCCGACCGCTTGCGGAACAGTGCCGCTGCCGTGGAGCTCCAAGGCCACGGTCAGCGCCGTCGAGGTGAGCGCGAGCACGGCCATGACGGCGACGATCGCGTACCCCTGGCGGTTCTGGCCGACCATGCGGCCGAAGACCCGCGGCAGGCTGAACGGGATGAGCAGGATCAGGAAGATCTGGATCCAGTTGGTCCAGGTCGTCGGGTTCTCGAACGGGTGCGCCGAGTTGACGTTGTAGAAGCCGCCGCCGTTGGTGCCCAGCAGCTTGATCGCCTCCTGCGAGGCCACCGGGCCGCCGGTGATGTGCTGCGTCGCGCCGGTCAGCGTCGTCACGTCGGTGCCGCCGGACAGGTTCTGCACCGCGCCGCCGACCATGAAGGCCAACGCCGCGAGTACGGCGACCGGCAGCAGGATCCGCAGCGTCACCCGGGTCAGGTCGACCCAGAAGTTGCCCAGCTCGGGACTCTTGCGAGCCACGAAACCGCGGATGAACGCCACGGCCACGGCGATGCCGACCGCGGCGGACACGAAGTTCTGCACCGCGAGCCCGGCCATCTGGACCAGGTGGCCGAGGGTCGACTCCCCGGCGTACGCCTGCCAGTTGGTGTTGGTCACGAAGCTGACCGCGGTGTTCCAGGCGATGTGGTCCGTGACGGCGGGCAGGCCCAGCGAGAGCCACAGCTTGTCCTGCACACGCAGGAAGAGGTAGAGGAAGAGGATCGAGACCGCGGAGAAGGCGAGGACGCTGCGGGCGTAGACGCCCCAGCTCTGCCCGGCGGCCGGGTTCACGCCGACGAGCCGGTACGTGCCGCGCTCGACGACGTTGTGCCGGGTGCCGGTGACGACGCGGTAGATGTAGTCGCCGAACGGACGGTAGGCCGCCGCGACCGCGAGGACGAGGGAGACGACGAAGATCCAGCCGGCCATCAGAACTTCTCCGGGAACAGCAGGGCGGCCACCATGAAGGCGGCGAGCAGCACGGCCACGACCAGACCGATCAGATTGACGGCGCTCACGAGCGTTCGACCGCCCGGACCAGCACGGTCAGCGCTGCGAACAGCACCACCGTGAGAAGGACGAACACGACGTCGGCCACGAGGACTCCTAGAGACGATTGCCTGCTTGGTGCGCTGCAAGCTCAGCGCGCGGGCAACGCCGTGTCATCGTTGTTCACGCGATGACTACGCGGCCGGGCGCCATCTATACGCGGTCTTAACGCTCCCGGTGGCGGGCGTCACGGGTGCAGGATGGCGGCGTGAGAGTCGCGCACTTCTGCGACAGCCACGGCGGGCGGCCGGACGGGGTGGCGCTGTCGGCGGCCCGGACCGTCCGGCTGCTGCGGGCGGCGGGGCACGAGGCCGACCTCTACCGGCCCGGCGCGGTGCTGAGCCGCGTACCCTCCGTGCCTGTGCCGGGGCGACACGTCCGGATCGGCTTTCCCGTGGGCGTCCGGCCGGCCGAGGTCGTGCACGCGCACACCACCGGGCCGATCGGCATGGCGGGCTTCCGGGCGGCCGCCGCGTGGCAGGTGCCGCTGGTGGTGACGTGGCACACCGATCTGCTGGCGTACGCGGACCGCTTCCCGGAGATCCCGATCGGTGCCGCGTGGTGTGCCGTCAGCCTGGGGCTGGGCTGGTCGGCGCGGGAGTTCCTGGAGCTGGGCCGGCCGGGGGCCGTGCGCCACGGCCGGCTGGTCGAGCTCGGCAAGGCCATGGCCGCCCGGATGGCGGTGGCCGTCGTGCCCTCGGCCAAGACGGCGGCGGGCTTCGCGGTGTTCGAGCCGTCCGCCGAGGTGCACGTGCTGCCCACCCCGGTCGAGTCCGCTGCGCCGCGTCCGGCGTCGTCCGGCGGCACGGTCGTGCTGTCGGTGGGCCGGGCCACCGGCGAGAAGAACCCCGAGCTGCTGCTGCGGGCGTTCGCCCGGGTGCATGCCGTACGGCCGGGTGCCCGGCTGGTCATGCTCGGGGTGCGGCAGGGGCGCCGGCACGTGGTGGGCCGGGTCGCCGCGCTCGGGTTGTCCGGCTGCGTCTCGGTGCTGCCACCCGTGCCGCACGACGAGGTCGCCGGCTTCTTCCGGGCCGCCGACGTGCTGGCCTTCGCCTCGACCACGGACACCCAGAGCCTGGTGCTGTCCGAGGCGGAGGCGGCCGGGCTGCCCGCGGTGGTGGCGGATCCGGCCCTCGCCGACCGCCCGGACGGCTCGTTGCGGTTCACCTGCGCGCCCCGGGCGGCCCCCTTCGCCGGGGCACTGCTGCGGATGCTGGACGACCACGCGCTGCGGGCCCGGGTGGCCGGCGCGGGGCGGGCGGCCGTGGCGGCGTACACCCCTGGGGTCTTTGTCCGTCGGTTGACCGCGATCTACGAGCAGGCGCTGGGAAATTCGGCGTGACGCTGTACTCGCCCGGCCGGGACGACGATGATCGGCGGATGGGGGTTCGGAGCGCCGTCTGGATCGGGGCGGGCTATGCGGCGCAGGGGCTCGGCTACGCGTCCGTGGTGACCGCGCTGCCGCTGCTCAAGTCGCGGCAGGGCATCGACGACGCGTACGTGTCGGTGGTCCTGCTGCTCGTGTGCTTCGGCGCGGCCGGCGGCTCGATCCTGGCCGACCTGGTCGCGGCCCGCTGGGGCAGCCGCTACGCGCTGAGCGGCGGCCTGCTCACCATCGCCACGGCCCTGGCGCTCACGACGTTCTTCACGCCGACGCCGGTGTTCACGCTGATCTTCGTCGGCTACAGCGTCGGGCTCGGCGCCGTCGACGCGAGCCTCAGCATGCAGGGCGTCCTCGTCCAGGCCCGGCTCGGGCGCAGCGTGATGAGCCGGCTCTTCGCCGCGTACACCGCCGCCGCCATCCTCGCCGCCCTGCTCATGTCGGCCTTCGCCGCCGGCGGCGAGAGCGCCTCCGTCGCGGTCGGCGCCGCCGCCGTCGTCGCGGCCGCCGTGGCCCTGGCCGGCTTTCCCCGCTTCGAACCGGCCCGCACCGTCGTCCTCCACCAGGGCAGGCGCACCCGTCCCCCGGGCAGCCGCCGCGTCGTCCTGGTCTGCGGCGCCCTCGTCGGCACGGCCTTCCTCGCCGACTCGGCCGTCAGCACCTGGAGCTCGGTCTACCTGCACGACGCCCTGGCCGCCCCGGCGGCGATCACCCCGCTCGGCTACGCCGCCTACCAGGCCACCGTGCTGCTCTCCCGGCTCGCCGGCGACCACCTGGTCCCCCGCCTGGGCCGCACCGCGTCGGCCGCCGGCTGCCTGGTGATCTGCGCGCTCGGCTGCGCCCTGGTGGTCGCGGTCCCCACGGTCGGCGCGGCCGTCACGGGCTTCGCCCTGACCGGCATCGGCGTCGGCATCCTGGTCCCCCTGGCCTTCACCGCCGCCGGCGAGGCCGCCCCGGGCCGCAGCGACGAGATCATCGCCCGCGTCAACCTCTTCAACTACGCGGGCGCCCTCCTGGGCGCCGTCCTGCTCGGCGCCCTGTCCGCGCCGGTGGGCCTCCGTGTGGCCTTCCTCGTCCCGGTCGTGGGCCTGCTGCTGACCCTCCCCGCCGTCCGAGCCCTGACCCACCTCCGCCCCGCCCCCGACCCCGTCGCCCGCTGACGGCCCTCCCCCACCGAGCGGCGATGATCCGGCCAGTGGCAGGTGCGTGACCCCGACCGAACCACTCGCTGTCGGCCCAGCCAACTGTGGAGAATGACATCGACAAATCCCATCGGCATCGACCCGTGCCGAGGCGAAGCCTTGATCGGCAAAGACGTGCCGGACTGGGCTGGTCAGATACGCGACGAGCAGGGCGGTCTTGCCGCCGTCGCGGTCCTGCCACGAAGCGGCCAGGACGGCGACAGTGATCAGCAGCCCGGGGCCTTGACCCGCAGCGCAGCGGGCAACGGGTAGCCACGGCGCGTTGACACCCGGACACCCTGCCCACCCCTGGCAGGGCTGTCATGCCACCACACCGTCTCCATGAGAACTTCTCAAACACTCGCTCAGGGCTGCCGCTTATTTCAGAGCTGCTGCGGCCAGCCGCAAGTCGTTGAACGTCGCATCGAGTTGCTCGTGCAGCGGTGTGGCCGGGTGTTGCATCCAGCGATGGGCGGCGGCGGCGAACGTGTCCATGCCGATCTGCGCGCACAGAGCGGCCGCCGGCGGATCGACGCCTCGGGCGCACAGGGCCTCGGTCAGCGCGGCGACCAGGGCAGCGGTCTTGGCGAGCGAGCGCTCCTTCAGTGCCGGTACGTCAGCGAGCAACTTCGCGCGTGGCTCGGTGACCGGGCGGTTGCGCTCGAGCAGGGGCACGGCTTCGTGGAAGGCGGCGCGCAACGCCGGCAAGGGCCTTGTCCGGGGTGCAACCCCGGCCACGGCGCGGACCAGGAGATCGCGCAGCTCCTCCTCGCCGTCGAAGAACATCTCGCGCTTGTCGGAGAAATGCCGGAAGAACGTGCGTTCGGTGACTCCGGCCCGCGCGGCGATCATCCCCGCGGTGGTCTGGTCGTAGCCGCGCTCGGTGATCAGCTCCAGCGCCGCCTGCTGCAGGCGCTGCCGCACCGCTTCCCCGCTCCGTGGCATGCCGGGACCGTATCACAAACGTCAGCGACTGACACGTGGTTGCGTCAGTGACTGACGCGTCGTATCGTCAGCAACTGACGATACGAAAAGGGGTGAGCGCATGGAACAGCGCTTCGTCGGCAAGACCGTCGTGGTCACCGGGTCGAGTTCCGGGATCGGCGTCGGCATCGCCCGGCGCTTCGCTGCCGAAGGTGCCAACGTGGTGCTCGCGGCCCGGCGCAAGGATCGGTTGGACACGCTCGCGGACGAGCTGGGAGCCGATCGTTGCCTCGCGGTGGCCACCGACGTCACGAATGCCGCCGGCGTCCAGTCGATGATCGACGCCGGAGTGGACCGCTTCGGTGGCCTCGACGTCCTGGTGTCCAACGCCGGCCTCGGACTCAGCCGCGACTTCCAGGACTCGACTCTGGACGACTGGCGCCTGGTCATGAGCACCAACCTCGACAGCTGCTTCTTCGGCGCCAAGGCGGCGCTCCCGCATCTGAGGCGCACCCGCGGCAGCATCGTGCAGATCGCCTCCGCCTCGGGGCTGGGCGGCGACCGCACCCTCACCGCCTACAACGCCGCCAAGGGCGCGGTCGTGAACCTGACCCGCGGACTCGCCTTCGACCTCGGCCAGGACGGCATCAGGGTCAACACCGTCGCCCCGGCCCTGACCGTCGCCGATGAGCACCTCGGCAACCCGATGGTCGCGGATCTCATCGAGCGATTCAACGAGCGCCGGGCCCTGACCGGCTACAGCACCCCGGACGACATCGGCGCCGCAGTCGCGTTCCTCGCCTCGGCCGACGCCCGCTTCATCACCGGCACGATCCTGCCCGTCGACGGCGGCATCACCGCCGGCAGCGGCCAGCCTTCCCTGTTCTGACCCGCCGAGGAGACGAGCCCCATGCCCTACGCACTCGACCCCGAACTCGCCACCCCCCTCGCCGCCATGCCGAAAGGCCCCAACGGTGCGGTGATGGACCTGACCGACATCCCGGCACTACGGGCAGCGATTGCTACCACCGCCGCGGGCTTCCCCGCACCGGTGCCCGACCCGCGTGTCACCGTCACCACTCACGTCGCGCACCGGGACGACGGCACCACGCTCGACATAGTCCTGTTCCGCCCCGACGACGCGCCACTTCCCGCTCCAGCGCTCGCCTGGTTCCACGCCGGCGGACAGATCCTCGGCAGCGCCCATGACGACGCCGAGTACCACGCCGCGCTCGCCCTCGCCCTCAACTGCGTCGTTGCCGCCGTTGACTATCGCCTCGCCCCGGACACCCCCGCACCCGGAGCCGCCGAGGACGGCTACCTGGCCTACACCACACTGGTGAAGGACGCGGCCGCCCTCGGCATCGACGCCGCTCGGATCGGCCTTGCCGGTGCCAGCGGCGGCGGTGCACCCGCAGCCGCGACCGCCCTCATGATCCGCGACCGGGGCGCCGCGAAGCCCTGTCTGCTCGCACTGAACTATCCGATGCTCGACGACCGCAATGAGACGCCGTCCAGTCGCCAGGTAGTGGACCTCGGCATCTGGGACCGCCGCGAGAACCTGCTCGCCTGGGCCGCCGTACTCGGCGACCGCGCCGGGACCTCCGATGTCGACGCCTACAGCGCCCCCGCTCGCGCCACCGACCTGCACGACCTGCCCGAGACGTTCATCGCCGCCGCCCAGTACGACGTCTTCCGCGATGAGGACATCGCCTTCGCCGCCGGGCTCATGGCCGCAGGAGTGCCGGTCGAGCTGCACGTGTACCCCCACGCGTTCCACGCCTGGGACCGCTTCGCTCCCACGTCCCGGCTCACCACGGTGTTCGAGCAGACCTGGCACGGCTTCGTCATCCGCCACCTGCATGCGTAGGGAGCCATGCCCGTGGCGCCTGCCGGCGGGGTCACCCCCGCACGATTCGGCAGCGAGCCCGCACCGGGCAGGGCCGGCGGCTCGCCGTTCCTCTTTGGGCTCGCTGCCGACGAGACGGCCGATTCCCCGGACGAGGGCCGATGAGTCCGACCGCCGGCCTGCGGGCCCAAGCCCGTCCCCGGCCGAGTGCGGCTCGCCGGGGGGTGGCGCGGAACGAGATGGCTGGGCGGCAGCGGAGGCCAGGTGTTCGGGGGCAGGCGGGCGGCGAGGAACTTGGGTTGCAGGCGGCAGCTGTCGGTCCGGACGGCGGCGCGGCGATCGTCAGGGGCGGAGGGGCGGGTCGCGGTCGGCGGCGGTCTGGAGGCCGGTGGCGATCGTGCCGGCGACCACGGTGGACAGGCAGGCGAAGAAGGCGGTGTTGGCGACGGCCGTGTCCGAGTTCTTCTGGTGGTAGATGGCGAAGAGGACGCCCATCGCGGCCCAGCCCAGGAGGGCCAGGACCACGCCGGGGAGGACGCGGCGGGAGGTGCGGGGGTCGCGCACCCGGGAGGCGAGGTAGATGCCCGCGCCGAGGATGGCGCTTGATTCGGCGACGTACCAGAGGTCGGCGCGGGACGAGTCCCACCGCCACACGGCCGCGCCCGCGAGGAGGGCGTAGAGCAGGCCGGCGGCCACGCCGCGCGGGACCCGCCGCGGGGTGATCACCTCGGCGAAGCAGAGCACGACGGCGATGAGCAGGATGAGCATCGCGGCCAGGAAGGGCGCGTGCACGCCGATCACGTCGAACTGGCTGAGCAGCACGCCGGTGAAGGACGCCGCCACCGGCACGGCCAGGATGCGCCACGGCCGGGACGACGGTCGCGGCCGGGGCGGCGCCGGGCGGTAGGGCGCGGGACGGGCGGACGGTGCCGGCCCCTGCGCCCACCCGGCGGTACGCGGCGACGGGTCGGCCGGGCGAGGCGGCGAACCGGCCGCGCGAGGCGAGCCGTCCGGGCCCGGGAACCAGTCGCCGGCGCGGGGCGGCCAGGCATCCGTGCGAGGCGGCCAGGGATCCGCGCGGGGCGGCCGGTCATCGGCGGGAGGGGGCCACGGCGGCCGGTCGGCGGTGGAGTCCGGCGCGGGCGGCGGGGCGGAGGGCGCCCCGCCGAGGCGCCAGGACACGGCCACCAGCACGATGATGACCGGCCAGGACAGCCAGGCCCACCGCTGGGCGCCGCCGGGCAGGCTGTCGCTCGCCACGTTCACGGCGAAGGGCAGCAGCACCAGCGGCACCGTGCTGACCACCGCCCCGGCCAGCGACCGGCGCGGCGGCCCGGACGGATCGATCGGCATGCCCGTCATTGCACCGCACGACCCCGACGGCCGTCCATCCCGTTACCTGCGCCCGCCGGCGGCAGGCCGCGGGCGACGACCCGGCAGACACGTCACAGGGAGGTGGTCAAGCCGCCGTCGATGAGGATGTCGGTGCCGGTGACGTTGGCCGCGCGGTCGCTCGCCAGGAACAGCACCAGGTCGGCCACCTCCTCGGGCCGGGTGAAGCGGCCGGTGGCGGTGCCGGCGACGGCGTTCCTGGCGACCTCGTCGGGGGCCAGCCCGCCGGCCGCGCCGACGGTCTCCGCGACGCCGCCGGCCCCGAGCCAGAGGTCGGTCCCGACAGGCCCGGGGCTGACGGTGTTGACGCGTACGCCCCGGGGCCCGACCTCCTTCGACAGCGCCTTGCCGAAGTTGACCAGTGCCGCCTTCGCCGCGCTGTAGTCGATGACGAGCGGATCGGGCAGGGACGCGTTGACCGAGCCGACCGTGACGACGGCGCCCCGGCGGTCGAGCAGGTACGGCAACGCGGCGCGCGTGGTGCGTACGGCGGCAAGGAAGTTGATCGTCAGGGTCTCCAGCCACTCGTCGTCGGTCACCGTCAGGAAGCCGCCGGTGCGCGGGTGCACGCCGCCGACGTTGTTGACGAGGATGTCCAGCCGGCCACCCAGCCGCGCGACGGCCGCCTCGACGAGCGCGGCGGGCCCGCCGGGCGTGCCCAGATCGGCAACGACGAAGTCGGCCGACGGCGAGGAGGCGGCGGGCTTGGTCCGGGCGGCGGCCACCACCCGGACGCCCGAGGCGGTCAACGCCTCGGCGATCGCCAGCCCGATGCCGCGGCTCGCGCCGGTGACCAGGGCGGTCCGGCCCTCGAGGCCCAGGTTCACGAGAATCCCTGACCCTTCAGCCACGCGAGCGCCGCCTCGGCCACCTCGCGCCAGCCCGAGTCGATGGTCAGCGAGTGTCCCCGGTCCGGGAAGTCGGCGAAGTCCGTGACCGCCTGGGAGTGGCGGTACTGCTTGAGCGTCGCGCGGACCACCGTCTCGGGCACGGTGTGGTCCCTGCCGCCCGCGACGAGCAGCAGCGGGCCGCGGGACGCGTTGGCGGTGGCGACCCGGGCCGGCGAGTGCGGATCGAAGTTCGCGGCCGCCGCCTCGAAGAGCGGCTTGCCGGGCGCGGGGATGGACCAGCGGTCGTACAGGGAACGGGATTCCTGCTCGGGGATCGCGTTGCCGAAGGCGTAGCGGAACTGCTCGGGGGTCAGGGCGACGGACCGGTGCCGGTTCGCCGGGTTGCCGAGCACCGGGAAGCCGGAGCGCAGGGCCGAGAGCGGCAGCGGCAGCACGCCCTTGATCTGTGCGGCGTCGACGGCCACGGCCGCGGCGGCGAGGTCGAGGCCGAGCAGCTTCTGGGCGATCATCCCGCCGAACGAGTGCCCGACGAGGATCGGCCGGGCCGGCAGGTCGCCGATGATCCGGGCGTAGTGCTCGACGACGTCGTCGATGCCGTGCCCGGCGAGCGCGTCCGGGTCGGCGCGGGTCTGCTCGACGGTCACGGCGTCGCCCGGCCAGCCGGGGGCGACCGGGTGGTAGCCGCGCTCGGTGAAGAGGTCGATCCAGGGCTGCCACGACGACGCGTGCAGCCACAGGCCATGGATGAAGACAACGGGGACAGACATGGCGGAGACGCTACGAACGGCCAGTGGACAAAGTGTGGGCATGCCCTACGGTCATCATGTGGACGACCTGCTGCCCGGGCCGAAGATCTACTTCGCGCTGTTCGGGGGAGTCCGGGCCTGGCGCATCCAGCAGCCGCTCGACCTCGGGCCGCCGCAACGGCGGGCGCTGCTCGGGCTGCTGCTCGCCGCGGACGGCCGCACGGTCGGCGCCGGCGACCTGATCGACGCCATGTGGGGCGACCGCCCCGGCGCCAGCGCCATGAACTCGTTGCACCGGCACGTCGGGGAGCTGCGCCGCACCTTCGAGCCGGAGCTGCCCGCCCGGGCGACGGGCCGGTGGCTGGTCCGGTCCGGCCCCGGCTACCGGGTGCTGGTGGACGCCGTCTCGTGCGATCTGCGCCGGTTCCGCCTGCTCAATCGGCAGGCGGCGGGCGCCGGCCCGGCGACGGCGGCGGATCTGCGGCTGCAGGCGCTCGCGCTCGCCGCCGGCCCGCCCGGTGCGGGGCTGTCCCTGCACGACGCCTCGGTGTTCCAGGTCATCGAGCGCGAACGGGTGGACACCGCACTGGCGGCCGCCGCCGGGGCCGCGCGCCCCGGCGAGGTCGTCCCGCACCTGCTCTCGCTGGCGGCGCGGCATCCGCTCGACGAGCCGCTGCACGCCGCCCTGATCGACTGCCTGGGCGCCGCCGGGCGCCGGGCGGAGGCGCTCGACGTCTTCGCCGGCATCCGGCAGCGGCTCGCGGAGGAGCTCGGCGTCGCCCCCGACCGGACGCTGCGCGACGCCCGCCGCCGGGTCCTGGACCGGGCCGGCCCCGCCCCCGTACGCACGTCCGCCGCGACCATGCCGACCCAGCTGCCGCCCGCCCCCGCGCTGCCGGCCGGGCGCGAGCGCGAACTCGCCGCCGCCGACGCCACCCTGGTCCGGCCGCCGACCGCGGGCCATCGCATCTGCGCCGTCACCGGGCTCCCCGGCATCGGCAAGACGGCCTTCGCCCTGCACTGGGCGCATCGCGTGGCCGCGCACTTCCCGGACGGTCAGCTCTACGTGAGCCTGGCGGACGCCGCGCCGGAGGACGTGCTGCGCGGCTTCCTGCGCGCGCTGGGCGCCCCGATCACCGCGACCGGCGGCGAGGCAGCGCTGGCGGCGGCCTTCCACCGCACGGTACGCGGCCGCAAGCTCCTCTTCGTCCTGGACGACGCCCGCGGCAGCCGGCAGGTCCGCGCGCTGCTCCCCGCCGACCCCGAGTGCCTCGTGGTGGCCACCAGCCGCTTCTGCCTGACCGGGCTGATCGCCCACGAGGGCGCCCAGCCCGTGCCCTTGGAGCCGGCGCCGCTGCCCTAACATCGAAAGGTGATGATGCGCGCCGAGGCCCGGGTCGTGGCGGCCACCTTCGCGCTGTGCCTGCTCGGCGGCGTGATCCAGGCCGACAACACGCTGGCGCCCCCGCCCGCCGCCGCCTACATCGTCGCCGCGCTCTCCTGCGCCGCGCTGCCGCTCCGGCACCGGGCCCCCGCGGCGGCGCTCGCGCTCACCACCGCGGCAGGCCTCCTCGTGCAGCCCCTGGGCCTGCTCCTCAGCCCGCTCCTCGTGGCGCCCGTCGCGATCACCGCCTACGCGTACGCCGCCGGCGGCCGCACCGACCGGCGAGCGATCCCCCTCAGCGCCGCGGTGCTGCTGCTCGCCTGCCTCCCCGCGGCCGGCGATCTGTCCTGGCAGGACGCGGGCCGGATCGGCGTGGTGACCGCCCTGCCCCCGGTCGCCGCCCTGGCCGGGCACTCGGCGCGCCACCGGCGGGCCGCGCTGGCAGCCGTGGCGGACCGGGCCCGGCGGCAGGTGGCCGAGGAGCGGATGCGCATCGCCCGGGAGCTGCACGACCTCGTCGCCCACCGGATCACCCTGGCCAACGCGCAGGCCAACGTCGCCGCCCACCTCTTCGACACCCGCCCCGAGCAGGCCCGCACGAGCCTGCGCGAGCTGGTCGAGACCACCGGCCACGCGCTCGACGAGCTGCGGGCCACGGTCGGGCTGCTGCGGCAGAGCGACGACCCGGCCGCACCCGTCGAGCCCGCGCCCGGGCTGTCCCGGCTGCCCGAGCTGCTCGGCTCCTTCCGCCGCGCGGGGCTCGACGTGTCGGTCGAGCACGAGGGCGACGCGCGGCCCCTGCCGCCGGCGGTGGACCTGACCGCCTACCGCATCGTCCAGGAGGCGCTGACCAACGTGACCAAGCATGCCCGTACGAGCGCGGCCCGTCTGCGGCTGACCTGGCAGTCCGCGCACCTGACCGTCACCGTGGCCGACGACGGGCCGGCCGGGCCGGGCAGGCCGAGCGGGCCGGGCAGGCCGAGCGGGCCAGGCGGGCCGAGCGGGCCGAGCGGGCCCGGCGGGCCCGGCGGGCCGGAGCAGGCGCCCGGCTACGGCCTGATCGGGATGCGGGAACGGGCGGCCGCCGTCGGGGGCAGCCTCACCGCGGCCCGGCGGGCGGAAGGCGGCTTCCTCGTCAGCGCGCGGCTGCCGGTGTCATGACGCTGCGCGTGCTGCTCGCCGACGACCAGGCGCTGTTGCGGGGCGCCTTCCGCCTGCTGCTCGACAGCGCCGGCGACATCACCGTCGTCGGCGAGGCCGCCGACGGCCGGGAGGCGGTGCGGCTGACCCGCCGGTTGCGCCCGGACGTGGTGGTCATGGACATCCGCATGCCCGGGACCGACGGCCTCGCCGCCACGGCCGAGATCGGCGCGGATCCGGACCTGCGGGCCACCCGCATCCTGATCCTCACCACCTACGAGACCGACGAGTACGTCGCCCGGGCCCTGCGCGCGGGGGCCGGCGGCTTCGTCGGCAAGGGCATCGGGGCGGAGCAACTGCTGGACGCCGTCCGCACCATAGCCGCCGGCGACACCCTGCTCTCCCCCGCCGCGACCCGCTCGCTCGTGGCCCGCTTCCTCGCCACGCCGGACGCCCCGGCCGAGGATTCCGGCCGCCTCGCCGTCCTCACCCCGCGCGAGCGCGAGATGGTGGCCCTCGTCGCCACCGGCCTGTCCAATCAGGAGATCGCCGAGAAGATGGTCCTCAGCCCCTTCACCGTACGAGCCCACGTGCAGCGCGCCATGACGAAGCTGGACGCGCGCGACCGGGCGCAGCTCGTCGTCATCGCCTATCGGACGGGACTCGCCGGGTGAGCAGCAGGGCCAGGGCGGCGGCGAGCCCCGCGACCGCGAAGCCCGGGGCGGAGCTCCCGTCTAGGAGCACGCCGCCCGTCTGCGCGCCCACGGCGACGCCGGCCACGCGGAGCACCACGAGCAGGCTGCTGGCGGTGCCGGTCTCCCGGACGTCGACCCGCGCAGCAGTGCTCGCCAGCAACGCGGTGGCGCCGATGCCCACGGCGAAGCCGATCAGCACCCGCCCGAGCACGAGCTGCCACACGGCGGGGTGCACCGACGCGAGCCCGGCGAGGGTGGCCGCCGTGGTGAGCAGGGCGGCGACGACCACGGCGCGCGCGCCGAAGCGCCGGGCCGCGAACCCGGCGGCCGAGTCGGCCACCGCCCCGGCGACGACCCCGGGCAGCAGCAGGAGGCCGATGTCGGTGGTGCCGACGCCGTCCGCCGCGAACATCTGCGGGAGCAGGAAGAAGACCATTCCCGACACCGCGGTGAGGGCGAAGGTCAGCGCGTACGCGTGCCGCGTCCCCGGCCGGACCAGCAACCGCAGCAGGGCGGCGCCGGGCCACCCGATCCGGCGTCCCGCGTCGACCGGCGGGTCGTCCGGCAGCACCCGCAGCACCGCGAGCGTCGCGGCGGCGACGACGAGCGCGGGCAGCACGAACATCCACCGCCAGGACAGGCCCTCCGCGATCGGGCCGGCGATCACGGTGCCCACCATGCCGCCGCCCGTGAACAGCGCGACGACCACGCCGATCATCGGCTGGGCGCCGGCCGCCGGAAGATGCTTGCGGACGAGGATGAAGGACAGCGGCAGCGCGCCGACCATGGCGCCCTGCAGCACCTGACCGAGCAGCAGCACCGGGAGATTGGGCGCCGCCCCGGCCAGCAGGCCCCCGGCCGCTACCAGGATCATCAGCCGGACGAGGACGCGTTTCCCGCCGTACCGGTCACCGAGGGCGCCCGCGACCGGCGCGACCACCGCGCCGGTGACGAGCATCGCGCCGCCGGCCAGCGCCCCGGCGCCGGGGCCGATGCCCAGCTCCCGTTGCAGCAGCGGAAGCGCGGGATCCAGCACCGTCTGCAGCGTGCCGAGGGCCAGTGCCAGGACGCCGAGGGCGCCGACCGCCGGCCGGCCCATGCGAACCATTGTTTCGGACATGGCCTCAGCCTCGCGGCGCGCGCCTCGGCGGACATCGTGCCGCTGCACCGTCTTCGCCTGGTGCGTACGCACCAGGCCCGTAGCGCTCGGTGCAGAAATGGACCAGCCGCTCGGCGAGGGCCCGGAGGGCCGGCGCGGCGAAGTGGCCGGGCTGCCAGGCCGCCCAGAGGCTGATGCGGACGGCGCCCGCGGGCCCGGTCACGCCGAGCGGGCGCAGGCCGAAGCGGGTGTCGTCCGACACGACGGCGATGCCGCGGCCCGAGGCGGCCACCGCCTGCGCCACCTCGGCGGAGGTGAACTCGTGGACCTCGGCGTAGGCGAGCCGGGCCGTCTCGGCGGCCCGGTCGAGGGCCTGCCGGGGGTGGTAGTCGCGGGTGAGCAACAGCAACGTGCGCCCGGCGAGCTCGGGGAGCGGCACGGCCTGCCTTTCGGCCCAGGGATGACCCTCCGGGACGTACGCCCACACGGGCAGATCGGCCAGCGGCAGGCTCGCGAACGGCGCGGGCGCGGGCGTCGTCCCGATCGCCAGGTCGGCCCCGGCGTGCAGGGCCGCGTAGACCGAGCCCGGCACCTCGGCGCGGGCGGCGGGCATCGGGTCGCCCGGGCCGAGCGTGGCCAGGAAGGGCGCGACGAGGTCGGTGAGGGTGGTGGCCGGGGCGGCGATGGTCAGCCGCGACAGGCGGCCGGCGGCGATGGCGGCGGCCTCGGCGCGGGCGCGGTCCGCCTCGGCCAGCACGCGCCGGGCTACCGGGAGGAAGGCCAGCCCGGCGGCGCTCAGCCGGAACCGGCCGTCGTCGCGGGCGAAGAGGGCGAGGCCGAGCCGGCGTTCCAGGTGCCGGGTCTGCCGGGAGAGGGACGGCTGCGTCAGGTGCAGGGCCTCGGCCGCCGCGGTGATCGAGCCGGCCTCGGCGACGGCCACGAAGTAGCGGAGGGTGCGCAGCTCCACGGGGATGCCTCCCGGGCATGCGGCCGGTGCGGGACCGGCATTGGACCGGACGGCCCGGCGTCGGTGAGGCTCGTCGCATGACGATCACCGACGTCGTGCCCCGCCGGTTGCTGATCGGCGGCGCCTGGCGCGACTCCAGCGACGGCGCGACAGTGCCGGTCGAGAACCCGGCCACCGGCGAGATCCTGACGTCGGTCGCCGACGCCGGCGTCGCCGACGGCGATGCGGCACTGGCGGCGGCCCACCGGGCGCAACCGGCCTGGGCGGCCACCCCGCCCCGGGCGCGCGGGGAGATCCTGCGGGCCGCCTTCGAGCTGCTGACCGAGCGGTACGAGGACTTCGCCGGGCTGATGACGCGGGAGATGGGCAAGCTGCCGGGCGAGGCCCGGGGCGAGGTGGGCTACGGCGCCGAGTTCTTCCGGTGGTTCGCCGAGGAGGCCGTCCGGGTCGCCGGCCGGTGGCTGCCCTCGCCCGACGGCGCCCGCCGGCTGCTCACGATGCGCCGCCCGGTGGGCCCGGCGCTGCTGATCACGCCGTGGAACTTCCCGCTCGCGATGGGCACCCGCAAGATCGGCGCGGCGGTGGCGGCCGGCTGCACGATGGTGGTCAAGCCGGCCACCCAGACCCCGCTGACCATGCTGGCCCTCGCCGGGCTGCTGCGGGAGGCGGGACTGCCGGACGGGGTGCTCAACGTCATCACCACCACGCGGCCGGCGGAGGTGATGGAGCCGCTGGTGCGCGACCCTCGTACGCGCAAGCTGTCCTTCACCGGTTCCACCGGCGTCGGCCGGCTCCTGGCCGGGCAGTCGGCCGAGCGGCTGCTGCGGGTGTCGATGGAGCTCGGCGGCAACGCGCCGTTCCTGGTCTTCGCCGACGCCGACCTGGACGCCGCCGTGGAGGGCGCGATGACGGCGAAGATGCGCAACACGGGTCAGGCGTGCACGGCCGCCAACCGCTTCCTGGTGCACGAGCGGATCGCCGGCGAGTTCACCCGGCGGTTCACCGAGCGGATGGCGGCCGTCCCGTGCGGGCCGCTCATCGACAGGGCGGCTCGCGACAAGGTGGCCGCGCTGGTCGACGACGCCGTTGCCCGGGGCGCCGAGGTGCTGTGCGGGGGCGGCCCGGTCGGCGAGGCCGGGTACTTCTACGCGCCCACGGTGCTGACGGACGTCCCGGACGATGCGGCGATCTCGCGGCAGGAGATCTTCGGGCCGGTCGCGCCGGTCGCCACCTTCCGCGACGAGGCGGAGGCGCTGGCGCGCGCGAACGACACCGAGTACGGCCTCGCGGCGTACGTCTACACGCGCGACCTGGCGAGGGCCGTCCGCGTCGGCGAGGCCCTCGACTGCGGCATGGTCGGCGTGAATCACGGTGTCGTGTCCCACCCGGCGGCGCCCTTCGGCGGCGTGAAGTCCTCGGGCTTCGGCCGCGAGGGCGGCGTGGAGGGCATCGAGGAGTATCTCGACACGAAGTGCCTGACCATCTAGGCGCCGGAGGTCAGGCGCCGGTGGAAGTGGGCCGGGCCGCGGTGGTGATCGGCGCGGGCGTGGTGCTCGATCAGCAGGTCGTGGCCGAGGTCGTTGTCCAGGTCGCGCCACACGGCGTGGGCGTGCTGCCCGGCGGCCACCGCGTTGTCCGACTCGACGAGCAGGTGGCGGGTGGAGACCCGGAAGTAGTGGGCCGTGTCCGGGGTGGTGCCGCCGGCCCACGCGAAGGTGAGCTCCGACGCGGGCTCCGAGAAAACGGCGCTGCGATACTGTCCGGCCAGTTCGTCCGGCCCCGCATCGACGAAGTGCAGCAGCAGTTCGCGGGCAAGGGCAAGCTCGTCGGCGCCCAGAAGCGAGCCGTTGATCCCGGAGGGTGAGCGCCGTTCGAAGCGCAGGGCCTGGCGGTCCTCGTCGGTGATGCGGTAGGTCTCGATGCCCAGGTCGACGTGGTCGGGCAGCTCGATCTCGCCGACCCGGGGGACCTGCCGGGTGGTCCAGTCCGCCGGGGCGACGGAGTGGATGTGCGCGGCCTTGCGCTGGTCGTCGGTGAGCCGGCCGAACAGGTCGAACGCCATCGCTTGGGGCTCGCCCAGAGGGTTGAGCACGCCGGCGGGGATCGGCATCGCGCCGATCGCGAACGGGGTGACCGAGAGGTGCTCCTGGCCGACGATCGTGTAGTTGAGGCCGAGGTGGTGGCCGATGACCCGCCAGCCCCAGGTGTCCTCGAAGGCCGGGCGGCCGAACCAGCTGAACAGATAGTTCTCCGGATCGCGGAAGTCGCCGGCGTACGCGCCGAAGCCGCGCCCCACCGCCTCCCGCTCGCGCAGGATGTTCTCGGTCGCCATGACCGCCAGGGCCTGGCTGTAGCCGCGCATGCTGAGCCCGGACTTGAGCAGGGTGTGGGCGAGCACCTTCTGGTGCCGGTCGAGCTCGAAGAGCGGGATGCCGGTGCGGTCGGGCTTGGGGATGAAGTCCCAGTCGAGGCGGCGCGGGTCGTCGAAGGCGAACATCGCCCGCGACCGCTGATCGGCGGTGAAGCCGTTGATCAGCGACCAGGTAGCGAACAGCATGTCCCGGATGGTCGTCGTCATGGGAGCCCTTCCGGCTACAGGAGGGCGGCCCCCGTCGCTTCCGCGTGCCGGGTGACCGCTTCGAGGGTGTTCAGCTTGTGCCGCCGCGCCGCCACCTCGACGGCGTCGAACTCCGCGCGCGCCTCGAGCAGGTCGAGCAGGGCGTCGTGCTCGGCGACCGACTCGACGGCCCGGCCGGGCGCGTGGGTGAAGGCGGAGCGGCGGATGACGTCGAGCCGCGCCCACTCGTTGTCGAGCAGCGCGATCAGGTGCGGGTCGGCGGCGCGGTGCACGATCAGGGTGTGGAAGCGCCGGTTGAGCTGGGAAAAGCGCAGCGGGTCGAAGTCGGCCAGCGCCTTGCGCATCTCGCCGTTGATGCCGCGCGCCTCGGCCAGGTCCGCCGCGGTGAGCTCGGCGGCGGCCAGCGCGGTGGCGAGCCCCTCCAGCCGGGCCAGCAGCCGCATGGTCCGGGCCCACTCCCCCGCGTCGAAGGTGGCCACCCGGGCGCCGACGTTGGGGATGATCTCGACCCAGCCCTCGGCCTCCAGCCGGCGCAGCGACTCGCGCCACGGGATGCGGCTGATGCCGGTCTCCCGCTCGAGCTGGTCGATCACGAGCCGGTGCCCGGCACCGTACGTGCCGTCGAGGATGCGCCCCTTGAGCAGGTCGTAGCAGACATCGGTCCGCGTCGCCACGCGCCACCGCCCTCTCGTCGATGCAGCAACTTATCGTATGCGATCTGCTCATCCGGCCTCGTACCGGCGCCGCCACCGCTCGTTCATCGGGAAGAGCCCGTCGAGCGACTCCCCCTCGGCGACGCGGGCCGCGATCCAGGCGTCCCGCCGCTCGTCGTCCTCCGCCTCGGCCAGCACCTCCGCGGCCAGGGGCGCCGGGACGACGAGCACCCCGTCGCCGTCGCCCACCACGAGGTCGCCGGGCACCACCGCGGCGCCCCCGCAGGCGATCACCACGTCGGTCTCCCACGGGACGTGCCGGCGCCCCAGCACGGACGGGTGGGCGCCGCGGGCGAAGACCGGAAGCCCGATCCCGGCGACCGTGTCCGCGTCACGCACCGCGCCGTCCGTCACCACCCCGGCCGCGCCGCGCTGGTGGGCCCGGGTGGCGAGGATGTCGCCGAGCGTCCCGGCGTCGGCCAGCCCCCGGGCCTCGATGACCAGCACCTCGCCCGCCCCGACGGTGTCGAAGGCGCGCTTCTGCGGGTTGAGGCCGCCGCCGCGCTCGGCGAGCAGGTCCGGGCGGAACGGCACGAACCGCAGCGTCCGCGCCGGTCCCGCCAGCCGCATGCCGGGCGCGAGCGGAGCGACCCCGTCGACGAACACGTCGTGATAGCCGCGCTTGCGCAACGCCGTGGACAGTCCCGCCGTCCCCACCGCCGCGAGCCGGTCGCCGATGCTCATCGCGTCCACCCTTCCGCAAGGTCCTCCGAGCCGCGCGCCAGCAGCGTGACGTCGGCCCCCACGAGGAGAAACGACGCACCGGCCGCCGCATAGCGCCGCGCGGTCCCCGGCTGAAACGCATTGATTCCCACGGGTACGCCGGCCCGCACGCCCGCCGCGATGCAGTGCTCGGCCGCGGCGACGACCTCGGGGTGCTCCTGCTGCCCGGGCAGTCCCATCGACGCGGCGAGGTCGCTCGGCCCGACGAAGATGCCGTGCACGCCGCTGCGCGCGATCTCCTGCACGTGTTCCACGGCGACGGCCGACTCGACCTGCACGAGCACCGACACGGTGTCCGCGGTCAGGTAGCCGTCGACGCGGTTCCAGCGGCCGCCCCGGCTCAGGGCGCTGCCGACGCCCCGGATGCCGCGCGGGGGATACGTCGCCGCGCGCAGGGCCGCCTCGGCGCCGGCCCGGGACTCCACCATCGGGACGAGCAGGTTCTGGGCGCCCAGGTCGAGCACCTGTTTGATCGTCACGGCGTCGTTGGCCGGCACCCGTACGACCGGGGTGAGGGGGTAGGCCGCGACCGCCTGCAGCTGAGCGAGCACCGACGCGAGCCCGTTCGGGGCGTGCTCCATGTCGATCAGCAGCCAGTCGAGGCCGCTCCCGGCGCAGATCTCGGCGACCAGCGGACTGCCGCTGCACACCCACATGCCGATGCGCGGGCGGTCCGCCGTGGCGAGCGCGGCGGCGAAGGGCGGGTCTAGGCGAACCGGCACGACACCGCCCCCAGCTCCCGGTAGTCGCCGAGCACGATGTCGCCGCGCTGCACCCACAGCGGCCGGGTGAAGCTGCCGGCGAGCACGATCTCCCCGCTCGCCAGCGAGTCGCCGTGCGCCGCGAGCTTGTTGGCCAGCCAGGCGACCCCCATGGCCGGGTGCCCGAGGACGGCCGCGGCGACCCCGGACTCCTCGATCGTCTCGTTGCGGTAGAGCAGGGCGCTGACCCAGCGCAGATCGACCGCCGCGGGCGCCACCGGGGACCCGCCGAGCACCACCCCGCCGAGCGCCGCGTTGTCGCTGATGGTGTCGACGATCGTGCGGCCGCTCAGCTCGATGCGCGAGGACAGGATCTCCAGGGCCGGCACGACGTACCGGGTGGCGTCGAGCACGTCGAACATGGTGACCGCCGGACCGGTCAGCGCGGCGCCGAGCACGAACGCGAGCTCCACCTCGACCCGGACGTTGGCGAACCGGTCGAACTCGACGGTCGAGCCGGACTGGTGGATCTGGTCGGCGAACACGACGCCGTAGTCGGGCTCGGTGATGCCGGTCGCCGCCTGCATCACCTTCGAGGTCAGCCCGATCTTGCGGCCCGCGTGCCGGCGGCCGGCCGCCAGCCCCCGCGCGTGCCAGAGCCGCTGGACCGCGTACGAGTCGTCGACCGTCATCCCCGCGTAGCGGGCGGTCAGCAGCGGCAGGATGCCCCGCTCCCGCTCGGCGCGGGCGAGGTCGTCCGCGATCTGCTCGTGCACGGCCGGGTCGAGCACGGTCACGCCCCCGCGGCCGCGGTGATCGGCAGCTTGAACAGGCGGACGGCGTTGCCGGCCAGCACCAGGTCACGGTCGGCCTGCGCGATGTCGAGCGTGTCGCGGACAAACTCGACACCCTGGCTCATCCAGCCGTAGAAGACCGGGAACGACGAGCCGAAGAGGAAGTGGTCGGCGCCGTTGACCTTGAGCGCGCACTCGACCTGGTCCTTGCCCCACGAGTGCGGGTGGGTGAGGTCGAAGAAGATGTTGTTCTCGAGGTAGCCCTTGATCTTCTCGGCGCCGGTCGACTCGAGCCGCACCAGCGACTCCTTCTTGTTCGACGCGTGCGGGGTGAGCAGCGCCGTGTTGGCGAACCAGTTGCCGCCGAGCATGGTGTGCACGAAGCGCAGGTTCGGGAACTTGTCGAACATGCCGCTGAACAGCTCGCGGCCCACCGCGGTCGCCTGGTCCTGGATCCGGCCGAACTCGCGGCGGAAGTTCGTGTACTCGATGACCGAGCGCCACTCGACCGGCAGGGGCGTGTGGTGCACGATCACCGGCACGTCGAGCTCGTTGAGCACCTTCAGGTACGGCTCGAAGACCTCGTCGTCCAGGTAGAGCTGCCCGTAGTGGCAGGCGAGCTGCACGCCGACCGCCCCGAGCTCCTTCACGCACCGCTCGACCTCGTAGATGTTCTCCTTGCCGCCCCACGGCGGCACGCACGCGGTGGCGAAGAGCCGTCCGTTCGAGCGCTTGACGATGTCGAAGGCGTTGTCGTTGACCGCCCTGCAGGTCTCCAGGTCGAGCCACTCCTGCCAGACGGGCACCCGCATGATGCCGTAGTCGACGCCGGCGTCGTCCATGGCGGCCAGCTTGGACTCCGCGGAGTAGTCGCCCTCGACGTAGTTGAGGTTCTGGTAGCCCTTCGGCTTCTCCAGGATGAGCTGCCGCTTGCCGTTGTCCATGGTCTCGACGCGGGCGATCTCCCCGAAGCCGCGCGGCGCCGAGGTGAGGAAGCCGTTGAGGATCCTCGGGTTGTCGAACAGGTCCTCGGGCAGGTGGTGGATGTTGATGTCGACGACGGTCACGGGACGTACCTGCTTTCTGCCGGGGTGCCGCGCAGCGGGCGGCGGTCGGTGGTGGCGAAGGTGGCGGCGACGATCTCGTCGGGCCCGCACGGACAGGTCAGCTCCCGCTCCACGTGGCCCTCGCGGAAGACCAGGACCCGGTCGCAGAGCATGGAGAGCTCGCTCTCGTCGCCGCTGGCCACCAGCACGCCGCAGCCCGCGGCGGCGGCGTCCTTGACGGCGGCGATGATCATTTCCCGGGCGCCGACGTCGACGGCCTGGGTCGGCTCGTGCAGGGCCAGCACCTTCGGGTCGCGAACGAGCCACTTGGCCAGCACGACCTTCTGCTGGTTGCCGCCGGAGAGCCGGTGCACGACCATGTGCGGGTCCCGGGGCCGCAGATCCAGCCGGTCCAGCCAGGGCGCGAGCCGTTCCCGTTCGGCGCGCCGGCGGATCGGCGCCAGGCTGCGGCCGCCGGTGCGGGGCAGGGCGGCGTTCTCGGCCACCGTCTGGTCCATGGCGAGGCCGGCCCGCTCCCGATCGCCCGGGATGAGCGCGATGCCCCTGCCGATGGCCGCCGCGGGCGTCAGCCCGCGCAGGTCGCTGCCGTCCAGGGTGCCCGCCCGCGCGGCCAGGGCCCCGCCCAGCACGTACGGCAGATCCTCGTAGCCGGAGTCGGCCAGCCCGGTGACCCCGACGATCTCGCCCCGGCCCACGTGCACGTCGACGGCCTGCAGCCGAGCCGTGCGTACGCCCGTCAGGTGCACCGCTTGTGCCGGGGAGGCGTGGCCGCCGCCCGACCGGATCTGCCCGAGCACCCGGCCGAGCATCAGCTTCGCGAGCGCGCTCTCGCCCAGACCGGCCACGGGCAGGCCCGCCTCGACGACCTCGCCGTCGCGCAGGACGGTGACCCGGTCGGCCGCCTCCACCACCTCTTCCAGGCGGTGGGTGATCAGCAGGGCCGAGGTGCCCGTACGCACCACGCCGTCGAGCATCTCGTAGAAGTGCTCCAGCGACCGGCGCGACAGCGGCCGCGTGGACTCGTCGAAGATGATGAGCCCGCCGCCTGCCGGGGTGTCCTGCAGCGCCCGGGCGATCGCGACGGTGGCCCGGTCCTCCTCGCTCAGCTGCCGCACGGGTGCGTCGAGCGGCACCGGCCGGCCGAGCCGCTCGAACACGCGCCCGGCGGCGTCGCGTTCCTCGGCCCAGCGGATCCGCCGGGAGAAGCGCCGGGCGCGCAGCCGGCCGATGCGCATGTTCTCCAGCACGGTCATCTCCGGCACGAGCCCCAGCGACTGGTGCACCACGGCGACGCCGCTCGCCCGGGCCTCGCGGGGCTGGACCGGCAGCCGCAGGGCGACGCCGTCCACGTCGGCGCGGGCGCCGGGCTCCGGGACGTACAGGCCGGTCAGCACCTTGACGAGGGTGGACTTGCCCGAGCCGTTCTGGCCGATCAGCGCGTGGATCTCCCCCGCGCCGACCGCGAAGCCGACGTCGCGCAGCACCCGGTTGCGGCCGAAGGTGACGGACACGCCCTCGGTGCGCAGGCGGGGCGTGCTCATCCGAGGCCCCACAGCTTCAGATAGGAGGCCGGGAAGTCGGTCGGCCCGAACCACTCGCCGGAGGCCTGCGCCGCGTCGGTGAGGCTGACGCTGCCGATGGTCTCGCGGGTGAAGAGGCGGATCGGGATCTTGTGCTCGGGCAGGTCGGCGCCGCTCGTGCCGGTCATCATCCGCAGCACCGCGTCGGCGTCGGCCCAGCCCTGGTAGGCCGAGGCCTGGCTCACCCCGGCGTAGAGGAAGTTGCCGTTCTTCAGCATCTGCAGCCCGGCCAGCTGCGCCGCCCCGGTGAGACCCTTGACGCCCGCGAGCCGGCCGGCCTGCTGGACTCCGCCGAGGGTGGGCTGCAGGTACTGGTCGAACTCGGAGACGACGTACTTGACGCCGGGGTTCTTCAGCAGCGCCGAGCTGGTCGACGAGGGGATCAGCGAGAAGTTCGCCGAGGAGATCGGGTTGATCGTGACCTTGCAGTCCGGGCACTCCTTGGCGAACTCGTCCTTGGCCGCGGTGACGTAGGCGACGGCGGACGGGCCGTCGGTGCTCTGGTTGATGACGACCTCGGCCTTGCCGCCGGAGTCGTTGATGATCCAGTCGGCGACGGCGACCATCTGGTCCGAGCCCGGGGCGGTGATGTAGCCGTGCTTCTCGGCCGCGGGGTGCGTCTCGTCGGGCAGCTGGTTCGTGTTGAGCACCGGGATGCCGGCGGCGATCGCGGCGTCCAGGGCGTTGGCGCCCAGCGCGTACGGGATGGCGTCGGTGACGATCGCCCCGGCCCGCGCCCTGGTCGCCTGGCTCACGCAGGCGGAGATGTCGGTGGGGGTGGCGTTGCCGTTGCAGGTCTGCACCTTGACGCCGGCCTTGCCGAGCGCGGCCGTGAGCGCCTTCTGGGTCACCCCGAACTGCGGGGCCTGCTGGGTGATCGGGATGTAGTAGACGGTCTTGCCCTTGACGGCGTCGAGCCCGGAGATCGGGTCGGCCGGGATCGCGTAGCCGGGGTGGGCCTGGGACGCATCGGCGACCTTGTCGGCGAGCGGGCCCTTGCCGCCGGTGGACGACGCCGCCTGCTCGGTGGCGGTGGTGCAGGCGGCGAGCAGCAGGACGGCTGCGCCGAGGACGGTGACTGTACGGGGAACGGACATCGGGACCTCCTCAGAGGACTTTGCGATGCAGGAGAGTGGAGATCGTGACGGCGACGACGAGGACGCCGCCGTAGAAGACCGACGAGACCCAGCCGGCCGCGCCGAGCAGTTGCAGGCCGAGGATCCCGGTGGCGAGGAAGTAGACGGCGAGCAGCGTGCCGAGCGGGTTGAACCGGCCGGGCTCGAGGATCGCGGTACCCAGGAAGGTGGCCGCGAAGATCGGCAGCAGGTAGGACTGCGAGACCGTGACGTCGAAGCCGCCGGTCGCCGCGGCCGCGAGCACCCCGCCGGTGCCGGCGATCAGCCCCGCGACGGTGAAGGCGCCGATCCTGATCCGGTGCACCCGGATCCCGGCCAGCCGGCTCACCTCGCGGTTGGCGCCGACGAAGCGCATCGTGCGCCCGAGCGGGGTGAAGGTCAGGACATAGGCGAAGCCGAGCATGAGGAGCAGGCCCTCGTAGAAGCTGACCGGCAGCCCGGCGATCGTGGAGAGCGCGATGTTGGCGAACTCGGGCGGCAGCCCGGAGATCGGGGTCAGGTTGGTGATCCAGAGGCCGAGGCCGAGCAGGAAGGTGCCCATGCCCAGGGTCACGACGATGGTGTTCACGCCCAGCCGTACGGTCAGCCAGCCGTTCACCAGGCCGACCAGCGTGGCGACGGCGATCGCGGCGAGGGCCGCGAGCCACACGTTCCAGTGCAGGTCGACGTGGAGCACCGCCACGAGCACCGCGGCGAAGCCGAAGTTGGACGCGACGGACATGTCGACGAACTCGCCGACGATGATCGTGCACAGCAGCGCGGCGGTGAGGAAGACCAGCGCCTGCTGCGATCCGAAGATGGTCTGGAAGGTGCCCGCCGTCAGGAACGTCTGGGGCACGAGCGCGGCGTAGAGGACGGCGAGGACCAGCCAGAACGCCAGCGCGGCGAAGCGGGAGCCGAGGGTGGAGCCGGTCATGTGACCTCCCGGGAGGGGTGCGCTCGGCGGAGAACGTAACCGCGGTGATCCGCCCCGGTCAACGGATCCTGCAACTTTGTCGTATACGAAATGAAACACCCTCGACACCTTGAGCGCCGTGCACGGTATCGCATACGATCCGCGCCGTAGCACCTCCGACCAGCGAGGAGTGCCCATGCCCGACCTCGACATCGCCATCGCCGGCGCCGGACCGGGCGGCCTGATGACCGCCCTCCGGCTGCACCAGCAGGGCCTGCGCCCCGTGATCTATGAAGCCGTCCCGGAGCTCAGGCCGCTGGGCGTCGGGATCGACGTCAAGGTGTACGCCACCAGGGAACTCGACGAGCTCGGCCTGCTCGAGGAGTTCCGCACGATCTCCGTCGACGCCCGCGAGTCGCTCTTCTTCAGCCGGCACGGCCAGGAGATCTACGCCGAGCTCTGCGGCGTGCACATGGGCTACCTCTACGAGCAGCGCTTCGTGCACCGCGGCTACTTCCAGATGTTCCTGTACGACAAGGTGATCGAGCGCCTCGGCGCGGACGTCGTGGTGCCGGGCACCCGCGTGCTGCGCTACGACCAGGACGACGCCGGCGTCACGCTGACCCTGCGGCACGCCGACGGGACGACCAGCGAGGCGCGGCACGACGTGTTCATCGCCGCCGACGGCATCAAGTCCGCCGCGCGCCGGCAGATGCACCCGGAGAGCGCCGATCCCACGTACTCCGGCATCACGATGTGGCGCGGCACGACCCTGATGAAGCCGTTCAAGACCGGCGGCACGATCCTGCACATCGGCGATCCCCGGCGGTCGAGCATGATCGTCTACCCGTTGCTGGACAACTTCGAGGGCACCGGACTCACCCTGGTCAACTGGGTGGTCGAGGCCACCCGTGAGGAGTCCGTGGAGGACTGGAACCAGCGCGGCACGGTCGACGAGATCCTGCCCTACTACGACGAGTGCGAGATCCCGTTCCTCGACGTGCGGCAGATGCTGCGCGACGCCCGCGAGGTCTACCTCTTCCCGCTCATCCGGCACGAGCCGCTCGACTCCTGGTGCGACGGGCGGGTCACCCTGCTCGGCGACGCCGCCCACGCCATGTACCCGCGCGGCGGCAACGGGGCCTGTCAGGCGCTCGTGGACGGCCGGGTGATCGCGGAGAAGCTGGCCACGATCGATGATCCGGTCGCGGCGCTGCGGGCGTACGAGGACGAGCGCCGCGAAGCCGTCAACCGGATCGTCATGTCGCACCGCGGCGAGGGCTACGAGGTCATCCGCCGGATGGTGGCCGAGCGCACGAACGGCGAGCGCTTCGACGACATCGAGCAGGTGCTGCCGCTCGCCGAGGCGGACGAGATCTTCAGCCGGTACCACCGGCTCGTCGGCCAGCCCCGCCCGGGCTGGGAGGACGGCCAGGCGACGGGCTTCCGGTCATGAGCGACTACCGGGACTTCCTCATCCCGGCGGACTCGCCCCGGCTGACCGAGGCGCGCGGGCTGGACCCGTGGACGTACGCGAAGCCGATCCGCGCCACGGCACGGGCGCAGGAGCTCATCGAGTTGTGGCAGGGCCTCTACCGGGAGCCGTTCCGGGGCATCACCACCGACGGCACCGTGCGGCCGGGGCTGTTCCCGATCGCCGACGAGGGCTTCGACGTACGCCCGGCCGTCGCCGCCGCCCGCGCCCTGCTGGACGTGCTCCCCGGCACCGCACGCGTGCGCTATCCGATCGACGCCCCTGAATGGCGCGACTGGTACAACCCCGAGTGGCCCATGAACGACCACGGCCTGCGCCTCGACCAGGCTTCCCCCGAGGCCCGCGACGCGGTCACGGCCCTGCTGCGGGCCTGCTTCAGCGACGACGGGTACGTGAAGACCACGCACGTGCGCGACGCCAACCTGTTCCTCGGCGAGCTGTACGACCTGCGCACGATCCTCAACGAGTGGAGCTACCACTTCCTGCTCTTCGGCGAGCCCAGCGAGACCGGGCCGTGGGGCTGGAACCTCTACGGGCACCACCTGGCGCTCAACGTGCTCGTGCTCGGCCCGCAGATCGTCGTCTCCCCCGTGTTCCTGGGCGCGGAGCCGAACGCTGTCGAGGGCCGCTACGAGCTGTTCCGCCGGGAGGCGCTGACCGCGATCGAGCTGATGCGTGGGCTCCCGTCCGCGGCGCAGGAACAGGCGCGGAGGACCACCGAGCGGTGGCACTTCGCCGACGAACGGCAGCTCGGGGGCGCGTACCGGGACAACCGCATCATCCCGTACGAGGGGGTCCGCGCGCGTTCCCTGACCGGCGCCCAGCAGAGCGGGCTGCGCGACGTCGTCGCGAGCTTCCTCGACCTGTTGCCGCGCCGGCCGTTCGAGGCACGGATGCGGCAGGTGGAAGCGGCCCTCGACGACACGTGGTTCAGCTGGATCGGACCCGCCGACGGCGTCTCGCCCTTCTACTATCGCGTGCAGAGCCCGGTGATCATGGTCGAGTTCGACAACCACACCGGCGTCTGGCTCACCAACACCGAGCCCGCGCGCTTCCACGTGCACACCATCGTGCGGACGCCCAACGGCAACGACTACGGCAAGGACCTGCTGCGACAGCACTACTCTTCTTCCCACCGGGAGCCGGCGTGATCGCGGAGATCCTGGCCGTGGAGGACCGCCGCCGGCGCGCGCTCATCGACGTCGACCTCGACACCCTCGACGAGCTCTTCGACGACAGCCTCGTGCACATCCACGCCCCGGGCGTGACGCACACCAAGGCGCAGCTGCTGGAGCACACCGCGACCCGCCGCGCCTATCTCGACATCGTGCGCGGCGAGCTGACCGTGCGCGTCTTCGGCGACGTCGCCGTGGTGACCGGCCCGATCACCAACCGGCTGCGCACCTCGTCCGGCGGGGAACGCACCCTCGCGGGTGTCGCGACCCAGGTGCTGCACCGCTCCCCCGGCGGCGGCTGGCGGTTCGTGAGCTTTCAGATGACCCCGTACGGCGAGCAGGCCTGGCCGTCGTTGCCCTCGGAGAAGGAGAGCGCATGAGGATCGCCCGGTTCCACACAGGCGACGGCATCATCCGGGTGGGCCTGGTCGGCGGCGACCGGGTGACCGAGGTGACCGGCGCGGGCGGTTCGGTGCGTGCGCTGCTGCCCCGGCTGTCGTCGGTGCGAGCCGACGGACCCTCGTACGATCTGGCCGATGTCGTCCTCGCGCCGCCGATCGACGACCCGCAGAAGTACCTGGCGATCGGCATGAACTACCGGGCGCACGCCGAGGAGGCCGCCAGGGCGGGCATCCCCACGCCGAAGCACCAGCTGTGGTTCAACAAGCAGGTGTCGTGCCTCGCCGGCCCGTACGACGACATCGTGCGGCCCGCCGTCTCCGAGCAACTCGACTACGAGGTCGAGCTCGGTGTGGTCATCGGCCGGCGGTGCCGGAACGTGCGGGCCGGGGACGCCCCCTCGGTCGTCGCCGGCTACCTGGTGGCGAACGACGTGTCCGTCCGCGACTGGCTCATGGCCCGTTCTCCCACCTTCACCCTGGGCAAGTCCTTCGACACCCACGGGCCGATCGGACCCTGGCTGACCACCGCCGACGAGATCCCCGACCCGCACCGGCTCGGCCTGCGCCTGACCGTCAACGGGGACCAGCGCCAGCAGGGCCGCACCGACGACATGATCCACGACATCTGGGCGCAGATCGCCGAGCTGACCACCGTCATGACGCTCATGCCGGGCGACATCCTGGCCACCGGCACCCCCTCGGGCATCGGCGCCCCGACCGGCACGTGGCTGCGCCCCGGCGACGTGGTCCGCGCCGAGATCGACGGCCTCGGCGCGCTCGAGAACAAGGTGGTGGCCGGGTGAGGCGCAGCATCCACGTCGCGGGCTTCGAGCACGCCAACCCGATCCCCGCCGCCAGCCGCATCGGCCCCTTCGTCTTCTCCGGCGCGATCACCGGCCGCGACCCGCACACCCGCGAGCTGCCCGCCGGCCTGGACGCCCAGTGCGCCCACGTCTTCCGGCACGTCCGCGCGATCATCGAGGCCGCGGGCGGCACGGTGGACGACATCGCCAAGCTGACCTTCTGGCTGCGCGACCACCACGACCGGGACGCCCTCAACCGGGAGTGGCTCGCCATGTTCCCCGACCCGGACAGCCGCCCCGCCCGCCACGCGGTGGCCGCCACCCTCGCCGGCGGCACCCTGATCCAGGCCGACTTCATCGCCGTGTGCGGCTACCCGGCCGCCGCCACCGAACAATGACCGAACAACGCCGCAGCGAATAATTTCCGCCCGGTGACGGCGCACCACCTGCCACGACGGATGTCGATGCAATTGATCTCCTCCCGTCCGGGTTGACGATCCTCGTGAATGTTGCCTAGTTTGGTCGAGTGCGGGGGATATTACGGGACGAGGCACCGGGATCACGACGATGCGGCACCCGGCGGAATGCGACGCCGGGTGCGCCGCGGATCGGCGGGCATTCCGCCGACGACATCGATGTCAGACGCTCGACACAGGCACAGCGCGGGCTCGATCACACGACGGGGACGACATTCCCAGCAATTTTTCAGGGATGACTCCCCGGGCCCGGCAATGACTGTCGGCAATTGTTTCCGAGTGGCGCGCTCCGGCATTCGACGCACCGTGTGAAGCGCACCGCGGGAATCGTGGACCCGGCCGCTCCGGGCCACTGCGGGCCATTGAATATTTCCATTGTCACACCACGGGGACGCGCATTCACCTGCACGTTCACGACGGCCTCGCGGGGCCGCACCGCGGATACCTGTCGATACCACGGGGGTGGAAGAAATGTCTCGTCCGCCGCAGGACGCCCAAGTCGCCCATGTCGCCCAAGCCACTCAGGACACCCGGACCGTCCGGGGCCTCCGGCCCGCCGGCGGCGGCCGGGGCGGGCCGGCACCTGCCGGCCCACGGACCCCGTCGCCGGCCCGGGCGCTGCTGGGCATCGAGCTGCGGGCGCTACGCCAGCGCCTCGGCCTCTCCCAGCGGCGGGTGGTGCGGATGCTGGGGCTCCGCGCCCACAGCAACCTGGCCGACTACGAGAGCGGCCGGCGCGTGCCGCCCAACGACATCCTGGTCGCCTGCGAGAAGATCTTCCAGGTGCCGCAGGGACATCTGGGCACCATCCGGGCCCGGATCCTGCGTGACGAGGCCGACCGCCAGAAGGAGGAGGCGCTCCGCCTGCTCCGGCAGAGCGCGCGATGACCGGCTACCCGCCGGCGCCGCGCACCGGCCCCGTCGAGGTCCACTTCGGACATCAGGTGCCCGATCCCTACCGGTGGCTCGAGGACGGCGCATCGGCCGCCACCACGTCCTGGTCGGCGCGCCAGGACGAGCTTTTCGCCGCGTACCGGGCGGCCGCGCCGGCGACCGCCGGGGTGCAAGACAGGCTCCGGCAGCTGGCCGGGCACGACTTCGTGAGCGCGCCCGCCTGGCGCGGAAACCGGCACTTCCTGGTGCGGCGCCCGGCCGGCCAGGAGCACGGCTCGCTGTGGGTGGCCGAGCCGGACGGGACGCAGCGGGTGCTGGTGGACCCGGCGGTGCTGGATCCGTCCGGGCGGACGACGCTCGACATCTGGCAGGCGTCGCCGGAGGGCGACCTGGTCGCGTACCAGCTGTCGGCGGGCGGCACCGAGGAGTCGCAGCTGCGCGTCCTGGCGGTGGACACCGGGAGGGTCGTCGACGGGCCGATCGACCGCACCCGGTACTCGATGCTCGCGTGGCTGCCGGACGGGACGGCGTTCTACTACGTGCGCAAGGTGCCGCCGGAGTGCGTACCGGACGGGGAGGCCGCCTTTCACCGCCGCGTCTTCCTGCACCGGATCGGGCGCCCGGCCGCCGAGGACGTCGAGATCTTCCCCGGGGCGCGGGGCCCGGAGCTGCCCGCCGGGACCGGGTACGCCCTCGACCTGAGCCGCGACGGCCGCTGGCTGGTGATCAGCGCCTCGGCAGGCCCCGCGCCCGTCAACCGGGTCTGGCTCGCCGATCTGACCGCGAGCCACCCCGGCGCCCCGGAGTTCGCCGAGGTCGAGCTGGGCGGCGCCGGCGTCGCCCAGCTCTCCGTCGGCCGCGACGGCCGGGGTTACGCGTTCACCACCGTCGGCGCCCCGCGCGGCCGGCTCTGCGTCTTCGACCCCCTGTCCCCCGGCCCCGCGTCCTGGCAGGAACTGATCGCGGAGCGGCCGGACGCGGTGCTGCGGACCTGGTCGGTCCTGGACGGGCCGGAACTCGGCGACCCGCTGCTGGTCGCCGGATGGGTCCGGCACACCGTCAGCGAGGTGACCGTGCACGACCTGCGCACCGGGAAGGCGCTCGGCGAGCTGGCGCTGCCGGGCAGCGGGGCGGTCGGCGGGCTCAGCGTCCGGCCCACCGGCGGGCACGAGGCCTGGTTCACGTACACGGACCACGTCACCCCGCCCGTCGTCCACCACTGGGACGCGCGGACGGACGAGCTGCGGGTCTGGGCCGCCCCCGGCGGGGTCGCGCGGCCGGCGGCGACGGCCGGCCGGGAGACCTGCCGCTCCGCCGACGGCACGGAGGTGGGGCTGCTCGTGGTGGCGCCGCCGGACTGCTCCGGGCCGCGACCGGTGCTGCTTCGCGGGTACGGCGGGTTCGGCGTCACCATCGGCCCGCACTACTCGCCCGAGGCGCTCGCGTGGGTGCGCGCGGGCGGCATCTACGTGCACGCGCAGGTGCGCGGCGGCGGGGAGGAGGGCGAGTCCTGGCACCGGGACGGCATGGGCACGCGCAAGCAGCACTCGTTCGACGACTTCCACGCCGTGGCCGAGCACCTGATCCGGACCGGCCGGACGACCCCCGGGCAGCTGGCCGTGGCGGGCTCGTCCAACGGTGGCCTGCTCGTCGGCGCCGCGCTCACCCAGCGCCCCGAGCTGTACGCCGCGGTCGTCTGCTCGGCGCCGCTGCTCGACATGGTCCGCTACGAGCACGGCGGGCTCGGCCGGCTGTGGACCGCCGAGTACGGCTCCGCCGCCGATCCCGGCCCGTTCGAGCACCTCCTGTCGTACTCGCCGTACCACCACGTCCGCGACGGCGTCCGCTATCCCGCGGTGCTGTTCACGGTGTCGGACAACGACACCCGCGTCGAGCCGTGGCACGCCCGCAAGATGTGTGCCGCGTTGCAGCACGCCGGCGCGGGAGACGGCCCGATCCTGCTGCGCCGCGATCCCCTCGGGCACGGCGCCCGGTCCCTGAGCAGCGCCATCGCCCTGCTCGCCGACGCACTGGTGTTCGCCGCCCGGCACACCGGAATGGACGTCGCGGCGTTGTGCTGAAGTGGTGTGAACCACGAAGGGACGGCACACGGCATGACACAGACGGCGTGGGACGCGCTGACGGCCCGCCGGTTGCGGCTGCTGGGCAGCTGGTGGCCGTGGCGGTGTGCGGGCTACCTGCTGTGCTCGCCGCTGGTGGCGTACGGCTGGTTGATGACCTGCCTTCCGCTCGGGCCGTGGGCCGGCATCCCGCTCGGCGCGCTCGAGCGCCGGCGGCTGTCGTGGGTGGAGGGCGGCCGGCAACCGTCGCCGCACACTCCGCCCGCGCGCCCCGGCCCGGGCGGGTGGCTCGCCGGGCGGCTGCGCGAGCGGGCGACCTGGCAGGAGCTCGGGTACGGCCTCCTGCTCCTGCCGCTGAGCGTCGTCGACTTCTTCGTGCCGTTCATGCTGCTCGCCATCCCGCTGACCCTGGTCCTCGCCCCGCTCACCGCCGGCCGGCGCGGCGACGGGGTGCAGGTGCTCGCCTGGCTGCGCCTCGACGCGGCCCACCTGCCCGGGGCCGTGCTCGCCCCGGTCCTGGGCCTGGTGCTGCTGGCCGCCGGGCTCTACCTGATCACCGCGGTCACCGCCGCCCGGGCGCTGGTGGTGCGCTCGCTGCTGGTCGGCGACCGGGAGGCGGCGCTGGGCAGCCGGGTGCGGGAGCTGACCGCGTCGCGGACCCGGGTGGTGGCCGGGTTCGAGTTCGAGCGGCGCCGGATCGAGCGGGACCTGCACGACGGCGCCCAGCAGCGGCTCACCTCCTTGCTGATGACCCTCGGCATGCTGCGGGTGCGCCTGCGCGACGGCGACCCGGACGCCCGCGCGCTGGTCGACAAGGCGCACGAGGAGGCCGCCCGGGCCCTGCGCGAACTGCGGGACCTGGTGCACGGCATCTATCCGGCGACGCTGCGCGAGCGGGGGCTGCCGGCGATGCTGGCCGAACTGGCCGACGACCATCCGCTGCCGGTCGAGCTGCGCGTGGACCTGCCCCGCCGGCCGTCCGCGGGAGTCGAGTCCACGCTGTGGTTCGCGATCGCCGAGGCGCTGTCCAACGTGGTCAAGCACAGCGGGCCGGCGGCAGCCTCGGTGTCGGTCGTGGCCGTCGGCGCCCGGATCGTCGCCGAGGTGCGCGACGACGGCGCGGGCGGGGCGGACCCGGCCGGCGGCGGGCTGGCCGGCATCGCCGACCGGGTGGAGGCGTACGGGGGCACGGTGCTGGTCCGCAGCCCGGCCGGGGGTCCTACGATCGTCACGATGGAGATTCCGTGCGCATCGTGATCGGCGAGGACTCGGTCCTGCTCCGGGAGGGCCTGGTGGCCCTGCTCAGCTCCGGCGGGCACGAGATCGTGGCGGTGGCCGGCGACCGCGACGCCCTGCTCGCGGCCATCCGGGAGCAGCGGCCGGATCTGTCGATCATCGACGTCCGCATGCCGCCGGACTTCAGCGACGAGGGGCTGCGGGTCGCCGTCCAGGTGCGGGCGGAGGATCCCGGCGCGCGGATCCTGGTGTTCAGCCAGCATGTCACCCACCAGTCGGCCACCGACCTGCTGTCCTCGGGCAGCGGCGGCGTGGGCTATCTGCTCAAGGAGCGGGTCGGGCACGTCGACGACTTCCTCGGCGCGATCGAGGAGGTCGCGGCGGGCGGCTCGGTCATCGACCCGGAGGTGGTGCGCCAGCTGCTCGGCCGGCGCCGCAACATCTCCCCGCTGGAGCGGCTGACCGAGCGGGAGACCGAGGTGCTCGCCCTCATGGCCCAGGGCCGGACCAACGCCGCGATCGCCGCCGCCCTGTCGATCAGCGAGGCGACCGTCCTCAAGCACGTCAACGGCATCTTCGCCAAGCTCGGCCTGGCCCGCAGCGACGTCGACCACCGACGGGTGCACGCCGTGCTGACCTACCTGCAGGGCTGAGCGCCGCGGCCTGACCTAGGTCGGCGCCCGGTCGGCATCCCCGGGTCCGGGCCGGGGCCGCCCGCAGACTGGGTGGCATGGGTGAACCGGTCATCTCGGTCGCGGGGCTGAGCAAGTCCTTCGGTGCCGCCCGGGCGCTCGCCGGCGTCACCCTGGAGGTGCCCGGCGGCACGGTGCTCGGCCTGCTCGGCCACAACGGCGCCGGCAAGTCGACCCTGATCGGCATCCTCAGCACGCTGCTCGCCCCGACCGCCGGCACGGCCCGGGTCGCCGGGCACGACGTCGTCGCCGGCGCGGCCGAGGTGCGCCGCCGGATCGGGCTGACCGGCCAGTACGCGGCCGTCGACGACCGGATCTCCGGCCACGACAACCTGGTGCTGATCGCCCGGCTGCTCGGCTTCCGGCGCCGCCCGGCAGCGGCGGTGGCCGACGAGCTGCTGGCCACGCTCGGGCTGGGCGAAGCGGGTCACCGCAAGGTGCGTACCTACTCCGGGGGGATGCGCCGCCGGCTGGACCTGGCCGCCGGCCTGGTCGGCGACCCCGAGGTGCTCTTCCTGGACGAGCCGACCACCGGCCTCGACCCCGAGAGCCGGCTGGCGCTGTGGGAGATCGTGGAGCAGCGGGTCGCCGGCGGGGCGACCGTGCTGCTCACCACCCAGTACCTCGACGAGGCCGACCGGCTGGCCGACCGGCTGGCCGTGCTCGACGACGGGCGCGTGGTGTTCGCCGGCCGGCCGGACGAGCTGAAGGCCCGCTACGGCCGGCGCGTCGCCGAGATCGCCACCTCCGGCCCGGCCGCGGCGCGGCACGTCCTGCTGACCCTGCGCGCCGCGGGACTGCCGGCCGAGCCCGCCGCTACCCGGCCGCGGACGGTGACCGTGCCGGTGGCCGACGGCAACGACCTGCTGCGGCTGCTGCGGCTGCTGGACGAGAACGGATGCGAGATGACCGGCACGACCGTGCACGACCCCACCCTCGACGACGTCTACCTCGCCTTCCAGCGGACCGCCCGGCCGGAGACGGCGTGACGGCCGTCGACCGGGCCGACGTCCCGGTGCGGACCGCCCCCGGCGCCCGCCGCGGCGCCCCGCTGATCGAGCAGCTCAGCGTGCTCAGTGGCCGGTCGCTGCGGCCCTACCTGCGGGAGCCGCAGCTGCTCATCTTCACCATGCTGCAGCCCCTGATCACGTTGCTGCTCTTCAGCCAGGTGTTCAGCGGCATCGCGGACACGCCGGGCTTCCCCGCCGGGGTGTCCTACGTCGACTACCTGCTCCCGTCGCTGCTCGTGACGACCGGGCTGAGCACCGGCATGCAGTCGGGCGTGCTGCTCATCGAGGACGCGCGCAACGGGCTCATGGCGCGCTTCCGGTCGCTGCCGATCAGCCCGCTCTCCGTCCTCGGCGCCCGCAGCGTGGCGGACACCGCCCGCGCCGCGCTCCAGCTCCCGATCATCATCGTGGCCGGGGCGCTGGTGTTCGGCTTCCGGCCCGCGGGGCTCGCCGGCACGCTGGGCGGGGTGCTGCTCACCGTGCTCGTCACGGGCAGCCTGACGTGGATCTTCCTGGCCGCCGCCGCGTGGCTGCGCAGCCCCGAGAAGATGCAGATGATCGTGACCCTGCTGATGTTCCCGCTGACGTTCGCCTCCAACGCGTACGTCCCGGTCACGAGCCTGCCGGGCTGGCTGCGCCCGATCTCCGCGGTCAACCCGCTGTCGTACGCCATGGACGCCGTCCGCTCCCTCATGCTGGGCCCGCCCGCCCCGGCCGCGATCGCCGGCGCCGTGGTCTCCTGCACGGTCGTCGCCGGCGCCGGCATGCTCCTCGCCGCCCGGGGCTTCCGCCGATGGTGACCAGGCACGAGGCCGAGCGCCGCAGCGAGCTGATCGACGTCCGCTCCTACCGGGTCGAACTGGACCTGACCGGGGACGCCGGGTTCACGTCCCGGACCACCGTCCGGTTCCGGTGCCGCACCCCCGGCGCGAGCTGCCGCATCGACCTCGACATCGCCGAGGTGCGCCACGCGGTGCTCAACGGCGGGCGGCTGGAGGCGGGCGAGGGCGGCATCGAGCTGCCGGACCTGGCGGCGGAGAACGAGCTGGTGGTCGACGCCGCCGGTCGCTGGTCGGCGTCGGGCCGCGGCCTGTCCCGGTTCGTGGACCCCGCCGACGACGCAGTGTACGTGCACACGCAGTGCCAGCCCGAGGGTGCGGCGCGGATCTTCGCCTGCTTCGACCAGCCCGACCTCAAGGCGCCGGTGGAGCTGCGTGTCGTCGCCCCGCCGGGGTGGACCGTTGCCGGCAACGCACCTGCGGCCGGGCCCGCCGTGGCGGGACTGCATCTGTTCGAGCCGAGCGCGCCGCTCCCGCCGTACCTCGTCGCGGTCGTGGCCGGACCCCTCGCCGCAGCCGGCGCCGTCTGGCGGGACGGTGACCACGACGTGCCGCTGAGGGTGTTGTCCCGGGCCTCGACGGCCGGGCAGGTCGACGCGGCGGAGCTGCTCGCCACGACGGCGCGGGGACTCGCCCACTTCCGGGACGTCTTCGCCACGCCCTACCCCTTCGCGAAGCTGGATCTGTGCCTGGTCGCGGAGCTGCCGGCCGCCGCCATGGAGAACGCCGCCTGCGTGACGATGGCCGAGTCCGTCGCCCGGGCCGGAGCCGCCGACCCGGCCGCCCGGCAGCGGCGCGCCGGGGTGCTGCTGCACGAGCTGGCCCACATGTGGTTCGGCGACCTGGTGACCATGCGCTGGTGGGACGACCTGTGGCTGAACGAGTCGTTCGCGGCGTGGGCGGCGGTGCACGCGCAGGCCGCGCTGGGCGATCCCGGGGCGTGGACCGCGTTCGCGCTCACCGAGAAGGCCTGGGCCTACGAGCAGGACCGGCTGCCGTCGACCCATCCGATCGTGGCGGACGTCGCCGACCGCGCCGGGGCGGAGCTGCGCTTCGACGGCATCACCTACGCCAAGGGCGCGGCCGTGCTGCGCCAGCTCGTGGCCTGGACCGGCGAGGACCGGTTCCGCGCCGGCCTGGCGGACTACCTGCGGCGGCACGCGTACGGCAACGCCGGCCTCGCCGACCTCCTCGGCGCGCTGGCCCGGGCCTCCGGCCGCGACCTCGCCTCCTGGGCGGACGAGTGGCTGCGCACCACCGGCGTCAGCGAGCTGCGCCCGGTGCTCACCCGCCGTGCGGACGGGCGGCTGGGCAGTGTCGCCGTGGAGCAGGGCGGCTCGCCGCGCCGGCACCGCGTGGCGGTCGGGGTGTACGACGACGACGGATCCGGCGCGCTTGTCCGCGTCGCCCGGGTGGAGGTGGACGTCGCCGGCCCGCGGACCGCTGTCCCGGCGCTGACCGGACGGCCGGCGGGCAAGCTGATCCTGGTCAACGACGACGACCTGGGCTATGCGGCGGCCCGGCTGGACCCCGGCTCGGTGGCCGTCCTGCGCACCCGCATCGGCGACGTCACGCCCGCGCTGCCCCGGGCGCTGTGCTGGTCGGCGGCGTGGGAGATGACCCGCGACGCCGGGCTGCGCGCCCGGGACTACCTCGGCATGACGCTCGGTGCGCTGGACGCCGAGACGGAACCGGCGATGCGGCACCGGCTGCTGCAGCGGGCGAACTCGGCGATCTGCCTCTACGTCGACCCGGATCACGCACCCGCCGCCTGGCGCCGGCTGACCGGCCGGCTGACGGAGCTGGCGGTCGCGGCCGCGCCGGGCGGGGAACGGCAGGCGGCGTACGTGCGCGCGCTGACCGCCGCCGTGCTGGACGAGGACGTGCTGCGTACCCTGCGGGCCTGCCTCGACGGCGCCGGCCCCTTCCCCGGTCTCGTCGTCGACGACGAGCTCCGCCGCCGGCTGGTGCACGCGCTCGTCGCCCACGGCACGGAGCTTCCCGAGGCGGAGCTGCGCCGCGATCCGGCGGCGCGGGCGGCGTGCCCGACGGCGGCGGCGAAGCGGTCGGCGTGGCGGGAGATCCTCGGCGACGGGCTGGGCCCGGCAGCCCGCGATCAGGTGATGGCCGGCTTCGCCCATCCCGCCCAGGTCGATCTGATCGCCGGCTACGCCCGGGAGTACGTCGCCGCCCTCGACCGGGTCGCCGGACGGTGGCCCGCCCCGCAGACGCACCACTTCGCCCTGCGGCTCTTCCCGCTGTGGGCGGTCTCCGGCGACACCGAGGCGGCCCTCCGGGAATGGCTGGAGCGGCAGGCGCCCGGCCCGCTGCGCACCGTGGTCGCCGACGGGCACGACGGCCTGTGCCGGGCGCTGGCCGCCCGCGCCGCCGACCGGGCCGGGGTCCCGGCAGCGGCACCCCGGGGGTAACGCTGGCACTACCCCCGGAACTCCTCTCCACGATGATGTCCGGAACGCCCTGTCCTGATGGACTTGGTCCATGCGTCCGGAACAGACATTCGTCCCGCAGACCGCCCCCGCGCCCGCCGGTGACCCGGCGATCTCCGTCCGCGGGCTGACCAAGACGTACGGGTCGGGGGCCGCCGCGGTCACCGCGCTCGACGACGTGTCGGCCGACTTCGGCCGCGGGCAGTTCACGGCCATCATGGGCCCCTCGGGCTCGGGCAAGTCGACCTTCCTGCAGTGCGTCGCCGGCCTCGACCGGCCCACCGCCGGTCAGGTGACGATCGCCGGCGCCGACCTGACCCGGATGTCGGAGCGGCAGCTGACGGCGCTGCGCCGCGACCGGCTCGGCTTCGTCTTCCAGGCCTTCAACCTCATCCCGACGCTGAGCGCCGAGGAGAACATCACGCTCGCCGAGCGGCTCGGCGGGCGCCGGGCCGACCGGGAGTGGCTGGCGCACCTGGTCGATTCGCTGCACCTGGGCGACCGCCTGACCCACCGGCC